>NZ_LOYP01000015.1:0-304165 GCF_001526365.1 Burkholderia sp. MSMB1835
TCGAACCTCATCGCAAGCGCAAGCGCAAGCGAGCTATGGACGTCGTCCGAGCCGAGTTTTTCAACAGTATCGGCCGAATGCCGACAACGCGTTCCACGCCCCAGTAATTTGCAAATGACAACAAAAAAGGCCCTTGCGGGCGTTTCATGGCGAAGTCGCGGACGACGCTTACCGCGTCAACGCCGTAAACCCGTCCAGCAACCGCTCGACATCGGCCGCCTGAATCGCGCCCATCGTGGAGATGCGGAACAGCTCCTTCGACAGCCCGCCTTGCCCCGCATAAATCACGAAGCCACGCGCCTTCAGCCCATCATGCAGTGTCTCGTACGTGACGCCCTGCGGCAACCGATACGCACGCAGCACGACCGACGATTCGCCCTCAGGCAACACCAGCGGCATCCCGCGCGCAGCAAGCCCCGCCTGCGCCTGATCCGCGAGCGCCTTGTAATGCGCATGCCGTGCACGCCAGCCGCCGGCCTCATCAAACTCGCGCAGCGCCTCGACGAGCGCGTAATACGCGTGCACGGACGGCGTAAACGGCGTATTGCGCTGATCCTGCAGCTTCGCAAGCCGACCGAGATCGAGATAGTAAGTCCGGCTCGCCGCCTTCGCGAGCGCGCTGCGGCGCACGATCACGAACGCCGCGCCCGGCACGCCGTGCAGGCACTTGTTCGCGGTCGCGGCAACGGCGTCGATGTCGCCACCGGCAAAATCGATCGCTTCCGCGCCGAAGCTGCTGACGCCATCCACGAGCATCTTCACGCCGCGCGCACGGCACACTTCCGCAATCGCGCCGAGATCGTTCAGCCGGCCCGTCGTCGTTTCATGATGAATCACGGCGACATGCGAGTACCCGCCCGCGTCGAGCTTCGCACCGATCTGCGCGAGATCGGGCGCCTGCATCCACTCGTGCTTCAACACGTCGCGCGCGATCCCGTACTGCGTGGCGATCTGCGTGATCCGTTCGCCGTACACGCCGTTCTCGATCACGAGCAGCTTGCCGTCCTGCGGCACGAGCGCCGCGATCATGCTCTCGACGGCGGCGGTGCCCGAACCCGTCATCAGCACGGCGGCCCATTCGGCCGGATCGAGTTCGTATGCGGCGACGAGGCGCGCACGCGCTTCATCCTGCAGGTCGAAGAACTCGCTTTCGCGATGGCACAGATCGGGTTGCAGCAGGCTGCGGCGCACGCGTTCGGTGAGCGTGACCGGGCCGGGGTTCAGCAGCAGCATCAATGAGCTCCTTCAACGTGGGCGGCGGTCTGCGCGGCGCCGATGTGCCGCATCAGACGGGTCTTGACCTCGACCGGCGTGACGGTCGGGCGGGGCAGGCCGTCGGGCACGCCCGTGCGGATCGCCACGCGAACGAACTGCGCACCATTCCCCGTGGCGGCCAGCGCCGCATCGAGCACGTCGAGCGTATCGCCTTCGACCGCCGACGCGTATCCGCACGCGGCCGCGACACCCGCGAACGACACATGCTGCGACACCGTCGCCTGGCCGCCCGTCGATTCGTGCGCGCCGTTGTCGAGCAGCACGTGCGTGAGGTTGGCCGGGCCGTAGGTGCCGAGCGTCGCGAACACGCCCATGCGCATCAGCGCGGCGCCGTCGCCGTCGACGGCCACCACGCGCAGGTCGGGGCGCGCGAGCGCGAGGCCGAGCGCGAGCGGCGTCACGCAGCCCATCGAGCCGACCATGTACAACTGATTCGGGCGATCGTCGAGCGCGTAGAGTTCGCGGCCGCAGAAGCCGGTCGACGCGAGCACGACGGTCGAATCGACCGGCGTATGCGCGATCACGCGCTGCAACGCGTCGTGGCGGGTCGGCCATGCATCGGCCGACCCGGCGCGCGACGACGATTGCGCGGCGACGTGCGCGCGCGGCTTCGCGGCCGGATTCGCCTTCAGTTCATACGGCGCGACGCTGCCTTTCTGCATCACGAGCGCGTACGGGCGGCCCGTCGCGTCCATGTGCGCGATCGCGCGGTCGAGCGCCGGGCCGACCTGTTCGGGGTCGGTCGGGAACGTCTCCCACGGGATCTCCATCGTGTCGAGCATCGCGGGCGTGATCGGTCCCATCAGCGCGTGCTGCGGCTCGTCGGCCACGCCCGGCTGGCCGCGCCACGTGACGATCAGCAACTGCGGCAGCCGGAACGTCCAGGTCAGCGACGTGAGCGGGCTCACCGCGTTGCCGAGCCCCGAGTTCTGCATCATCGCGATCCCGCGCTTGCCGCCGAGCGTCGCGCCTGCGATCAGCGCGACCGCGTCGCCTTCGTTCGCGGCCGACACGTAGTGCAGCGTCGGGTCCTGCAGCACGTAATTGATGAACGGCGTCAGGTACGAGCACGGCACGCCCGCGTACCAGTCGAAGCCGCGTTCGCGCGCGGCCTCGACGAACTGGGCCGCTTCGATCATTGCGCGCCCCCGTTGCCGGCGCCCGGTTCGGACAGCGGCGTCTGGCCGTGCGCGAAGTCGCCCGCGCGACGGAAGTCTTCCAGGTCGTTGACGCCGCGCCAGTGGCCGTGCACGTACTGCACCTCGATCTTCTCGCCGGCGGCGATCAGTTCGTTCAGCAGCGACGGGATGTCGAGCGTGTCGAAATCAGGGCGCGCCTGCAGCGTCGCGAGCATCGCCTTCAGGCGGTCGACGCCGGCGCCGCGCACGTTCAGCAGGCCGATCCAGCGGCCGTGCGGCGTGCCCGCGGCGACGTCGCTCGACACGCGTTGCAGGTAGGTCTTCTGGCCGAACAGGCCGCGATCGTCGGCTGCCGAGCAGAGGGCGAAGTCGCGCACGCTCTGGTTCGACGGCTCGGTCAGCGACGAATCGACCACCACGCTGAACTCGGCCTCGCTCTCCGCGAGGTCGCGCAGGATGTAGCTGCGGAACAGCAGGTCGCCGTACGAGATCACGGTGTCGCCGGTCAGGCGTTCGGCCGCGCACGCGAGCGACGCGAGCTCGCCCGTCTGTGCATGGCGTTCGTTGACGACGAGCTTGATGCCCGACGTGTCGATCGCATCGGCGCGGTAGCCGCCGACCACGGTGATGTCGTTTACGCCTTGCTTCTTGAAGCCGTCGACGAGCCAGCGCAACAGCGGCTTGCCGGCGACCGGCAGCATGACCTTGGGCTTGTCTTCGGTGACGGCTTCGAGGCCCTTGCCGCGGCTCGCGGCGAGCACGACCGCCGCGTTCGACGCGCGCGACGACGACGACAGGTAGATGCGCTCGGCCGCCGAATACTCGTCGGCG
Organism: Burkholderia sp. MSMB1835; assembly: GCF_001526365.1. Classification (NCBI taxonomy): domain Bacteria; kingdom Pseudomonadati; phylum Pseudomonadota; class Betaproteobacteria; order Burkholderiales; family Burkholderiaceae; genus Burkholderia; species Burkholderia sp. MSMB1835. Next base: position 3,246 of record NZ_LOYP01000015.1, read on the forward strand.
TCCTGCAGGCGGAAGATCTCGTTGACCGACGCGACGCGGTCTTCGACGTTGATCAGCGTTTCGTTCTCGTGGATCTCGCGCGCGACGGCCTGCATCGCCGACGCGGACGCGCGGATCAGGTGGTTCGCCCAGATCACGGTGCTGATGCCGGCCTGGCGGAACACGTCGGTCGGCGTGCTGTAGTACTTGGTCGGCACGATCACGAGCGGCGCCTTGCCGCTCCATTCGCGCGCGAACTGCAGGATTTCGTCCGGACGCGACAGCTTGCTGTGGATCAGGATCGCATCGGCGCCGGCTTCCGCATACGCGTTCGCGCGGCGCAGCGCCTCGTCCATTCCCCAGCCCGCGATCAGCGCCTCGACGCGCGCGACGATCGAGAAATCGGGATCGGTCTGCGAATCCTTGCCGGCCTTGATCTTGCCGCAGAACTCGTCGATCTCGGCGAGCGGCTGGCGCTCGCCGTCGATGAAGCTGTTCGTCTTCGGGAACTGCTTGTCCTCGATGCAGACGCCCGCGATGCCGCGCTGCTCGAGCTTCTTCACGAGGCGGCGCACGTTGTTGAAGTTGCCGTAGCCGGTGTCGCCGTCGAGCAGGATCGGCAGGTCGCTCGCGTCGGCCATGAACTCGAGCACGTCGACCACCTGGGTCCAGCTCGCCTCGTTGTTGTCGCGCACGCCGAATTGCGCGGAGATCGCGAGGCCCGACGCCCAGATCCCCTTGAAGCCGGCCTCGCGGACGATCCGCGCCGACAGGCCGTTGTGCGCTTCCATCAGGAATTCGAGGTCGCTGCTGACGAGCATGCGACGCAGGCGCGCGCTGCGCGATTCGGTGAAGTTGGGTTCGCGTGCGTTCATCGTGCGGCTCCGGCGGTGGTGCGTTGAATCAGGGGAAGAATGTCTTGCGTCGCGCGTGCGACGTCGTTCGGGAAGTCGATCTCGATCCACGGCGAGCCGGTGACGTCGGCGACGTCGAACGAATGGCCGCCTTCGAGCAGCAGGTCGCGCACGGCTTCCTCGTGCGGCATGTTCGCGCGGCCGCTGTCGACGTAGCCGGCGACGATCGCCGCGAGGCGGCGCGCGGTGCCTTCGGTGAAGCGGAAGAAGCCGACCGATTCGCCGATCGTGTCGTAGTCGAGGTCGACCGCGAGCTGCTTGCGCAGCTCGACCGGCACGCCGTTCTTCAGGCACAGCTTGACGGGCTCGTCGCCGGCCTCGAAGTCGCGATCGATCAGCAGGCGATCGACCGGCTTGTCGGCGTCGGCCACCAGCGCGTGCAGGATGTTCTCGTCGTACAGCACGTCCGCGTCCATCAGCAGCACGTCGCCGCCGCGCGTCATCGCATCGGCGACGGTATGCACGGTCAGCACGCTGCCGAGGTCGTAGCGGTCGTTGATCACGATCTCGGCCTGACGGCCGAGGCGCTTCAGTTCCTGCTCGACTTTCTCGTGCTGAAAGCCGAGCCCGAGCACGATCTCGTCGACGCCCGCGGCATCGAGCACGCGCAGATGGCGCTCGAGCAGCGACACGTCGTCGAAGCGCAGCAGGCACTTCGGGAACTGCGCTTCGGGCGGTTGTTGCAGGCGCAAGCCGAGGCCTGCCGCAAGAATGATGGCTCGCATGGGTTCTCCAACCAAAAAGCCGGCGATCTGAACGATCAGTCGGCGAGCGGCTGCGGCGCATGGCGCCGCTGCCAGTTTCTTTCACTGAAATGCAGATAGAGCAGGCCGGGCAGGCCGAGCGCGAGTTCGCGCGCACGCTTCGCGAGCGACAGCGCGAGCGCCGCGTCGGGCGGCAACCCGACCAGCGGCGCGAGCAGCAGGTAGCCGCCTTCCTGCGCGCCGAGCGAGCCCGGGATCGCGAAGGCCGCCCCGCGAATCGCCTGGCCGACGCTTTCGAGCAGCAGCGCGTCGAGCCAGCTCACCGGATGCCCGAGGAAGTGCAGCGCGAGCCACACTTCCGCGGTGCCGACGATCCAGCCGGCGAGACTCAATGCAAAGGTCTTCGCGACTTTTGCGCGATCGCGGTACAGCGCGCCGACCGCGTCGTCGATCGCGTCGGCGCGCGTGGCGAGCGACGACCAGTCGCGCGGGCCGAGCAGCTTCGACGCGAGGCGCAACCCGCGGCCGAACAGCCCGCGCCGCTGCGCCAGATAGAACATCACCGCGAGCGCGCCGAGCACGCCGGTGGCGATCAGCGCGGGCGTGCGCAGGTGCGCGACCGACTCGTGCGTCGCATACAGGCTGAACGCGGCGATGCCGATCAGCGCGAAGGCCATTTGCGCGAGCGCCTGCATCGTCGTGCTGACGGTCACGGCGGCGGCCGCATCGGCCATCCGCGTGCCGCGCTGCGCAAGGTGGCGCACCATCAGCACGGGGCCGCCGATCTGCCCGGCGGGCAGCAGGCTGTTGACCGATTCGCCGACCCAGCGTGCGCGCAGCGCATTGCCGAGTTCGGCGGCGGGCTGCCCGCGGCCGAACATCACGGAGATCGCGACCGCGTCGATCGCGAGCGGCACGACGTGGAACGCCGCGACGAGCGCGAGGCCCCAGCCGGCCGCGAGGAACGTGGACGCTACCGCGCCGATGCCCTGCCAGGCCAGGAGTGCGATGAAGAGTGCGGTCCCGAGGGACAGCAGGATGAGGCCCGCGCGTGTCATGACCCGCTCGTGCGTCGCGTCGCCAGTTGCTTGAACACCTGGCGGAAACCGAAATACGCGATCGCGTCCTTCATGTTCGAGATGAAGCGCTTCCACGGCCGCATGCCGGGGTTCGTCACGTATTCGAACGTGAGCGACACGCGCATCTCGTTCTGGCCGAGCGGCGTGATGCGGTGGCGCAGCTTGTCGCCGTCGAACAGCACGATCCCGCCGTCGGCGATCTGCACGGAGCCCGGTTCGTCGGCGACGTCCGGGTTGCGCGTGTGCAGTTCGTAGTCGAGCCGGCACGACGATTCGTCGATCACGCCGATCAGCAGCGTGTAGCGGCGACCGTCGTAATACGACGTGTCGTAGTGCCAGCCGATGTGGTCGCCGGGCTTCGTGTAGTAATACAGCGCGTACGCGTGCGGATCGTCGTCCGGCGACAGCATCAGCTTGTCGCCCGTGATTTTCTCGAGGAAACCGATCAGCGCCTTCGAGCGATACAGCTCGGCGATGTACGGCGCTTGCTCGTCGATCGTATGGCGGCTCACGCTGCCGCCCTGCTTGTGGCCGGGCAGGTAATTGCGGTTCAGGCCGGCCTGCATCGCGCGGGCGGCATTCGCCAGCTTCGCGTGCGCGTCGGCCGGCAGGAACGCGTCGAGGTAGAGGAACGAGCCCTGGCGCGTGTAGTCGTCGCGCAGGCGGTCGAGGTCGAGCCGGCCGACGCAGTCGGCCACGGTGCGATCGGGATCGGCCGCGGCCGCGCGCACGGGCGCGGGGCGTGCCGGGCTCAGCACGGAATCGTCGCGCGTGCTAGGAGTCATTTGGAAGCCTGGATTTCGGTTGGGTTCTGCGCGGCCGGGTTCTGCGGCAGGTTGCCGCGCCGCACGATGCGCCACCAGTCGATCACGACCCAGGCGGCGAACAGCGGAGCGCCGATCGACGCCGCGAGCAGGAACGGCTCGACGCCGTCGACGAGCGTCACGATCGGCAGCAGGTACAGCACGTCTTCCGTCTCGAAGCCGCCGGCGAACGCCTGCTTGGTGCCGGCCTTGCCGGCGATCGACTCGATCCGCATGCGCAGGAAGAAGATCAGCGCGACGGCCGCGCCGGCCACCGCGCCGAGCAGCACCGGCGACGCGGCCATCTGGCCGCCCTGGGCGACGATGCCGACGCCCATGCTGACGAACAGCGCGACCGTGACGAGCGCATCGGCCGCCAGATCGTAAAAATGACCGATCTTGCTGGACTTGCCGCTGATGCGCGCGAGCTCGCCGTCGGTGTGGTCGACGAAGTTGGACAGCACGATCAGGAACGCGCCTGCATTGCTCCAGCCGAAGCCGCCGTGCGCGAGGCACCAGGCGCCGGCGAGGCCGATCAGCAAACGAACTGTGGTGAGGTGATTCGGGGTGACCGGCGTATCGACGAGCGGTCGGACGAGCGAGCGCGCGAGCCGCGCATCCCAGGTGCGTGGCGGGGGTGGCTCGGGGCGTGTGGCGGTTTTTCTTTGGTCCATCGGCGAAATATATACGGAATTGTAATTTGTTGCTTTTTATTCGATCAATGTCCTGACATACGGGAGTGTTACCGCGTCTTGCAGGCATCGGCCGGGCCAAAAACGCACGGGTGAACGGGGCGGCCATCCGGTCGGCGACCCTGTCTTCCAGTGTGGTTCGCCTCACGCGGCTGTCAAGGCCGGACGGGCCTCGCAGGCGGATCTGGCCGGTTTTTCGCGCCGTGTGGCCGGCGTCGCGCAGCGCATGCGACCTTGATCTCCGTCAGGTCCGGAAAAGCCGCATCGGGCGACAATCGGCCGCGCCGGACGGTATCGGCGATTACCGAGCCAGAGGCCGTCAATGTCGGCGTAATCGCATCGATTGATGCGCGACGGTCGGGGGATCGCAAATCCATGATTCGCCCGATGCTTTCGCACGCCTTTCGGATGCATTCGGCGGGGGCGGGTCGCCTGTCACAGAACGCTCGTTCGATACCCGGCAAATCCGGCAAGGATCTTTTGCATCCAGCGGACATTTCGCGGCGATGGCCTCTGCGATACTCCGACCGTGCCCGTGGTGCCGGGCCGCCCCTCGCGGCCCCAAGGGCTTCGCGTCGCTCAGGAGACACCCCCCGCGACGTCAACGACAGACCAAAGCGTCAGATAACCAGCCATGTCTTCTTCACGCATCCTCGCTCCCGCCCTGCGTTCGCTCGTCCGCACCGCCAACGAAGCCGCCGCGCTGATCCGCCCCGGCATGACCGTCGCCATGAGCGGCTTCACCGGGTCGGGCTATCCGAAGGCCGTGCCGGCCGCGCTCGCCGCCCACATCGACGCGGCGCACGCGCGCGGCGAGGACTTTCGGATCAACGTGCTGACGGGTGCGTCGACCGCACCGGAACTCGACGGCGCGCTTGCCCGCACCGACGGCATCTCGATGCGGCTGCCGTACCAGTCCGACCCGACGTTGCGCGACAAGATCAACGGCGGCGAAGTCGATTACCAGGACGTCCACCTGAGTCACGTCGCGCAATACGCGTGGTTCGGGCTGTACGGCGATCTCGACGTCGCGATCGTCGAAGTCGCGGGCATCCGCGAGGACGGCCTGCTGATTCCGTCCGCGTCGATCGGCAACAACAAGACCTGGCTCGAGCGCGCGAAGCACGTGATCCTCGAGGTCAATTCGCGCCAGCCGCTCGGCCTCGACGGGATGCACGACATCTACTACGGCACCGCGCTGCCGCCGCACCGCAAGCCGATTCCGCTCACGAAGAGCGACGACCGGATCGGCGAGCCGTACCTGCGCTGCCCGGCCGACAAGATCGTCGCGATCGTCGAGACCGATGCGCCCGATCGCAGCAATGCGTTCACCGCACCCGATGCGACGTCCAAGCAGATCGCGCTGCAGCTGATCGACTTCCTGCGCCACGAAGTGAAGCGCGGCCGTCTGCCGGAAAACCTGCTGCCGCTGCAGTCGGGCGTCGGCAACATCACGAACGCGGTGCTCGCGGAACTGAGCTCGGCCGGCTTCTCGAACCTGACCGCGTACACGGAAGTGATCCAGGACGGCATGCTCGACCTGCTCGACGACGGCACGTTGAGCTTCGCATCGGCCACCGCGCTGTCGCTGAGCCCGGCCGCCGTGCAGCGCTTCGCCGACGAAATCGCGACGTTCCGCGAGAAGATCGTGCTGCGCCCGCAGGAGATCAGCAACCATCCGGAACTCGTGCGCCGGCTCGGCTGCATCGCGATGAACGGGATGATCGAGGCCGACATCTACGGCAACGTGAACTCGACGCACGTGATGGGCACGAAGATCCAGAACGGCATCGGCGGCTCGGGCGACTTCGCGCGCAACGGCTACCTGTCGTGCTTCATGTCGGCCAGCACCGCGAAGGGCGGAGCGATCTCGCGGATCGTGCCGATGGCGAGCCACGTCGACCATACCGAGCACGACGTCGCGGTCGTCGTCACCGAGCAGGGGCTGGCCGACCTGCGCGGCCTGTCGCCGAAGCAGCGCGCGCGCAAAATCATCGCGAGCTGCGCGCACCCGGACTACCGGCCGATGCTCGAGGACTACTTCGAGCGCGCGTCGCGCGACAGCTTCGGCAAGCACACGCCGCATCTGCTCGCCGAGGCGCTGTCGTGGCACGAGCGCTACGTGCGAACCGGGACGATGAAGGCCTGACGCGGCCCCGGACGGGCGCATGCGCGCTCGTCAATCCATCGCCGCATGCGCGACGTCGACGCTCGCCGCCTTCTGCGGCGGGCGGATCAGCAGCAATAGCGGGATCATCAGCAGCGTCGCGACGAACATCAGTTTGAAATCGTTCAGGTACGCGATCATCGTCGCCTGCTGGTTGATCGTGCGGTCGAGCAGTGCGATGTCGACGCGGCTGCCGACGATCGCCTGCACGGCCGGGTCGAACGGCGTGACGTGGGCCGCGAGATCGGCATGCGCGACCTGCGTATTGCGTGTCATCAGCGTCTGCACGATCGAGATGCCGATACTGCTGCCGATGTTGCGCATCAGGCTGTAGGTGGCCGTGCCGTCGGCGCGCAGGTCGGGCGGCAACGTCGAGAACGACAGCGCGCTCAGCGGCACGAACACGAGCCCGAGACCGAAGCCCTGGATCACGCCGGGCCACACGATGTCCGCTTCGGACAGCACGACCGTGTACTGCATCATCTGCCACAGCGCGAGCGCGGAAATCGACAGCCCCGCGAGCAGCAGCATTCGCGCATCCACGTATTTCAGCAGCCGCCCGACGAACAGCATCGCGATCATCGTGCCGGCGCCGCTCGGCGCGGTGACGAGGCCCGTCGTCGCGACCGGGTAGCCCATCAGGTTCTGCAGCATCGGCGGCAGCAGCGCGCGCGTCGCATACAGCACCGCGCCGACCACGAAGATGAACAGCGTGCCCGTTGCGAAATTCGGGTCGCGCAGCAGTTCCGACTTGAAGAACGACGCCTTGCCGACGCTCGCCGTATGCGCGAGGAAGAACGCGAAGCCGAGCGCCGCGACGAGCGCCTCGATGCGGATCTCGTACGAACCGAACCAGTCGAGCTGTTCGCCGCGGTCGAGCATCGCCTGGAACGCGCCGATCGCGAGCGCGAGCGTCGCGAAGCCGAACGCGTCGAATTTCACGTGCGGGCGCGGCGCGCGCGCCGGCAGGAAGGTCATCACGCCGGCGAGCGCGAATGCGCCGATTGGCACGTTGATGAAGAACACCCAGCGCCAGTTGTAGCTGTCGGTGAGCCAGCCGCCGAGCGTCGGGCCGAGGATCGGGCCTACCATCACGCCCATCCCCCAGATCGCCATCGCCTGGCCCTGCTTCTCGCGCGGGTTGATGTCGAGCAGGATCGATTGCGACAGCGGCACCAGCGCGGCGCCGAACACGCCTTGCAGCAGCCGCGCGCCGACGATCTGCACGAGCGTCTCCGACAGCCCGCACAGCGCCGACGCAACCGTGAAGCCGGCGATCGACACGATCAGCAGCCGCTTCACGCTCAGCCGGTCGGACAGCCAGCCGGTGAGCGGCGTCGCGATCGCCGCGGCGACGATGTAGGAGGTCAGCACCCACGTGATTTCGTCCTGCGACGCGGACAGCGTGCCCTGCATGTGGGGCAGCGCGACGTTCGCGATCGTGCTGTCGAGGGTCTGGATCAGCGTGGCGAGCATGATCGACAGGGTCAGCATCGGCCGGTTCAGGGCGGGCGAAGCGGGGGCGTCGGCGGCGGGGTTCAAGCGGGTGTCTCCGTGCGGCGGTCGCCGTGGGCGGCGATCCGGTATGGCGCAAATTATAAGCATGCTCATTATATAGCCGCTTATTGCCGAGTCGCCAGCCTCGGGTCGGTTCCGGCTTGACCCTATAATCGCCGCATGGACAAGACCTACGAGAACCGGATCGGTTACCTGATCGCCGACGTGGCCCGCCTGAACGGGCGCCTGTTCGACCGGCGCGCGAAGCGCATCGGGCTGACGCGGGCGCAAAGCCGCGTGCTCGCGTACCTGACGTGGAAGGGCGAGATGAACCAGGCGCGGCTCGCCGAATGGCTCGAGATCACGCCGATCTCCCTCACGCGGCTGCTCGACCGGATGGAAAGCTATGGGTGGATCGAGCGCGTCGCGAACGACGACGACCGCCGCGCGTTCGTGATCCGGCTGACCGACAAGTCGCGCGAGATCTTTCCGCAGATGCTGGAGGTGGGCGATACCGTCGCCGACGACGGGCTGCGCGGCTTCACGCCCGACGAGCGCGAGACGCTGGTGCGCTTGCTCGGGCGCGTGCGCCGCAACCTGATCGACTGCGGCGGCGAGTGACGCCGGTGCGCGGTCGGGCGTACCGGTTGCAACCACAACAAAGAGAACACTGAGAGATGACCGAGGCACGACGAATGGGCCGGAAAGCCCGTATTGCGATTCTCATTGCGCTCGCGCTGGTATTGATCGTCGGGGGCGGTACCGCCTGGCTCGGGCACGACGATGCGCCTGGGACGTTCGACGCGGCGATGGCGAAGGCGAAGCGCGGCGATCTGGACGGCGAATTCAGCGTCGCGCTGATGTACGAGCACGGCGACGGCGTCGAACGGAATCCCGCCGAAGCCGCGAAATGGTACCGGCGGGCCGCCGATCAGGGCGACGCGGCGTCGCAGAACAATCTCGGCACGCTGTACGAAACCGGCATCGGCGTCGAGCAAAGCCGTGCGGAGGCCGTGAGCTGGTATCGGCGCGCGGCCGCGCAGGGCAATGGGGATGCGTTGTGCAATCTCGGCCGCGCATACGAGGACGGCGAAGGCGCGCCGCAGGATAGCGCGGAAGCGGTGCGGCTCTACCGGCGCGCGGCCGAACAGGGCCTGCCGCGCGGGCAACTGTATCTGGGGCTGATGTACGACGCCGGGACCGGCGTGCCGCAGGATGTCGCGGAAGCCGCCAAATGGTATCGGCGCGCGGCCGATCAGGGCGAGCCGCAAGCACAGAACGCCCTCGGTTACCTGTACGACAGCGGGCGCGGCGTGACGCAGAGCGACACCGAGGCATTCAAGTGGTACCGACTCGCCGCGGAACAGGGCGACGCGAACGCGCAGAACAATCTCGGCCTGATGTATGAAAACGGGCAGGGCGTGCGCAAGGACGACGCCGAAGCGGCGAGATGGTATCGGCTCGCTGCGGCCCAAGGGGCCGCGACCTCGCTGTTCCGGCTGGGCGTGCAGTACTACGCGGGTAGCGGTGTCGCATCCGATCCGGTCGCCGCGAACGCGTTGTTGAGCCTGGCGGCCGCCGCAGGCGAGACGCGCGCGCAACAGTACCTCGATCAGGGCGCGAAGCTCACCGCGCCGGCCGATATCGAGAAAGCCGCCAGGCTGAGGGCCGCGATGAGCCGGCCGGGCAACCTGCTCGACGCGCTCGATCGCCACGAGGAAACGGCGCAGCGCGGCGACGGCGGCTGATTCCACCGGGCTTGTCTTCGTGAAGTCGAGCGACTATCTTGCAACTTCAAGTTCACTTGAGGTCAAGCATGAGCCGACTGGACATCGCGGACGTGGCGCGGCGCTCGGGATTGCCCGCGTCGACGCTGCGTTACTACGAGGAAAAGGGGCTGATCGTACCGATCGGCCGGCACGGGCTGCGGCGGCAGTACGACGCGTCGGTGCTGGAGCGCCTGGCGTTGATCGCGCTCGGCCGGGAGGCCGGTTTCTCGCTCGACGACATGCTCGCGATGGTCGGCGGCGACGGTCGGCCCGCGATCGATCGCGCGAAGCTCGATGGCAAGGCCGACGAGCTCGACCGCACGATCCGCCGTCTCGGCGCGGTGCGCGATGCGCTGCGGCATGCGGCCGTGTGTCCGGCGGCGAACCATCTCGAGTGCCCGTCGTTCCAGAAGCTGCTGCGCATTGCCGCGCATCGTCGTCCGGCACGCCGCGCGAAGGCGGAAAGCGCGTAGGCGGCGAGCCTGCGCGAGGGCGGGCGTAGCGGTAGCGATTCGACGGGAGGGGGGGACGTGGCGACGTAACGGGTGCGACGTGCCCGTTACGTCAAAAGGGACGCCGCTCGAGCCGCCCTCGACGTCGGCAAAACCGTTGACGCATGACTCACCCTGCGTAATACACGCGGCATTCCATCTCGCGCCCGCGCACGATCCGCTTGCCGACGAGCGCGCCGTACGTTTCGGTGAAGACGGTGCGCTGGTGCTCGCACTGCACGGCGTCGTAGAAGTAGAGCGAGACCCAGTCGGTCGGGCGCCCGGCTTCCGGCGTGCGCATCGCGGCATGCTGGCTTAGCACCGTGAAATGCCAGCCGCCCTTGGTCATGTGCATGACGGGCGGCGGCATGTAACCGTCCGCGTTCAGGCGCCGGTGCGTGAGCCTCGGCAGCACGCCGGCGGCCGCCTTGTTGCGGTATTGGCGGTCGATGTAAAGCAGCAGTTCGACGGGCGGTTCCGTGCCGGGATCGGCGTTCTGCATGTGACCTTGCCAGCGCCGGCGGCGACTCAGCACGTCGTCGAGTGCGGCGCGGATGCCGGCCGCGCGGCGCGGGCCGACGCCCGCGATCGTTTCGAGCTGGCCGTTGCGGGCCGCGCGTTCGAGCTCTTCCAGCGTGTCGATGTGCAGTGCGTCATGAATGCGCAGCGCGAGCGCGTGGCCGATGCCCGGCACCGCGTCGAAGGCCGACGCGCGTTCCGCATCGCCGCGCAAGCGATCGAGCTGGCGCCAGCGCCCCGTCACCAGCAGCTCGGCGATCGCCTGCGCGACGCCCGCGCCGATGTCGGGCAGCGCGCCGAGCGCCTCGACGCCGCCGGTTTCGAACACGCCGCGGATGTCGCGCTCGAGCGCGTCGACGGTATCGGCCGCCGCACGGTACGCGGCGACCCGGTACGGGTTCGCGCCCTGGTCGACGAGCCACTGCGCGGCCTCGCGCAGGCAGGCCGCGATGGACCGGTTTTCCTCGTACGTCTGGCTAACGGTCGACTGCATGGCGAGGGGCCCGGAAAGCACAAACGGAATGGACGCGGCGAGCGACGCGCCGGTCGGCTGTCAACCATTGTGGCGACGCGCAACGAAGAAAGTTTGATGCGCGTCAATGACAAACGTAGCACAGGCGCGCAGCGCACGGTCGTGCCGGAACGCGGCACGATCGGCGCTGCGCTCGATGCGGTCAAGCGTCGAGAAACGACTGCGCGTTCTCGGCCTCGGCGGCCGTACGCAGCGCGGCGAGCGCCCGTTTCTCGATCTGCCGCACGCGCTCGCGCGACATCCCCGCATCCTGCGCGATCGCGTCGTAGGTGTCGGGCTCGGCGCCGCCGAGGCCGAACCGCCGGCGCAGCACGTCGGCCTCGGTCGGCGTGACCGACCGCAGCAGCGACCGCACGCAGTCGCGCATGCGCGTGTCGGCCAGTTGCTCGAACGGGCTGGCCGAGGCCTGATCCTCGATCAATTCCACGAGGCCGGTGTCCGCGTCGGGCAGCGGCGTGTCGAGCGAGACGGGCTCGGCGGGCAGCGCGAGCACCGCGCGCAGTTTGTCTTCGTCGAGGCCGGTTTCGGCCGCGAGCTCGGCCGGCGTGGCCCGTCGGCCCGTGCGCTGGCGAAAGCGCAGCGCATGCCGCTGTACGCGCTGGTACTGATCGCCGACGTGCACCGGCACGCGAATCGTGCGCGAGCGATCCGCGACCGCGCGCGCGATCGCCTGGCGAATCCACCACGTCGCATAGGTCGAGAACTTGAATCCGCGCCGGTATTCGAATTTCTCGATCGCGCGCATCAGGCCGAGACAGCCGTCCTGCACGAGGTCGGACAGGTCGACGCCGCGGTTCAGGTACTTGCGCGCGATCGACAGCACGAGCCGCAGGTTCGCCTCGAGCATCGCACGCGTCGCGTCGCGCACCTTCTGCTGGCCGTCGCTCAGTGCGGCTGCGAGCGCGCGCCGGGCGACCGCGTCGAAGCACGCCGCGTCGGCCGCCGACGGATCGTGAGGGGCGGCCGCGAGCGCGCGGACCGTCCGGCTCGCGTCGTCGACAGCCGGCGCGACCCACGAGAGCGAACCGAGCAGGGCGGCCACGTGGTTGCGCGCGTCGCGGTATTCGGCCGACCGGCTGCCATGCGCATGCAATGCGCCGCGCAGCGCCGACACCGCTGCGTGCAGCGCATCGTAGCGGGCGGGCGCGGACGCACCGGCGTCGTCGTCATCGGGCGAGCCGGTCGAGCCGGCGCTGCCCGTCGCGCGATGACGCTCGAGCAGCGCGTCGACCGCGGGCGGATAGCCGGCAATCGCGTGCAGTACCTGATGGCGACCCGTTTCGATCTCGCGGGCGAGCACGATTTCGCCTTCGCGCGTGAGCAGCGGCACCGCGTGCATGCGGCGCATGTAGAGCGCGAGCGGGTCGGTCGATGCGCTCGTGCCGCGCGCGAGGTCGCCGAGCATGGCCCGGCCTTCGTCGAGCGCGTCGCGATCGACTTCGACCGGCGCCGCGCCGGCGAACGGCGCAGGCACGGCCGGCTCGTCGAGTACCGCGATGCCGATGTCGGCAAGCGCGGCGCGCACGACGTCGAGCGCGTCGGGGCTGTCGCTTTCGGGCGGCAGCGCGTCGACGAGGTCGGCGTGCGTCAGATAACCCTGCTCGCCGGCGAGCGCCAGCAACTGAATGATCGGATCGAGCGGTGTGTCCGCCCGGGAAGTGGGGCGTGGCGTAGTCATGTCGATGGCGGCGCGAGCCGCGTTCCTGTCTGGGCGGGCCGAAGCTCGCCGGTTTGCGGGTGCCGGTGGATCGCGGACGCCCGTCCGCGCCGGTCAGCCCGACATCGTTCAAGTTGAGGGCATTTGCGCCAACTTCAACGTCGGCGCCGCCGACGGCCCAGCACGCGGCGTGCCTGCTTCGCCGGTCGGGGCAGGAAACAAAAAGTAACCGATCATACGCGCGGAAATCTGCAGGGGACGTAAGCTAGAGTCAGGCGCGCGCCCGGCGGCGGCGCGCGGATTCTGCCGGAGTACGAGATGAACCCCATTTCCGCCGCGAGGCCCGCCGCCGTCGCGCTGGCCGCACTGGCGCTTGGCGGCTGCTACTACACGAGCCCGTACGGTTATGCACCTTATTACGCGCCGGTGCCTGCCGCGGTGACGCAGCGCGACACGCCAGTCGCAACGGCCGCACCGGCGCCGGCTCCGTCGACCGTGCCGCAGGCGCAGGTCGACGCCGACACGGCGGTGCCGGTGTATGTCGCCCCGGCCTACGTGCCGCCGCCGTATCCGTATTACTACCCGGCGTACTACTCCGGCTGGTACGGGCCACCCGTGACGATCGGCTTCTGGGGCCGCTGGGGCGGCGGATACTGGGGCGGGCGCGGCGGGTACTGGCATCGTCCGTGGGGCGGCGGTCATTGGGGTGGCGGTCACTGGGGCGGTGGCCATCGCCACTGACCGGCGCGCGTCGGCGCGACGCGGGAGAGCATCATGAGGAACACGATTGTCCGAAGTCTGTGCGTCGTCCTGGCCGGCCTCGCGGCCGCACCGGGCGTCGCCGACGCGCAGAGCAGCGCTTACACGAATTCGCCGGCCGAGTTGTATGCCGGGCCTGCGCCCGATTATCCGGTGGTCGCGCAGATTCCGCCCGGCACCGCGCTGGACGTATTCGGCTGCCTGAGCGACTACACGTGGTGCGACGTCGCATTGCCGGGCGTGCGCGGCTGGATCGATGCGCAGTTGCTCGACTATCCCTACCAGGGCAGCTACGTGCCGTTGCTCGAATATGGCGCGATCATCGGCGTGCCGGTGACCGGGTTCGCGATCGGCGCGTACTGGGATCGCTATTACCGGCACCGCCCGTGGTATCCCGACCGCGATCGCTGGGCGCATCGTCCGGAGCCGAGGCTCGGTCCCGGCGGCGTGCCGCCGGGGCAAGGACGTCCGCAACCGGGCGTGCCGATGCAGGTCGCGCCGGGCGGCCCGCCGCCCGTGCACGACACGCGGCCGTCGGCGACGCGCGGCGGCTGGAACGGCGCGAACCGCGTGCCGGCGCCGGCGGCACCGGCACCGACGCCGATGCCGGGCGGGATGGGCAACGCGCGTCCGGCCAGCCCGCCGGCGCAGACGCCGATGCCGGGTGGGATGGGTAATGCGCGCCCGCCCAGCCCGTCGGCGCCGACGCCGATGCCCGGTGGGGCGGGTAATACGCGTCCGGCCGGCCCACCGCCGGCGGTGCTGCGCCCGCCGCCTGCGCCGGGCGGAGAGAGTCGCGCGATGCCGCCGCCGGTACGTCAGGGAGGCGGGGGCGGCGGTTATGCACGGCCGCAAGGCGGCGGAAACGGTGGCGGCAACCACGGTGGCGGCGGGGGTGGCGGCCCCGACGAACTCCGTCACTGACGGGGCCGCACCGCGGGTGCTCCGGGCGCCGGACGAAAAAAAGCCGCTCCGAAGAGCGGCTTTTGGATCGGGCAAGCGGGGCGAGGTAAGGTGCTACCGGTCGCCGGTCGCTCGCGGCATCAGTCGTCGAGCAGCGACAGATCGCGCACGGCGCCCTTGTCGGCCGACATGACGAGCTTCGCGTACGCCTTCAGCGCCGCGGACACCTTGCGCGGGCGCGGCTGCGCGGGCTTCCAGCCCTTCGCGTTTTGTTCTTCGCGGCGGCGCGCCAGCTCCTCGTCCGACACCAGCACGTCGATCGTGCGATTCGGAATGTCGATGCGGATCCGGTCGCCGTCGCGCACGAGGCCGATCGCGCCGCCCGCTGCCGCTTCCGGCGAGCAATGGCCGATCGACAGACCCGACGTGCCGCCCGAGAAACGGCCGTCCGTCAGCAGCGCGCACGCCTTGCCGAGCCCCTTCGACTTGATGTAGCTGGTCGGGTAGAGCATCTCCTGCATGCCCGGGCCGCCCTTCGGGCCTTCGTAGCGCACGATCACCACGTCGCCGGCCTTGACCTTGTCGTTCAGAATGTTCTCGACCGCTTCGTCCTGCGATTCGGTCACGTGCGCCGAGCCTTCGAACACGAGGATGCTCTCATCGACGCCGGCCGTCTTCACCACGCAGCCGTCGAGCGCGATGTTGCCCGTCAGCACGGCGAGGCCGCCTTCCTTCGAGAATGCGTGCTCGTACGAGCGGATGCAGCCTTCGGCGCGATCGAGGTCGAGGCTCGGCCAGCGCGTGTCCTGGCTGAACGCGACCTGCGTCGGGATGCCGGCCGGGCCGGCCAGGTAGAACGTGCGCACGGCTTCGTCCTGCGTGCGGACGATGTCCCACTGGTCGAGCGCATCCTTCAGCGTCGGCGCGTGCACGGTCGGCACGTCGGTGTGCAGCTTGCCCGCACGGTCGAGCTCGCCGAGGATCGCCATGATGCCGCCGGCGCGGTGTACGTCCTCGATGTGGTACTTGTTCGTGTTCGGCGCGACCTTGCACAGCTGCGGCACGATGCGCGACAGGCGATCGATGTCCTTCATCGTGAAGTCGATGCCGGCTTCCCGCGCGATCGCCAGCAGGTGCAGGATCGTGTTGGTCGAACCGCCCATCGCGATGTCGAGCGTCATCGCGTTCTCGAACGCCTTGAAGCCGACCGAGCGCGGCAGCACGCGTTCGTCGTCCTGCTCGTAGTGCTGGCGCGTCAGTTCGACGATGCGGCGGCCGGCGCGCTTGAACAGTTGTTCGCGATCGGCGTGCGTGGCGACCACCGTGCCGTTGCCGGGCAGCGACAGGCCGAGCGCTTCGGTCAGGCAGTTCATCGAGTTCGCGGTGAACATGCCCGAGCACGAGCCGCAGGTCGGGCATGCCGAGCGTTCGACTTCGGCGACGTCGGCATCCGAATACGACTGGTCGGCCGCGATCACCATCGCGTCGACGAGGTCGAGCTTCTTCAGTTCGACGGTCTTGGTGACCGGGTTCGCGAGACGCGTCTTGCCGGCTTCCATCGGGCCGCCCGACACGAAGATCACCGGAATGTTCAGGCGCATCGCGGCCATCAGCATTCCCGGCGTGATCTTGTCGCAGTTCGAGATGCACACCATCGCGTCCGCGCAGTGCGCGTTCACCATGTATTCGACCGAGTCGGCGATGATGTCGCGGCTCGGCAGCGAATACAGCATGCCGTCATGACCCATCGCGATGCCGTCGTCGACCGCGATCGTGTTGAATTCCTTCGCGACGCCGCCGGCAGCCTCGATCTCGCGCGCGACGAGCTGGCCGAGATCCTTCAGGTGCACGTGCCCGGGCACGAACTGGGTGAACGAGTTGACGACCGCGATGATCGGCTTCGAGAAATCGTCGTCTTTCATGCCGGTGGCGCGCCACAGCGAGCGCGCACCTGCCATGTTGCGGCCGGCGGTAGAGGTTTTGGAACGGTAAGTGGGCATGGTGATGGCTGAAGAAATATCGCGGGAAAAGGTGGGGGCTCGGGAATAAAGGCCCCTCTCGCGCCCGTGCGAACAACCTCTTGAGCTGCGCCCTGGGCAAACTCGACGATTATCCCACAGCCGCCGGGCCGGCGGCGCCGGCGGGAGCGGGCGAGCGGCGTGGGCGGTGTGCCGGGCGGCGGTCGAGTGCAACGCGTGCTCCAAGTTCGCCGAGTTCGCCGAGTTCGCCGAGTTCGCCAAGTTCGCCAAGTTCGCCAAGTTCGCCAAGTTCGCCAAGTTCGCCAAGCTCGCCGAGTTCGCCAAGCACGACGCCCGATGCAGGCCATTGCCGGCGGAGCCGCCCGTCCCGCCGACGATGAAGCCGCACCGTGCCGCTCGATCGCGCATCAGTCGAGCAGCGTCAGGATCTCGTCGTACAGCGCCTTCGGAATCCGCACGCCGTTCGCGATGCTGCGCGCGCGGGCGTCGAAGCGCCGTTGCGACGGCAGCCGCGCGCCCTGCGCGACGATCGATTCGAACATCCGCTCGGCGCGCGCGAGCCCCGCGTCGAGATCGTCGCCGAGAAACACCTTCGGATCGAACGCGATCACGAGTTCGCCATGGCAGGGCGTCGCGCCGACGCCTTCGTCGAAGTCCATCGATTCCCGGCTCGTCATGTCGCCGATCAGCGCCCCGCCGAGCAGCTCGACCATCGCCGCCAGCGCCGAGCCCTTGTGGCCGCCGAACGTGCGCATCGCGCCTTGCAGCGCGGCCTTCGGGTCGGTAGTCGGCTGGCCGTCCGCGTCGATCGCCCAGTGCGACGGAATCGCCTTGCCCTGTTTCGCGTGCAGCTCGATGTCGCCGCGCGCGATCGCGCTCGTCGCGAAATCGAACACGAACGGCTCGCCGCCCGGGCGCGGCCACGCGAACGCGATCGGGTTGGTGCCGAACACCGGTTCGCGGCCGCCTTCCGGCGCGACCCAGCTATGGCTCGGGTTCATCGCGATGCCGACCAGCCCTTCGGCGGCGATCGCCTCGACCTCGGGCCACAGCGCGGAGAAGTGGTAGCAGTGGTTGATCGCCATCGCGGCGATGCCGTGCTGCTTCGCCATCTCGACGAGTACCGGCAGGCCGGTTTCGAAGCTCAGCAGCGAGAAGCCGCGATGCGCGTCGACCGCGACGATCGACGACGACAGCCGGCGCAGCGTCGGCACGGCCTGCGGATCGACCTTGCCCTTCTTCAGCGAGCGCACGCACACGAGCAGCCGGTACACGCCGTGCGAGTGGCACTCGTCGCGCTGGCCCTGCGCGATCACGTTGGCGATGGCCCGCGCATGCGCGTCGGACATCCCGTTGTGCGTCAGCACGCGCAGCGCGAGCGCGTGGACTTCATCGAGCGACAGGACGACTTCGGCAGGGCGCTCAGACATGGTTCACCTCGCGCGGGGCGGGCACGCCGTCGATGCGTTGCGGCACGTGCAGCGGATTGCTGCTGCGGATCGCATCCGGCAGCAGCGCGTCCGGCACGTCCTGGTACGACACGGGGCGCAGGAAGCGCTCGATCGCGCGTGCGCCGACCGACGTCGTGCGCGTGTCGGACGTCGCCGGGAACGGGCCGCCGTGCACCATCGCGTGGCCGACCTCGACACCCGTGCCGAAACCGTTGACGAGGATGCGACCGGCCTTGCGTTCGAGCGTCGGGCGCAGCGCGGCGAACAACGCCGCGTCGCCGTCGGCCAGATGCGCGGCGATCGTCAACTGGCCTTCGAGCGATTTCAGCACGCGATGCAGCGTGTCGGCGTCCGGGCAGCGCACGATCAGCGACGCAGGGCCGAACACTTCGTCGCGCAATTCGCGATGCGCGACGAATGCGTCGGCGGACGTCGCGAACAGCGCCGCGCGGGCCTGGTGACGGCCGCCTTCCGCGCCTTCGGCGAGCAGCTCGACCGCATCGTGAGCGCGCAGCGCCGCGACGCCTTGCGCATAGCTCGCGTGGATATCGGGTGTCAGCATCGTTTGTGCGGCCGCCGCGCGCAGCGCATCGGCCGCCGTGGCTTCGAATGCGCGCAGCGCGGCGCCGTCGATCGCGAGTACGAGGCCCGGGTTCGTGCAGAACTGGCCGGCGCCGAGCGTGAGCGACGCGACGAACTGCGGTGCGATGGTGTCGTGACGGGCGTCGAGCGCGGCGGGGCACAGCACCACCGGATTGATCGAGCTCATTTCCGCATAGACGGGGATCGGCTCGGCTCGCGCGGCCGCGATATGCATCAGCGCCACGCCGCCGCGGCGCGAGCCGGTGAAGCCGACCGCCTTGATGCGCGGATCGGCGACCAGTGCCTGGCCGATCTCGCGCGATGCGTCGAACAGCAGCGAGAACACGCCGGCCGGCATCCCGCATTCGCGCGCGGCCTGCTGGATCGCGCGGCCGACGAGCGCCGACGTGCCCGGATGCGCGGAATGCGCCTTGACGATCACCGGGCAGCCGGCCGCCAGCGCCGACGCCGTGTCGCCGCCGGCCACCGAGAACGCGAGCGGGAAGTTCGACGCGCCGAACACGGCCACGGGCCCGACCGCGACGTTGCGCAGGCGCAGGTCGACGCGCGGCAGCGGCTTGCGCTCCGGGCGCGCCGGGTCGATGCGTGCGTCGAGAAACCCGCCGTCGCGCACGAGCGACGCGAACAGCGCGAGCTGGCCGACCGTGCGGCCGCGTTCGCCTTCGATGCGCGCGCGCGGCAGCCCCGTTTCGACGACGCAGCGCTCGATCAGGTCGTCGCCGAGCGCCATGATGTGGCGGCCGATCGCGTCGAGGAACGCGGCGCGCGCGTCGAGCGACGTTTCGCGATACGTGTCGAACGCATCGTCGGCGAGCGCGCACGCCGTTTCCAGGTCGTGCAGGCTCGCGCCGCCGAACGCCGGTTCGAGCGGTTCGCCGGTGGCGGCGGCGAGCGCGTGGAAGGAGCCGTTCTGTCCGGCGACGGCCGATTGGCCGATCAGGAGCTGACCTGTGAGTTGCATGGTTTTCCTCGGAAAAAAGCGGGGCCGGGCGTGCTGCGCCCGGCCGATGGAAGGGGAAAGGGCGCGGGCGCGTCAGTCCTCGTCGTCGTCGAGTTGCAGCTTGTCGGCGCGCACGCCGGTGTGAGCGCCCCAGTAGTAGATGACGAGCGCGACGGCCGCGACGACGGCCGTGTCGTACGGATGCGCGAGCCGGCCCGTGCCGCCGAAGCCGCCGAGATACGACAGCACGATCATCGCCGCATAGAACGCGATCAGCCACGCGGACGAACGCACTTGCTCGGCGAGGCTCAGGTGCGCGGTCGGCACCCAGCGGCGGCACGCGAGATAGATCGCGAACATCGCGATCTGCAGGCCGAGCAGCCAGGACACCGTGCTCCAGCCCGACCAGTAGACGATCAGCGCGGCGATCACGAACGACGCGGGGCCGGTGATGCCGAACGCGCTGGCGCGGAACGGTCGCGGCAGGTCGGGCGCGGTGCGGCGCAGCGCGGCGACCGACACGGGCGCGACCGCATAGCTGAGCACCAGCGCGGCCGACACGATGTTGATCAGCGCTTCCCATGACGGGAACGGCAGCGTCCAGAAGATCGCCAGGCCGAACGTGAGCCACAGGCCCGCGCGCGGGATGCCCGACGCTTCGTCGACGCGCGTGAACACCTTGAAGAACGTGCCCGTCTTCGCCCAGCCGTAGACGACGCGCGGCGTCGCGTTCATGTAGATGTTGCCGCAGCCGCTCGGCGAGATCATCGCGTCGGCGACGACCATCACCGCGAGCCAGCCGACGCCGAGCGCGAGGGCGATGTCGCGGTACGGCAGCGAGAATGCCTTGCTGACGTCGTGCCAGCCGGCGGCGAGCATCGCCGTCGGGATGCTGCCGATGAACGCGAGTTGCAGCAGCACGTAGATCAGCGTCGACAGCAGGATCGACAGGATCAGCGCGATCGGGATCGTGCGCTGCGGATTGCGCACCTCGCTCGCGACCGACACGATCGGCGTGAGCCCGAGATACGCGAAGATGATGCCGCCGGCCGACACGGCCATCTCGATGCCCGGCATGCCGAACGGCGCGAAGCCGTGCACGGTCAGGTTCGCGGGCTTGAAGAACGCGAACAGCACCGCGATCACCGACAGCGGCACGATGAACTTGAAGAGGCTGATGATGTTGTTCGCCTTCGCGAACGTCTTCACGCTCGAATAGTTCAGGTAAAAGAAGAAGCACAGCAGCGCGGCCTGCACGAGCCAGCCGAGCGTGGTCGGGTCGCTCGACCCGACGACCGTCAGGCCCGGAAACCACGCGGCCGCGTACTGGCGCGCGGCGACGACTTCGATCGCGATCAGGCTCGAGAAGGCGATCAGCGTGATGAAGCCCATCAGGTAGCCGAGCAGCGGGCCGTGCGAGAACACCGGGTAGCGGACCACGCCGCCGGCGCGCGGCAGCGCGGCGCCGAGTTCGCAGTAGACGATGCCAAGCAGCAGCACCGCGAAGCCGCCGAGCAGCCACGAGAAGATGCCGGCCGGCCCCGCGATCGTCGACACGTGACTCGCGGCGAACAGCCACCCCGAGCCGAAAATGGCGCCGAGACCGATGAACGTGAGATCGGTCAGCGACAGCTGTTTCTTGAACTTGCCGTGACCCGCGCCGGGATGCGCGGAACGGGAAAGCGGGACGGACGGGTGAGCATTGCCTTGGCCTGGCATGGGCGTGTCTCCTGGGGAATGTCGGTGCAGGCGCGCGTGGCGCGCGCTCCGACGGAGCAGCGCGCACGCCTGCCGGCCGGCGTCGCCCGGTTCGAACGACCGGGGCGGGCCGCGGCCCGTTCACGCGCGGCGCGGGCGGGCGCCGGGGCGTGCGGACCCGTGGGCCATGCCGGACCGCGGACGGCGACGCACCGGGCAAACCCGCGCGCCGCCGCAGGGGCGTCGATCAGAGACCGACGTCGGGCAGCGCAGGGCGCGTGTCGAGCGCCTTCGCGACGATGGCCTTCACTTCCGCGAGCGTGTCGCCTTGCAGCGCGAGGCGCGGCGGACGCGTGACCGCGCTGCCGCGGCCGACCAGTTCCTCGCACAGCTTGATGCACTGCACGAGGTCCGGGCGCGCGTCGAGGTGCAGCAGCGGCATGAACCAGCGATACAGCGCGAGCGCTTCGTCGAAGCGCTTTTGCTTCGCGAGGCGGAACAGCGTCTCGCCTTCCTTCGGGAACGCGTTCGACATGCCCGACACCCAGCCTTCGGCGCCGACCGCGATGCTCTCGACCACGACGTCGTCGAGGCCCGCGAACAGCACGAAGCGATCGCCGACCGCATTGCGCAGGTCGATGAAGCGGCGCGTATCGCCCGACGAATCCTTGAAGCAGACGATGTTCTCGCAATCCTGCAGCGCGATCAGCACGTCGGGCGTCACGTCGTTCTTGTAGATCGGCGGGTTGTTGTAGACCATCACCGGCAGGTCGGTACTCGTTGCGACCGCCCGGAAGTGCGCGGCGGTTTCGTGCGGCTTCGCCGAGTACACGAGCGCGGGCATCACCATCACGCCGTCGACGCCGACGCGCTGCGCTTCGCGCACCGTGTTGCGCGCGAATTCGGTCGTGAATTCGGCGATGCCGGCGATCACCGGCACCTTGCCGCCAGCCGCGTCGCGTGCGGCTTCGATGACCTGGAGCTTCTCGCTCGTCGACAGCGACGTGTTCTCGCCGACCGTGCCGCAGACCACGAGGCCCGACACGCCGTCGTTCACCAGGTTCTTGACCACGCGGTGCGTGGCGTCGATGTCGAGGGAAAAGTCCGGCTTGAACTGGGTGCTGACGGCCGGGAAAACCCCGGTCCACTGAATGGCTTTGCGGCTCACTGAAATCTCCTACGTTCGTATCGGTCGGCCGACGGTGTGTCGGTGTGGCAACCAGTATCGCCGCGCAAACGCCCATCACGCTTGAGTCGTATCGCGGAGCAAAATGACGAAATCGGCACAGCGGCCGGCGAGGGCGCGAAGGGCGTCTCGCACTATGCCGATTTCGTCGTCGTCCTCATCGAAAAGCCACAAGCGGACGGACGCGCGACGGAGGAAGCTATGCTCCTTTCCCCACTTCGGACAGCTCATGATGAAGCGCATCCAGATCATCGATTCGCACACGGGCGGCGAACCCACTCGGCTCGTCGTGTCCGGTTTTCCGTCGCTCGGCAACGGCACGATGGCCGAGCGACGCGACGTGCTCGCGCGCGAGCACGACCGTTACCGCACCGCGTGCATTCTCGAGCCGCGCGGCAGCGACGTGCTGGTCGGCGCGCTGCTGTGCGACCCGGTAGCGGCCGACGCGGCGGCCGGCGTGATCTTCTTCAACAATAGCGGCTATCTCGGGATGTGCGGGCACGGCACGATCGGCGTCGTGCGCACGCTGCATCACATGGGACGCATCGCGCCCGGCGTGCACCGGATCGAGACGCCGGTCGGCACCGTCGAGGCGACGCTGCACGACGACCTGTCGGTCAGCGTGCGCAACGTGCCCGCGTATCGCCACGCGCAGGGCGTCGAAGTTGACGTGCCGGGATACGGCCCCGTGAAGGGCGACGTCGCGTGGGGCGGCAACTGGTTCTTCCTGATCAGCGACCACGGGCAGCGCGTCGCCGGCGACAACGTCGCGGCGCTCACCGCGTATGCGTCGGCCGTGCGCGAAGGGCTCGAACGCGCGGGCATCACCGGCGCGAACGGCGGCGAGATCGATCACATCGAGCTGTTCGCCGACGATCCCCGGCACGACAGCCGCAGCTTCGTGCTGTGCCCGGGCCTCGCCTACGATCGTTCGCCGTGCGGCACCGGCACGAGCGCGAAGCTCGCGTGCCTCGCGGCCGACGGCAAACTCGCGCCGGGCGCCGTGTGGCGGCAGGCGAGCGTGATCGGCAGCGTGTTCCACGCGAGCTACGAACTGGCCGACGGCGGTATCGTGCCGACGATTCGCGGCAGCGCGCACCTGAGTGCGGAAGCGACGCTGTTGATCGACGAAGACGATCCGTTCGGCTGGGGCATCGGGTCGTGAGCGAAACGAAGACCGACGTCGTCGTGATCGGCGCCGGCATCGTCGGTGCGGCGTGCGCGCACGAGCTCGCGCAGCGCGGGCTGCGCGTGCTCGTCGTCGACGACGCGAGCGGCGGCGCGACCGGCGCGGGCATGGGGCACCTCGTCGCGATGGACGACAATGCGGCCGAGCTCGCGCTGAGCCATTACTCGATCGAATTGTGGCGCGCGTTGAGCGGCGAGATGCCCGACGGCTGCGCATACCGCAACTGCGGCACCCTGTGGCTCGCGGCCGATGCGCACGAGATGGATCTCGCGCGCGCGAAGCAGGCGACGCTCGCCGCGCACGGCGTGGCCGGCGCGCTGATCGACGCGGCGGCGCTCGCGCAACTGGAGCCGATGCTGCGCGCGGGCCTCGGCGGCGCGCTGAAGATTCCGGGCGACGCGATCCTTTATGCGCCCGTCACCGCGAACTGGCTGCTGCAGCGCGCGCCGCGCGTCGCGCTGCGCCGCGAGCGGGCCGTCGCGGTCGATGGCCCGAGCGTGACGCTCGCGAGCGGCGACGTGCTGCGCGCGGAGCGTGTGGTCGTCGCGAACGGCGTGGCGGCGCGCACGCTGCTGCCCGAATTGCCGCTGCGCCCGAAAAAGGGCCATCTGCTGATTACCGACCGCTATCCGGGCCAGGTATCGCACCAACTCGTCGAGCTGGGTTATGCGGCGAGCGCGCATGCGAGCGACGGCACGTCGGTCGCATTCAACGTGCAGCCGCGGCCGACCGGCCAGTTGCTGATCGGCTCGTCGCGCCAGTTCGACACCGAGGATGCGCAGGTCGAGCCGCCCGTGCTCGCGCGCATGCTGCGCCGCGCGGCCGGCTACCTGCCGGATCTGGCCGACCTGAACGGCATCCGCGCATGGACGGGTTTTCGCTCCGCGAGCCCCGACGGCCTGCCGCTGCTCGGCGAGCACCCGGCGCGGCCGGGCGTATGGCTCGCGGTCGGCCACGAAGGGCTCGGCGTGACGACCGCGCCGGGCAGTGCGCGGCTCGTCGCCGCGCTGATGACCGGCGAGCGGCCGCCCATCGATATCGAACCGTATTTGCCGGGACGCTTCCTGACCGCGTCCCCCGTAGCCGGAGCGCTGACATGAAACGACCCCCACGCGCACTTCGTTCGCCGTTGGCCGGAGTGGGCGCTTCGGCGCTTACTCCGTTCCTATGCAAGGCGCCCCCCAAGGGGGCGGTCAGCCTCCTTGGGTCGGCCCGGCGGAGGCTGACATGATCATTCATCTGGACGGCCGCGCGCTGACGGTGGCCGACGGTGCGACCGTCGCGGCCGCCGTCGCGGCGAGCGGCGACGACACGACGCGCGTGTCGTGCACGGGCGCGGCGCGAGCGCCGTTTTGCGGGATGGGCATTTGCCAGGAATGCCGGATGACGATCGACGGCCGGCACCGGTTGGCGTGCCAGACGCTGTGCCGCGACGGCATGCAGGTGGAGCGCACGCGATGAAACAGGAACGATTGAGCGTCGACGTCGCGATCGTCGGCGCGGGGCCGGCCGGGCTGTCGGCCGCGCGGGCCGCCGCGCGCAGCGGCGCGACCGTCGCGATCGTCGACGACAACCCGCGCGCGGGCGGGCAGATCTGGCGGCGTTCGGCTGCGGCCGCACCGACGCCGGCCGCGGCCGAACGCCTCGCGATACTGCGGCAACCGAACGTCACGCATCTCGCGGCGACGCGCATCGTCGCCGAAACGCAGCCGCGCACGCTGCTGCTCGAGGACGACGAGCGCGGGCTGCTGCTCGATTTCCGGACGCTGATTCTCTGCTGCGGCGCCCGCGAGCTGCTGCTGCCGTTCCCGGGCTGGACGCTGCCCGGCGTGACCGGTGCAGGCGGCTTGCAGGCGCTGATCAAGTACGGGCTCGACGTGCGCGGGCAGCGCACGGTGATCGCGGGCAGCGGGCCGCTGCTGCTGGCGAGCGCGGCGACGGCCCGGCAGGCCGGTGCACGCGTATCGCACGTGCTCGAACAGGCCGCATGGAGCGACGTGGCCGGCTTCGGCGCGGGGCTGTGGCGCTGGCCGTCGAAGCTCGCGCAGGCCGCGAAGCTCGTCACGTCGGCGTATCGGCCCGCTGCGCACGTCGTCGAGGCCTTCGGCGACGTGCGGCTCGAACGCGTGCGGATTCGCCAGGGCCATCGCGAATTCGACGTCGACTGCGACCGGCTCGCGTGCGGCTTCGGCCTCGTGCCGAACACCGTGCTGCCGCGCCATCTCGGCTGCCGGGTCGAGAACGGCGCGGTGGCGGTCGACGCGCATCAGCGTACGAGCCGCGACGGCTATTTCGCCGCGGGCGAATGCACGGGCGTCGGCGGCAGCGAGCTGGCAATGGTCGAAGGCGAAATCGCGGGCTACGCGGCGACCGGGCAGACCGCGCAACTGGCCGAGCTCGTCGCACGGCGCGCGCACTGGCAGGCGTTCGCGGATGCCGTCCGCGAGCGCTTCGCGATCCGGGAACCGATCCGCCGGCTCGCGCGGCCCGACACGGTGCTGTGTCGTTGCGAAGACGTGCGGTTCGATGCGGTCGCACGGGAGCCGGGCTGGACGGCCGCCAAACTGCAGTCGCGTTGCGGGATGGGCGCGTGCCAGGGCCGCGTGTGCGGCGCGGCCGCGCAGGCGCTGTTCGGCTGGGCGCCGCCGGCGCCGCGCACACCGCTCGTGCCCGCGCGGGTCGGCACGCTGATGCTCGACGGCACGGAGGCCTGCGACGGCGCATGACGCGTGCGGGCTTGCGAATACGCGAGCGCGCCGGCCGGACACGGTACCGAAGCGGCAAGCCGCCGCCATTTCATCGGCCGACCGCGTGCGTGGCGAGGTGCTGGCGGATCAGCGACAGGTAACGATCGCCGACCGAGAAATCCCGGGCCGCACGCGGCCGGGCCGGAGCCGGCCGCAGCGTGGCCGGCGCGCTCATGCCCAGATACCGGCACACGGCGGACGGAAAGGGCTTGCGCGTATGCCCGAGCTGACGCGCCGCGCGCTCGACGCGGGCATCGCCGACCTGGGCACGAAGCCACGCCAGCACTTGGCGATCGGTGTCGTTGACGATACGGACCAGATGTTCCATCGCGCACCTCACTGTTCATAAATACAGTACTGTAAATATAACCAGTAGTTGCGGTAATCGCAAGCGGTGGCGCGTCGACCGGCCGTTCGGCCAGGGTCAGCGCGCCGGTGCGGCGGTGCGCGCGATCCGCGCGTCGGGCGCGGCCGACGCGGCACGGCCGGTATAGCGCGCGTCGGTCAGCGTGCCGAGGAACGCGACGATGTCGTCGATTTCCGCTTCGGTCAGCGCGGGCGGCGTGCCGGGCCGGCGGTTCATCGGCGTCGAGTTGACGTTGATGTTGCCGCGATAGGCGGCCGGCACGTCGTCGAACGTCTTGGCGCCGCGATACCAGAAGCCGGGATCGGTCGAGCGCGTGTTGTAGAACGCGACCGCGTCGCGCAGCGTCGTGAACACGCCGTTGTGCATGAACGTCTGCTTGATCGCGACGTTGCGCAGCCCGGGCGTGCGCAGGTAGCCGCACCATTGCGTCGGTTCGGGCCAGCGCAGCCGCCGCGCGGTATCGCACAGCCCGTTGTCGAAATGGCGCGGATCGCGGTTCGCCGGCAGCGCGCGGTTGCGCGGCACCGCGATCGCGTCGTAGCCGAAATCGGTGAAGAGCGAGCGTTCCGGGCGGCTCGACGTGTCCGACAGCGTATGGCAGGTCATGCAATTGCCCTTGTCCGGATTCCGGAACAGCGCGAGGCCGCGCATCTCGGCCGGCGCGAGCGGCGTGCGCGTGCGCAGGAACGCGTCGAAGCGCGACGTGAACGGCGCCATCTCGTCGCTCTGCAGATAGGCTTCGACGGCCGAGCCCAGCGCGCGCACCAGTTGCTCGGGATCGCGCCGCACCGGCGCGCCGAAGCGCGCGGCGAGATCGGGCGCGAGTTCGGTTGCATCGACCTTGCGCAGCAGCGCGGCCGGCGACCGGTTGTTCATCTCGTTCGGATCGAACAGCGGCCCGCGGATCTGCTCGGCGAGCGTATCCGCGCGACCGTCGCTGAACAGGCCGCCGAACGGCGACGGAGCCGGCGCATCGTCGTCCTGGTAGAAGTGGCGGCGCGGCACGTAGCGCACGTACAGCAGCGACGGCGCATTGCGTCGGCTGAAGCGCCCGGGCCGGCTGCCTTCCGGCACGCCGGGCCCCGCGAGCGACGCGGCCGACAGTGTCGGCGCGAACGCGCGGCCCGGATCGTGGCAGCCCGCGCACGACATGCCGCGCGGCTCGGACAGCCGCGGGTCGAAGAAGATCCGGCGGCCGAGCGCGACGAGCGTCGGGTCGGGCGCGAAGCGGGCGGTGGCCGCGTCGATCTTGCTCGTCACCTGCGGCGTGCCGTTGCCGATCGTGTCGACGACGCGCGAAGGCGGCGCGCCGGGAAGCAGGACCGTTTCGGCAGGCGCGGCGTGGGCCGCGAGCGTCAGGCCGGCGAGCACGGTCGCGGCAAGCATGTGCAGCGTCTGCCGGCCGCGCCCGCCGTGGCCGTCGCATCGAACTGCTTCCGTCACGGCGCGATGAACCCCGTCTTGTCGCAGGCGAGCGTCGTGCCCGACTGGTTGCACGACGCGAGCCGCTTGCCGGCCGCCGAATACGCATGGAACACCCAGCCCGTCGCCGGTGCCGGGTTGCGCTCCATGATCAGGAAACCGAAGCTGTTGTTGTGCGAAAGCCGCTCGATCACGGCGCCCGGCGCGGGCGTCAGGCCGGCCGGGAATGGGTCGGGCAGCGCGACGTCGAGGTTGTCGCCGCCGTTGCCGGAGACGATCGTCGCCGGGTGCCCGGACGAGAAGTTGATCGCCTGGAAATCGTGCACGTGGCCGTGCAGCGCGACGTGCACGCCCGGCGGGTAGTACGCCTGCGCGTTGAGGCTCGACATCACCGACTGCAGCGCGAGGTTGCCCGGCGCCGGCGTGCTGCCGGCGATCGGCGCGAACGCGAGGATCGGGTGATGGTTCGTGAAGATCGTCGTCGTCATGCCGGGCTTCGACGCGAGCGAGGCGACCGTCTGGAACTGCTTCTGGTAGATGCCGAACTGCGCGTCCGTCGTCTTCAGCGGGCTGCGGCCGACCTTCGCGGTGTCGAACACGATCACCTGCGAGCCGCCGCCGAGCGAAACCGCATAGGGCTCCGAATAGTTCGCGCTGTTGTCGTTGGCCGGATCGTCGCACGAACGTGCGGCCGAATACGGGCGCGGGTCGAGGAAACGGAACCAGCCCTGGCCCGCGCGCGCGCATTCCTCGTGATTGCCGCGCACGACCACCCACGGCGCCTTCGCGAGCAACGGCGCGGCCGGGCGGAACAGGTCGGCCTGCCACGTATCCCAGCCATAGCCCCACGGGCTGTCCTTGCAGCCGGCGATGTCCGGCGGGCACGCGTTCTCGCGATAGTGGTAGTCGCCGACGTGCAGCACGAGATCGGGCGACAGCTTCGCGACGCTGGCCGCGATCGTGTCGAGCGGCCAGACCGCGGCGTCGTTGCACGCTTGCCATGCGTTGTCGGCCTTTTTCATCCGGCAGCCCGTGTCGGCGATGATCGCGATGCGCTGCGGCTGCGCTTTCGGCAGCGGCAGCGTGCGGCCCGCGACGCTGGCCGCCTGCGCGCTGGCCGGCAACGTCGCCTCGCAGACGGACACCGGGAAGCTCGACGGTTTCGAATCGGCCGGGTCGCTGGCGGTCGGCCGCTGGGCGACGGTCGCGGCGCCCGCGCGCAGCGCCATGCGCGACAGCTTGCCGTCGACGGTCAGTTGCGGGCACGGCGAATCGCCGGCCGACGCGGGCGTGTAGTTCGTGATGACGCGCGCGATCGCCTGGTTCGCATCGCCGATCTCGACCCAGGCGGCCTGGACGTTGACCGACGCGCTGGCCGGATCGTCCGGCGTATCGATGTGATTCGAGCACGCGGACAACGCGGCGAGGGCAACAAGAGGGGCGCAGCGCACGAGCAGCGCGCGCGTGATGAATCGTCGCATGGGAGGGGGCGGCACCGTAGGAAAGTCGTCAACGATACGCAGCGCGAATGTAAGAAATGTGAAAAACGGGGGGGGGGACGGGGCGCACGCTGGCGGCCTTGACTTCAAGCCGGCTTGAAGTAGCACAGTCCGGTCCGTCATCAATGAATCGGAAGGGGATCGACGATGGAAGCCAACCGGCCCAACGAAGCGCAATCGGCGCTATGGAACGGTCCGTCGGGGCGCGCATGGGTCGATGCGCAGGCGGCGCTGGACCGGATGTTCGCGCCGTTCGAAACGCTGCTGGCGGATGCCGCGGCGGCGTCGTCTGCAAGCAGCGTACTCGATGTCGGCTGCGGCACGGGGGCGGTCACGCTCGCGATCGCGCGGCGGCTCGGTGCGAACGCGCAATGCACGGGCATCGATATTTCGGCGCGGATGATCGACGCCGCCCGGGCGCGCGCCGAACGCTGCGGCCTGCGCGCCCGCTTCGTGTGCGCGGATGGGCAGACGCATGCGTTCGAGCCGACGAGCGTCGACCTGATCGTGTCGCGCCTCGGCGTGATGTTCTTCGACGATCCGGTGCGGGCGTTCGCGAACCTGCGGCGGGCGGCGCGCCCGGGTGCGCGGATGCGGTTCGTCGCGTGGCGTGGCGCGGCCGACAATCCGTTCATGACGACGGCCGAGCGGGCGGCCGCGCCGCTGCTGCCGAACCTGCCCGTGCGGCAGCCCGGCGCACCGGGGCAGTTCGCGTTCGGCGACCGGCAGCGGATCGCATCGGTGCTGTCGGACAGCGGCTGGGCCGACGTCGCGATCGAGCCGGTCGACCGGGCGTGCGTGCTGCCGGAGCCTGCGCTGGACGACTACATTGCCCGGCTGGGCCCGGTAGGCCTCGCATTGCTGGAGACGGACGAAGCGACGCGGCGGTGCGTGATCGACACGATGCGCGCGGCGTTCGAGCCGTACGTGCATGGCGCCGAGGTGCGTTTCGATGCGGCTTGCTGGCTCGTGACGGCGCGCGCGCCGGGCGCATGACGTGTGGCGTGCCGGCAGCGGATCAGGGCGGGACGGCGGCCCGTTCGCCCCGAGCGTGACCGTGCCCGCGTGACGAAGCGGGTGGTGCGGCGCGCGGCCGTCAGCGTTTCCGCGCGCGCAGCATCAGCCACGCGCAGCCACCGGCGACCAACGCGAGTCCGAGCAGGACGGCCTCGGCGCCGAGCGCGAAACCGGGCGGCATTTCGCCGCTGTTCGGTACCGGCGACAGGTTGCCGCCCATCGCGACGGCGCCGCCGGCGAGCAGCGCCGCGCAGACGATCCAGTAGACCTTGCCGAGCGGCGCCGCGGCGCGGATCCGCCACAGCGCGATGCCGGCGCCGCCGAGGTACAGCACGGCGAGCGTGCCGAGTGCGATGACGTCGACAGCGCGGCTTTGCAGCAACCCGCTCACTCGGCCTCCGTCGCGTGCCCCGGCGCGCGGCTCAGCAGGTGCGTGCGTGTGTCCGCGGCGAGCGACACGTAGCGTTCGTACTGGCGCAGCACGTCGGCGATCACTTCGTCGCCGCGCAGGTATTCGACGTCGTAGCCGAGCCGACCATCCTCGAAGAACGTGACGATCCCGTACACGTGCGCCCGCGCGGCTTCCGGCTCGGCCGCCTCGCGCATCAGGAACGCGGCCGCGGATTTCGCGGTGACGCGCACGCCGTACACGAAATCGCGGTGTTCGGCGGTCGGCACGGTGAGCCGCACCGCATCGTCGCCGTCGCGCTGCACGTGCGCATCGACGCCGCTTGCGCGCAGCTCGTCGGCGACCTTGCGCAGCGCGGGCTCGACCGTCTCGGCAACGAACTGGCGCGCCTCGGCCTCGGTCGTCTGCCGCAGGATGTGCGTCAGGCGATGGCGCCAGTGCTGGCCGGTCCAGAAGCTCGCCGCGGGCGCGATGTCCTGCGAATAGTGCGCACGGTCGGCCGCGAGCCCGCGCCACAGTCCGTAGCACAGCGCGAGCATGATGAGGGCGACCGGCAGCGCCGCGATCAGCGTCATCGCCTGCAACGCGCCGAGCCCGCCCGCGACGAGCAGCACCGCGGCCGTCACGCCGAGCAGCGCGGCCCAGAACAGCCGCTGCCAGACCGGCGAATGCGCGTTGCCGCGCGTCGCGATCTGGTCGATCACGAACGCGCCCGAATCGGCGGACGTGACGAAGAACACCGCGATCAGCACGATCGCGACGATCGACAGCAGTTGCGGAAACGGCAGGAAATCGAAGAAGCGGAACAGCAGCGCATCGACGTTGGTCGCCGTCTGCGCGAGCGCGCCGGCCGCGCCGTGCGTGTCGAGCCAGATCGCGCTGTTGCCGAACACGGTCATCCACACGAGGTTGAACGCGGTCGGCACGAGCAGCACGCCGATCACGAACTGGCGGATCGTACGGCCGCGCGAGATGCGCGCGATGAACATGCCGACGAACGGCGACCACGACACCCACCACGCCCAGTAGAGAATCGTCCAGCCGCCGAACCAGCCTTCCTCGCGCGGCGGCGCGTAGGCGTACGTGCGGAACGACAGGTCGACGAGGCTCGACAGGTACTGGCCGATGTTGTCGCCGAGCGCGCGCAGCAGGAATGCGGTCGGGCCCGCGACCACCACGAAGGCGAGCAGCAGGAACGCGAGCAGCAGGTTCAGCTCGGACAGCCGGCGCACGCCCTTGTCGAGGCCGGTCGCGGCCGACACGCCCGCGAGGATCACGACCACCGCGACGAGCCCGATGCGGAACAGGTTGCCGCCCGTGTCCCACCCGGCGGCCGTATGGAGGCCCGCGCTCAGCTGCATCACGCCGTAGCCGAGGGTCGTCGCGATCCCGGCGACCGTGCCGACGAGCGCGAACGCGTCGACCGTGTGACCGACCCAGCCGTCGATGCGTTCGCGCAGCACCGGATACAGCCCCGAGCGCAGCGTGAGCGGCAAGTTGTAGCGGAAGCCGAAGTACGCGAGCACGAGCCCCATCAGCCCGTAGATCGCCCACGCGTGGAAGCCCCAGTGGAAGAACGTCATCAGCATCGCTTCGCGCGCGGCGGCAGGCGTGCCGGGATCGACGGTCGGCGGCTTCAGGAAATGCTGCATCGGCTCGCCGACACCGAAGTACATCAGCCCGATGCCCATGCCGGCCGCGAACAGCATCGCCGTCCACGACACGAAGCTGAATTCGGGTTCGGCGTCGTCGGGGCCGAGCCGGATATTGCCGAAGTCGCTGGCGGCGATCAGCACGAGAAACACGAGGAAGCCGGTGACGGCGAGCACGTAGAACCAGTCGAACCGTGCGATGACCCATTGCTGGCCGGCGGAGAACAGCGCGCCGGCTTCGCTCGGGTGCAGCGCGCACACGACGAGTAGCGCGCCGATGACGGCGAGCGCGGGCAGGACGACCTGCGGCTTGAATGTCGTGCGGGGCGAGGGACGGGAATCCGGCATGGCGGGCATCCAGTTGTGGGCGCAACGAAGCGCGACGCCGCCCGGCGCGCACGTCGCGCGTCGGACCCTGATACGGCGTGCGTCGAGTGTACCGCGGTGTCAGGACTGCAAGAAGGGGTATGCAGAAGGGATGAACCTGACGGATTGTAAGGTATCGCGGCCATCGAGAAAACCCGCGCGATGCGCGCGGCGGGCCGGCGAGGCGGGGAACGCGCCGCGACGAACGCGTATCGGGCGCCCGGACGGCGCGCGCGGCAAGCGCATCGTCCGGGCCGGAGACGGCGCGCGGAAGGCGCCGCCGGACGGGCTCAGAACGTGACGGCGATCCCGGCCATGCCGACGAACTGGCCGTGCGTCGTCGACGGCGTGAGCTGCTGCGAATCGCCGACGATCGGCGCCGCGTCGACGATGTGGCCGGCGCCTTGCGCGCCGAGCGTCCGCCCGCTCGAATGCGTGTACGCCTGCAGCGCATAGAGCGTCGTGCGTTTCGACAGGCTGTACGACTCCTTCAGCGAATACTGCTGATAGCGGGCCGCGTTCGCGACGCCGTTCGCCTTCGACGCGAGCGTATACGCGAATGCGCCGGCCACCGAGAACGTCGGCGTGAAGCGGTACGCGGCAAGCGCGCCGTAGGTGTTGAACACGGCCGTGTCGGTGAAGGTCGAGCCGTTGCCGGGCAGATACTTCACGTTCGAATAGTTGAGCCCCATCGTCAGGTCGCCGAGCGTGTAGTTGCCGGCCGCCGCGACCTGCTCGACGGCTTTCGCGGTGAGGTAGCCCTGATTCAGCACGGATACCGCGAAGCTGCCCGACGATGCGGTGGCCGGATTCAGGAAGCCCGCGGACGAGCCCGAGCTGTTGATCCGCAGGTAGCCGGCCGCGATCCCGATCGGCCCGTTCGCGTAGCGCAGCGCGGCGCTGAACGTGTTGCCCTTGCCGGTCGCGCCGGCAATGCCGCCGAAGGCGTACATCGCGCTCGCGCTGAGCCCGGCGAAGGTCGGCGACGTATAGGTGACCGAGTTGTTCACGCGAATCGTCGTGTCGAGGCCGTCGATGTCGCCCGGATGCGCGCCGGTGGCGCCCGTCAGCCAGCTGCTCGACGCATACGGGCCGACGAACAGGAAGTAGGGCGTGTACTGGCGGCCGGCCGTGACCGTGCCGTAGCGAACGTTGCGCAGGCCGACGAAGGCCTGGCGATTGAACAGCGTGCCGGCGGCGGCCTGCGCGCCCGTATTCAGGTTGAAGCCGGCCTGCAGGTCGAAGATCGCGTGCGTGCCGCCGCCGAGATCCTCGTCGCCGCGCAGCCCGAACTTCGACGCATACAGGTTGCCGTCGCGCATGTAGACGTTCGAGTGTCCCTGCTGGTTGTTCACGTACGCGAGCGAATCGTCGACGACGCCGTACAGCGTGACGCTGCTCTGCGCGTGGGCGGCGGTCGTGCCGAGCGACGCGGCCGATAAAATCAGGATTGCATAACGGTTGGCGGATGCTTTCATTGTCGATCTCCGGGTCTCTTCATCTTTTCAAGGGGCGGGAGGTTGAATGCCTCCTCTGTGGCAGGGGGCGGGCCGCGCGAACGGCCCGCCCGATCGGGTTTGCTTCGGCTTTCGTGGTTCGGTGGTTCAGTGGTCGAACGCGACGACGAGGCGGCGCCACGCACCGTCTCTCGCATCCTGCTCGACTCGCGCATCTCGCACCGCAACCGGGCCTTGCAGCGACGCGGGCAGCAGGATCTCGACGCGATCGGCCGGGCGCGCCGGGCGGCCGTCCCAGCGGACCGACACGCCGAGCACGCCCGACGCCTCGCGGCCGGTCTCGATGCGCCACAGGCCGTATTCGCCGTCGCGCCATGCTTCCGTCTCGCCGTCGTCCTCGACGCATTCGCCGTACGCGACGCCGTCCTCGATCCGCGGTGCGACGAGGAAGCCGCGCGTATCGGCGCGCGCACCGAAATGCTGTTCCGCGACGTTCAGCGGCAGCACGCGGCCTTCGCGCAGCAGCGTCACCGGCGTGTCGAGCGGCGCGGGCAGCGTCACGTTCGCGCCGCCGTCGAACGACTGCGCGCTCGCGCAGCAGGTCCAGCGTGCGCCCGCCGGCAGGTAAACCGTGCGTTCGGTCAGACCGGGATCGACGACCGGCGCGACCAGCAGCGCGTCGCCGAGCATCATGTCGTCGCATGCGTCGTAGCAGCGCGCATCGCCGGGGAAATCGGCGAAGGTCGGCCGCAGCACGGGCTCGTAGCGCGTGGTCGTCAGCCACAGCAGGTGATAGAGGTACGGCAGCAGCCGGTAGCGCTGCTTGATCAGCGACGCGACCTGCGCGGCGATCTCCGGGTACATCCACGGCTCGTTGACGGTGCCGTCGTCGTTCCACGAATGAATGCTGAAGCGCGGCATGAAGATGCCGAACTGCACCCAGCGCAGCAGCAGCTCGGGCGACGGCGCGGGGCCGGAGAAGCCGCCGATGTCGTGGCCGATGTTCGACACGCCCGACAGCGCGAGCCCGAGGCCCATCTTCAGGTTGTAGCGCAGCGTTTCCCAGGACGTGAAATTGTCGCCGGACCACGTCTGCACGTAACGCTGCATGCCGGCGCCGCCGGAGCGCGACACGAGGAACGGCCGGCGCGCCGGCGCATGCGCGCGCTGCGCATCGCGCGACGCGCGCATCATCAGCATCGTCTGGAGCACCTTGGCTTCGCGTGCCGGAAACGGCTGGCCGAAGCCGTGCGCGATCGCGTCGGGCGACCAGATCTCGTATTCGTTGTTGTCGTTCCAGGTCGACTCGATTCCGTATTCCAGCAGCGCCGACGTGACCTGCTCCTGCCACCATCGGTAGGCGTCCGGCTGCGTGAAGTCGAGATACGCGCCGACTTCGTCCCAGAACTGCACCCATGCGGGTTCGCCGGATGCCGAGCGGATCAGCAGAGCGCGCTGCGCGGCTTCTTCGAAGGCGGGATGGTCGCGCAGCAGGCACGGCTTGATGTTCGCGCACAGGCGGATGCCGTGGTCGCGATAGTGCTGCACGAAACCCTTCGCGTCGGGAAACTTGTCGCGGTTCCAGTTGAACACGTAGCGCTTCGCGCCGATCGACGTATAGCCCGACGACAGGTGGAACGAATCGCACAGGATGTCGTGCGCGTCGCACTGCTCGACGAACTGGTTCATCTGCTGCTGGGCGTCCGGCGCGTCGGTGTAGCTCATCGTCGAGCCCGAATAGCCGAGCCCCCATTTCGGCGTGCGCGCGGGGCGCCCGGTCAGCCACGTGAAGCGCCGCGCGGCCGCGAGCGGCGTATCGGGCGACGCGATGAAGTAGTAGTCGAGATCGCCGTGCTCGGCGACGAAATAGCGATAGGGCCCGTGATAGTTGTCGAGCTCGCGGCCCATGTCGAACGAGCAGTCGGACAGCGTGTCGTAGAACAGCCCGAACCCCTGGCACGCATCGGGCGACCACGTGATGTAGAACGGGATGTGCTTGTACAGCGGGTCGGTGTGCTTCGCGCTGTAGCCCATCGCGTCGATGTTGCGCATCTCGAAGCGTGCGCCCGTGCGATCGAGTTCGCCTGCGCGTTCGCCGAGGCCGAATACCTTGTCGCCGCGCTCGCGGGCGACGTAGTGATACGCGCGCTCGTCCCACCAGCCGAAGTTGTACGCCTGCGTCGGGCGGTCGGCGAGTGCGACGCGCCATGCGCCGTCCGCGCCGCGCATCGACCACGTGCAATGGCCGCCTTGCCGGCGCACCGCGAGCCGGACCTGCGCGGTTTCGATGCGCACGCCGTCGTCGTCTTCCGCGAAGTCGTAGTGGGGCAGCGCGAAGCCGCTCAGGTCGAGGCGGTCGCGCCCGTCGAGCGGCACGTCGTCGAGACCGGGCGCGATCGTCCACGTGCGCGGGTTGCGCGCCGTCGCGTCGGGGAGCACGCGCACGCGCACGATATCGTCCTCGAGCACGAAGATTTCGAGAGTCGCGCCCGTATCGGAGGCGAGCAGCACGCGGTTCGCGTGGTGGCCGGCGACGCGGAACACGGGCGGATGAAGAAGCGAAGTCATGAATGCGATTTCCTGGTGAAAACGGATGTCACGCGTGCTGCGCGAGCAGGCGTTCCTGCTTCGACTGCCCGCGGATCAGCACCGCGAGCAGCGTGACGCCGACGATGTCGAACAGGCCGAGGCACGCGAACAGCGGCGCATAGCCGATCTTGTCCGCGAGCGCGCCGACCAGCAACGAGAAGCCGAGGCCGCCGATCCACGCGGCCATCCCGGCGAAGCCGCTCGCGGTGCCGACTTCCTCGGGGTCGAACACGTCGGCCGACAGCGTGTTGACGAGCGCCGAGATCATCTGGTGCGCGAAGCCGCCGACGCAGAACAGCGCAATCGCCGTGTACGGCGACGACACGAGGCCGATCATCGCGGGCCCGAGCATCAACACCGCGCCGAGCGCGACGCCGGCGACGCGCGACCACACGAGCGGCAGCCTGAAGCGATTGGCGAGATACGGCGACAGATAGCCGCCCGCGATGCCGCCTGCGTCGGCCGCGAGAAACGGCATCCACGCGAACACCGCGATCTGCGTGAGCGGCATGTGGCGCTCGGTCGCGAGGTACAGCGGAATCCAGAAGCTGAAAGTCTGCCACGCGGGTTCCGCGAAGAAGCGCGGCAGCGCGATCGCCCAGAAGCGGCGCGCGGTGACGACGTCGCGAATGCGGCGCTTCGACACGGGCGGCATCGTGGCCTGGCCGTCGCGGATCAGCGTGCGCTCCTGCGGCGTGAGGCGCGGATGATCGGCCGGCGACCGGTACTGCGTGTACCAGAGCGCGGCCCACACGAATCCGAGCGCGCCGGTGACCATGAACGCGGCCTGCCAGCCGAACCGCATCGACAGGAACACGACGAGCGGCGGCGCGATCGCGGCGCCGAGCGACGTGCCCGCGTTGAAGTAGCCGACCGCGACCGATTTCTCGCGATCGGGAAACCATTCGGCGACGGCCTTCATCCCGGACGGAATCGCGGCGGCCTCGAACAGGCCCAGAAAGCCGCGCAGGATGCCGAGCGACAGCCAGCCGGACGCGAAGCCGTGCGCGACGCCGACCACCGACCACAGCATCGCGAACAGCGCGAAACCGAGCCGCAGCCCGATCAGGTCGACGATGAACCCGCATACCGGTTGCATGATCGTGTAACCGATCTGGAAGGCGCCGACGATGTACGAGTACTGCTGCGTCGAGATCGCGAACACGTGCTTGAGCTCGGGCGCGAGCACCGCGAGGGAATTCCGTGCGAGGTAGTTGAGGATCGTGCCGAGACATACGAGCACGATGATCCACCAGCGCAACGCCTTGACTGTCTTCACTGCTGTCTCCTGTCAGGGAGGGCGGGCGCGCGGCGCCTGCCCGGTCCGTGAGGGCCATCCGTCCGGATGGCTTGTTTCGTTTTGTTCGTACGATGTCCGATCTTGATGTGCGCCGGTTTTACCGGTTTATATCGAAATCACGGTGTTCGAGCGAACATCCGGTCGTCTTTGAGCTGCAATGTTATCTGACGACTGATCATTTTCGAACATCCTATGTTCGAATGCGAATCCGGTCAACGTGAATCTGCATTCGAACGAACGTACTCGGGGTTTTCCCGATGAACGGTCGCGACCGGGCGAGCGGCAGCGCAGGCGGTTGCCCGTCGAAGGCCCGTGCGGCGGCCCGGACGATCGTCCGGACGGTCGACGCACGCCGGGTGGGGCGTGACAACCCTGATGAAAATTTATTTCTTTTCGGAAGACGGATTGTGTAAATTGATTTTCATCGAACCTTGCAACAACCCTTCGCATGACGCCTCTCGTTCCGCCCGATGTCAGTCACGACGAACCCGCGATCGCCGAGCGGATCGCGTCGGCGATGCCGTTGATGACGCCGATTCACCGGCGCATGGGCGAATTCGTGCTCGCGAACCCGTTTCGCGCGGCGACGATGCGGATCGACGAGCTCGCGCAGGCGGTGAATGCGTCGATCGCGACCGCGAACCGCTTCGCGAAAGCGCTCGGTTTCGACGGCTATCCGGCGATGCGCGCGGCGCTCGTGCGCGGCTTCGAGGCGACGCTCGGGCCGGTCGAACGGCTGCGTTCCGCGCAGGAGCAGGAGTCCGGCGTGCGCGGCGCGGTCTGGATCGACGCGGTGTTCGACCAGGCTGCCGCGAACATCGAGAACACGCGTGCGCAACTGGACGCAGCCGATGTCGAGGCGGCGGTCGAGGCGATCGTCGGCGCGCGGCGCGTGCTGATTCTCGGCGCCGGGTCGAGCGCGTTTCTGGCCGGATTGATGGAGCACGGACTGTCCGTCTGCCATGACAGCGTGCAATCGCTCGCGCTGCTCGGCGGGCCGTCGCATGCGGCGCGACGCCTGTACACGGCCGATTCGCGCGATCTCGTGATCGCGCTCGCGTTTCCGCGCTACGTGAAGGACACGATCGAGCTGGCCCGTCGTGCGGCGGCGCGCGGCGCGCGCGTGCTCGGCATCTCCGACGGCCCGCAATCGCCGCTCGCGCCGATCGCGTCGCTGAACCTGTACGTCAAGGCCGAGCGG
The DNA here is from genome assembly GCF_001526365.1 of Burkholderia sp. MSMB1835. Lineage (NCBI taxonomy): Bacteria > Pseudomonadati > Pseudomonadota > Betaproteobacteria > Burkholderiales > Burkholderiaceae > Burkholderia > Burkholderia sp. MSMB1835. The sequence goes on from NZ_LOYP01000015.1 coordinate 42,783, forward strand.
CGTTTCGCGGCCACGTCGGAAGCCGCCGTGCTGACGATGATCGAGGCGCTGATCGATGCGGTCGCGCTGCGCACGCATCGGTCCGCGAAATCCGCCGCCGAGATGACCGAATTCCTGCTGCCGTGGCTCGTGCAGCCGCAAGCGGCGTTGCCGGCCGCCAACCCTTCTTTCCCCCGTCCGAAAAAATCATGACTTCACCCGCGATCGTCGCGATTCACGGCGGCGCAGGCACGATCCTGCGCGAAGCGATGGATACCGACACCGAACGTCGATACCGCGCCGAACTCACCGCGATCCTGCAGGCCGCGCAACAGGTGCTGGCCGACGGCGGCAGCGCGCTCGACGCCGTCACCGTCGCGGTGCGGATGCTCGAGGATTGCCCGCTGTTCAACGCCGGGCGCGGCGCCGTCTATACGGCGGAAGGCAAGCACGAACTCGATGCGGCGGTCATGGACGGCGCGACGCTCGGCGCCGGCGCGATCTGCTGCGCGACCCGCGTGCGCAATCCGGTGCTCGCCGCGCGGCGCGTGATGGAGGCGAGCGAGCACGTGCTGTTCGCCGGCGCGGGCGCCGATGCGTTCGCGGCCACGCAGGGGCTCGAACTCGCCGAGCCCGGCTACTTCGACACCGACGCGCGGCATGCGCAGTGGGTGAAGGCGCGCGCGGCGGCCGGCGCGATGCTCGACCACGATGCGGCGACGTTCGTGTTCGGCCAGTCGCAGCAACAGCCGCAGCCGGCCGAGCCGCTCGATCCGGACCGCAAGCACGGCACGGTCGGCGCGGTCGCGTGCGACCTGAACGGCCACATCGCGGCGGCGACGTCGACGGGCGGCATCACGAACAAGCAGCCGGGGCGCGTCGGCGATTCGCCGATCATCGGCGCCGGCTGCTATGCGGACGACGCGACCTGCGCGGTATCGTCGACGGGCACCGGCGAGATGTTCATGCGGCTCGCGACGGCCTACGACGTCGCCGCGCAGATCGCGTATCGCGGCGCGTCGCTCGCCGATGCCGCGCACGACGTCGTGATGAACAAGCTGCCGCGCCTCGCGGGCCGCGGCGGGATCATCGCGGTCGACGCACGGGGCAACGTCGCGATGCCGTTCAACACCGAAGGGATGTACCGCGGCTACGCACGCGTCGGCGAAGCGCCGGTCGTCGGCATCTACCGCGACGACGCGGCCTGATCGCGGATCGCACGAGGAGAGACGCATGACTTCGAGCCGTAACCCGTCGGTCCTGACGCTGCCCGAGCAGCGCGTGGTGGCCGTCGACGACCTGTCGGTCACGTTCCGCCGCGAAGGCGCGACGTTCGATGCGGTGCGCAACGTGTCGTTTCACGTCGATCGCGGCGAGACGCTCGCGATCGTCGGCGAATCGGGCTCGGGCAAGTCGGTCACGTCGCTCGCGCTGATGCGCCTCGTCGAGCACGGCGGCGGCGAAATCACGAGCGGCCGCATTGCATTCCGGCGCCGCGGCGGCGCGCTGGTCGATCTCGCGCAGGCGCGTGCCGCGACGATGCGCGGCATCCGCGGCGCGGACATCGCGATGATCTTCCAGGAGCCGATGACGTCGCTGAATCCGGTGTTTACGGTCGGCGACCAGATCAGCGAGGCGATCGCGCTGCACCAGTCGAAGGGCGCCGCCGAAGCGCGCGCGGAAGCGCTGCGGCTGCTCGATCTGGTGCGCATCCCCGAAGCGCGCCGCGTGTTCGCACGCCATCCGCATCAGTTGTCGGGCGGGATGCGGCAGCGAGTGATGATCGCGATGGCGCTGTCGTGCCGGCCCGCGCTGCTGATCGCCGACGAGCCGACGACCGCGCTCGACGTGACGATCCAGGCGCAGATCCTGCAGTTGATCCGCGGGCTGCAGGACGAAATGAACATGGGCGTGATCTTCATCACGCACGACATGGGCGTGGTGGCCGAGGTCGCCGACCGCGTGCTCGTGATGTATCGCGGCGAGAAGGTCGAGGAGGGCGAGTCGGACCGCATCTTCGCGACGCCCGCGCATCGCTACACGCGGGCGCTGCTCGCGGCGGTGCCGCGGCTCGGCTCGATGCAGGGCACCGACGTCCCCGAGAAATTTCCGCTGCTCAAGGTGGACGGCGCGAGCGCGACGGCGCCGACCACGGCGTGCGCGGCGAACGACGCGCAGCCGCCCGTCGATCACGCCGCGCCGCCGATCCTGCGCGTGCGCGATCTCGTCACGCGCTTTCCGGTGAAGAGCGGCGTGTTCGGCCGCGTGTCGCAATACGTGCATGCGGTCGAACGCGTGAGCTTCGAGCTGCGCGCGGGCGAGACGCTCGCGCTCGTCGGCGAATCGGGCTGCGGCAAGTCGACCACCGGCCGTTCGCTGTTGCGCCTCGTCGAATCGCAAAGCGGCTCGATCGAATTCGACGGCCGCGACATCAGCGCGCTGAAGGGCCCGGACCTGCAGGCGTTGCGCCGCAACATCCAGTTCATCTTCCAGGACCCGTTCGCGTCGCTGAACCCACGCCTGACCGTCGGCTTCTCGATCATGGAGCCGCTGCTGGTGCACGGCGTCGCGAGCGGCAGCGAAGCGCAGGCGCGGGTGGACTGGCTGCTCGACAAGGTCGGCCTGCCGCCGGAGGCCGCGCGCCGCTATCCGCACGAATTCTCGGGCGGCCAGCGCCAGCGGATCGCGATCGCGCGTGCGCTCGCGCTGAACCCGAAGGTCGTGATCGCCGACGAGTCGGTGTCGGCGCTCGACGTGTCGGTGCAGGCGCAGATCGTCAACCTGATGCTCGACCTGCAGCGCGAGCTGGGCGTCGCGTACCTGTTCATCTCGCACGACATGGCGGTGGTCGAGCGCGTCAGCCATCGCGTCGCGGTGATGTATCTCGGCCAGATCGTCGAGATCGGCCCGCGCCGCGCGGTGTTCGAGGCGCCGCAGCATCCGTACACGAAGAAGCTGATGAGCGCGGTGCCGGTGGCCGACCCCGCGCGCCGGCATGCGCCGCGCCAGCTCGCGGCGGACGAGATTCCGAGCCCGATCCGCGCGGTCGGCGACGAGCCGCTCGTCGCGCCGCTCGTCGCGGTCGGCCCCGATCATTACGTCGCGACGCATCGTGTCGGCGGCGCGTATTGAGTGGGGGAGTCGTGCGCGGCGACGACGGCGCACGCACCCGCAGGCAGTCGAAACCGAAACGCCCGTGAGGCGTCACCGATTCACCGATAGGAGCCCAGCAAAATGACCCTGCAGCATCCGTTTTCGATGTTCCGTCCGCGCGCATGCTTCGTCGCGCTTGCCGGCGCGTTTGCGCTGTCGTCCGCACTGCCCGCGTACGCGCAGCAGACCGCGGTGATGGCGGTGGATTCGACCTTCACGACGATGGACCCGTACGACGCGAACGACACGGTGTCGCAGGCCGTCGTCAAGTCGTTCTACCAGGGCCTGTTCGGCTTCGACAAGGACATGAAGCTCGTCGACGTGCTCGCGACCGGCTATGAAGCCAGCCCCGATGCGAAGACGTACACGATCAAGCTGCGCGCGGGCGTGAAGTTCCACGACGGCACCGATTTCAACGCGGCGGCCGTGAAGGCGAACTTCGACCGCGTGACCGATCCCGCGAACCACCTGAAGCGCTACAACATGTTCCGCGTGATCGAGAAGACCGAGGTCGTCGATCCGACCACGGTGAAGGTCACGCTGCGCGAGCCGTTCTCGGCGTTCATCAACACGCTCGCGCACCCGTCGGCCGTGATGATCTCGCCGGCCGCGCTGAAGAAGTGGGGCCGCGACATCGCGCTGCATCCGGTCGGCACCGGGCCGTTCGAGTTCGTCGAGTGGAAACAGACCGACGACCTGAAGGTGAAGAAGTTCGCGGGCTACTGGAAGAAGGGCTATCCGAAGATCGACGCGATCGACTGGAAGCCGGTGGTCGACAACAACACGCGCGCGGCGCTGATGAAGACGGGCGAAGCCGATTTCGCGTTCCGCATTCCGTTCGAGCAGGCGACCGAGCTGAAAGGCAACCCGAAGGTCGACGTCGTCGAGCGGCCGTCGATCGTGCAGCGCTACGTGTCGCTGAACATGCTGCAGAAGCCGTTCGACAACCCGAAGGTGCGCCAGGCGCTGAACTACGCGGTGAACAAGGAAGCGCTCGCGAAGGTCGCGTTTTCCGGCTTCGCGACGCCGTCGACCGGCGTGGTGCCGCAGGGCGTCGATTACGCGACGAAGCTGGGCCCGTGGCCGTACGACCCGGCGAAGGCGCGTGCGCTGCTGAAGGAAGCCGGCTATCCGAACGGCTTCGAGACGACGCTGTGGTCCGCGTATAACAACTCGACGTCGCAGAAGGCGATCCAGTTCGTGCAGCAGCAGCTCGCGCAGGTCGGCGTGAAGGTGCAGGTGCAGGCGCTGGAAGCCGGCGAGCGCGTCGCGAAGGTCGAGAGCGCGCCCGATCCGGCGAAGGCGCCGGTGCGGATGTACTACATCGGCTGGTCGTCGTCGACGGGCGAAGCGAACTGGGCGATCACGCCGCTGCTGGCGGGCGCGTCCGCGCCGCCGAAGCTCGTCAATACCGCGTACTACAAGAACGACGCGGTCGACGGCGATCTGACGAAGGCGCTCGAGACGACCGATCGCGCGAAGAAGGCCGAGTTCTACGCCGATGCGCAGAAGCAGATCTGGGCCGATGCGCCGTGGATCTTCCTCGTGCAGGAGAAGATCGTGTATGCGCGCAGCAAGCGGCTGCAGGGCGCGTACGTGATGCCGGACGGCTCGTTCAACTTCGACGAGATCTCGCTGAAATGACGGCGGTTCGTCCGCCATGCAGTGCCGGCGGCGCGAGCCGCCGGTGCGCTGATTCGATCGGTGCCCCATGCTGAATTTCCTCGTCAAACGCCTGTTCGGCCTGCTGCCCACGCTCGCGATCGTCGCGGTGCTGGTGTTCCTGTTCGTGCACCTGCTGCCGGGCGACCCCGCGCGGCTCGCGGCCGGCCCCGAAGCCGACGACGCGACGATCGCGCTCGTGCGCGCCGATCTCGGGCTCGACAAGCCGATGCCCACGCAGTTCGCGAACTTCTTCGTGAAGATCGCGCACGGCGATTTCGGCGTGTCGACGCGCAGCAAGCGGCCGGTCTCGACCGAGATCGGCGAACGCTTCATGCCGACGCTGATGCTGACGCTCGTCAGCATGGGGTGGTCGACGCTGTTCGGGATGGCGATCGGGATTGCGTCGGCGGTCTGGCGCAATCGCTGGCCCGACCGTCTCGGGATGACGCTCGCGGTGTCGGGCATCTCGTTCCCCGCGTTCGCGCTCGGCATGCTGCTGATGGAAGTCTTCTCGGTGAAGCTCGGTTGGCTGCCGGTCGTGCCGGACGGCTCGTGGAAGAGCTACGTGCTGCCGTCGCTGACGCTCGGCGCCGCGGTCGCGGCCGTGATGGCGCGCTTCACGCGCGCGTCGTTCGTCGAGGTGCTGAACGAGGACTTCGTGCGCACCGCGCGCGCGAAGGGCGTGCACGAGCCGATGGTCGTGCTCAAGCACTGCCTGCGCAACGCGATGATCCCGGTCGTCACGATGATGGGGCTGCAGTTCGGCTTCCTGCTCGGCGGCTCGATCGTCGTCGAGGTCGTGTTCAACTGGCCGGGGCTCGGGCGCCTGCTGGTCGACGCGGTGACGATGCGCGACTACCCGGTGATCCAGGCGATCGTGCTGCTGTTCTCGCTGGAATTCATCCTGATCAACCTGACCGTCGACGTGCTGTACGCGGTCATCAACCCGACCATCCGGTTCAAGTGAGGCGCGAATGAACGCGACTGCCCAGCCCGCGGCGCCGGCCGCACCGACCGCGATCCGCACGCCGTGGCGCGAATTCTGGCGCAAGTTCCGCAAGCAGACCGTCGCGCTCGTCGCCGGCGGCTTCGTGCTGGCGCTCGTGGTGCTCGCCTTCGTCGGCCCGCACATCGTGCCGTTCGACCCGGAGAACTATTTCGACTACGACGCGCTGAACGCGGGGCCGTCGGCCGTGCACTGGTTCGGCGTCGATTCGCTCGGCCGCGACATCTTCAGCCGGATCGTCGCGGGCACGCGCATTTCGCTCGCGGCCGGCTTCTTCTCGGTTGCGCTCGGTGCGGCGATCGGCACGTTGTTCGGGCTGCTCGCCGGCTATTACGAAGGCTGGTGGGACCGCATCACGATGCGCATCGCCGACGTGCTGTTCGCGTTCCCGGGCATCCTGCTCGCGATCGGCGTGGTCGCGATCCTTGGCAACGGGATGGTCAACGTGATCTGCGCGGTCGCGATCTTCAGCATCCCGGCGTTCGCGCGGCTCGTGCGCGGCAACACGCTGATGCTCAAGCACATGACCTATGTCGAAGCCGCGCGCAGCATCGGCGCGTCCGACTGGACGATCATCATGCGGCACATTCTGCCGGGCACCGTGTCGTCCGTCGTCGTCTACTTCACGATGCGCATCGGCACGTCGATCATCACCGCCGCGAGCCTGTCGTTCCTCGGGCTCGGCGCGCAGCCGCCGACGCCGGAGTGGGGCGCGATGCTCAACGAGGCGCGCGCGGACATGGTGACGGCGCCGCACATCGCGGTGTTCCCGAGCCTCGCGATCTTCCTGACCGTGCTCGCGTTCAACCTGCTCGGCGACGGGCTGCGCGACGCGCTCGACCCGAAGCTGGAGCGCCGTTGATGCGCGCCGCACCGATGTGGACGGCGACGCTGCCGGCCGGGCCGCGCGGCACGATCGCGGACGTGCCCGGCGTGACGGTCGGCCATTGCACGCTCGATGCCGGCAACGTGCAGACCGGCGTGACCGTCGTGAAGCCGCATCCGGGCGACGTGTACCGCAGCAAGGTGCCGGCCGGGGCGGCCGTGATCAACGGTTTCGGCAAGAGCGTCGGGCTCGTGCAGATCGACGAACTCGGCACGCTCGATACGCCGATCGCGCTGACCAATACGTTCGGCGTCGGCGCGGTTGCCCACGCGCAGATCCGTGCGGCGATCGCGGCGAATCCGCAGGTCGGTCGCGACTGGCCGACCGTCAATCCGCTCGTGTTCGAGTGCAACGACGGTTACCTGAACGATATCCAGGCATGCGCGGTCACCGCCGCGCATTACGACGACGCATGCCGCGCGGCGTCGCGCGACGTCGCACGCGGCGCGGTGGGCGCCGGGCGCGGAATGTCGTGCTTCGACCTGAAAGGCGGGATCGGCTCCGCGTCGCGCGTGGCCGTCGCGGCCGGCCGGCCCTATACGGTCGGCGCGCTCGTGCTCGCGAATTTCGGCCGGCTGCCGATGCTGACGCTCGGCGGCGTGCCGCTCGGGCGCATCGTCGCGCAACGGCGCGCGGCCGAAGCCGCCCATACGGCGGCGCCCGAGCAGGGCTCGATCATCCTGTTGCTGGCCACCGATGCGCCGCTCGATGCGCGGCAGTTGTCGCGGCTCGCGCGCCGCGCGGCGGCGGGGCTGGCCCGCACGGGCTCCGTCTACGGGCATGGCAGCGGCGATATCGCACTCGCCTTCTCGACCGCCTACACGATCGCGCACGACGCATCGACGATCGCGCTGCCGGCCCTCGTGGCCGATGCGGCGCTCGATCCGCTGTTCATGGCCGCGGCCGAAAGCGTCGAGCATGCGATCGCCGACGCGTTGCTGCAGGCGGTGACGGTCGCCGGGCGCGACGGCCACGCGCGGCCATCGTTGCGCGACGCGCTGCCCGATCTCGACCGGTTGTTCAACGAGTACAACGAAGGACGTTCGACCCCGTCATGAAGATCCTGATCTCGACCGACATCGAAGGTGTCGCCGGCGTATTCGCCACCGAGCAGACGCGCGCCGGCAATCCGGAATACGAGCGGGCGCGCCGCTGGATGACCGCCGAGGCGAACGCGGCGATCGAAGGCGCGTTCGCCGGCGGCGCGCAGGCCGTCTGGGTCAACGATTCGCATGGCGGCTATCGCAACCTGCTGCCCGACGGGCTCGATGCGCGGGCGCGCGTCGTGCTCGGCAAGCCGCGTACGCTCGGGATGATGGCGGGCCTCGAACAGCAGCCCGATCTCGTATTCATGATCGGCTATCACGCGAAATCGCAGACGCGCGGCGTGCTCGCGCACACGATCAACAGCTTCGCGTTCACGCAGGTGTGGCTGAACGGCGTCGAGCTCGGCGAAGCCGGGCTGTACGGCGCGCTGGCGCGCGAATACGGCGCGCACGTCGCGCTCGCGACGGGCGACGACGTATTCGCCGAGGAAACGCAGCCGCTGTTTCCGGACGCGCGTTTCGAGACGGTCAAGACCGCCGGCGGCGCATCGAGCGGCGAGACGCTCACGCCGTCCGCATCGTGCGCGCGCATCGCGACCGCCGCACGGGAGACGGTCGCGCACGCGCTGTCGTCCGGCCGGCGCGCGGGCGCCCATCGGCCCGCGCCGGCCGCTTGCACGCTGCGCGTGCAGACGGCCGCGCTCGCCGACCTGTTCTGCGTGCTGCCGTCGCTCGAGCGTGTCGATGCGGTGACGCTGCGTTTCGACGGGCCGTCGGTCGAGCACGTAGTGCGCACGCTGAACAGCCTGTCGGCGATGTCGTTCATGTTGCGGTGACGCGTGCCGCGCGATGCCGCCGGCGCATGACCGGCCGGCCGATCGCGGCGGGGCGGACCGCCTTCGATAGCGGGTCATTGATGATGGAATTCGGGCCGTGAGAAATACGCTGCTAGATCCCTACGAACACATTCCCCGGAGCGTGGTCGTGCTCGCCAACGAATTTGCGGCGGGTACGACGTTTCCGGATCATGCGCACGTGCGCGGGCAATTCGCATTCGCGTCGCGCGGCACGATCAGCGTGTCCACGCCGCACGGCCGCTGGCTGGTGCCGCCGCAGCGCGCGTGCTGGGTGCCGGCCGGCGTGCGGCACGAATTGACGATGACCGGGCCGGTCACGATGCTCACCGCGTTCGTGTCCGCCGACGCCGCGCAGGCGGCCGGGCTGCCCACCCAGTGCGGCGTGTATGGCGTGTCGCCGCTGCTGCGGCAACTGATCGACGATGCGATCGACTTGCCGGCCATGTACGACGTCGACGGCCGCGCGGGCAAGCTGATGGATCTGCTGATCGCCGAAATCGCGACGATGCCGCGTCTGTCGCTGCATGCGCCGTTACCGGCCGATGCACGACTGGCGAAAGTTTGCCGGCATCTGTTCGCAGCGCCGTCGATCGCGGCCGATCTCGATCGGGTCGCGGCCGACGCGGGCGTGAGCCGGCGCACCTTCACGCGACAGTTCCGCGCGCAGACGGGCGTGAGCTTTGCCGCCTGGCGCCAGCAGGTGTGCATGCTCGCGGCGATTGCGCGCCTGACCGACGGGCAGCCGGTGACGCGCGTCGCGCTCGATCTCGGCTACGCGAGTGCGAGCGCATTCACGTCGGCGTTTCGCCGCATTCTGGGCGACACGCCGAGCCGGTATCTGGAGATTCGTCGCTAGGCGCCGGGGGCTGCGCGCGGGTCACGCCGGTGCGCGGGCCGCGACGCCAAAAAAAATACGCGCCCGCCAACTTCGGCCAGACGCGCTTAAAGGCACTCTGTCTGACAAATGCGCGGACCGCCTGTCGGGCAGCGTTGCGCATGACGCCTGTCATTGTTGCTTCATACGATTCAATTCTGCTGACTCGTTGCGGATAACGAAGAATACGCCGCATAACGCGCAAACGATATCGGGTCGACCCGACGATTGATGTGCTGTCGCAGCATGCGCTTCAATGACGCGTTCGATATCGGGGCGGGAAGCCGATAACGGAAGGATCCGCAGCCGTCACCGGGTACGACGCGGCGCACCATCGAATGACGACGACGCGTGCCCCAAAACGCCGTGTGGCGCGATGCCTGCCGGTATCGCGCCACACGGTGGTACGGTTGCACACGAAACCGGCGAGCGCCGGCGCACGCGTCAAACGTCGAAGAACACGGTTTCTTCCGGTCCCTGCATGCGGATGTCGAAGCGGTAGACGACCGGGCGGCCCGGCTGCGCGTCGCGTTTCGCGACGAGCGTCGCACGTCGCTCGGCCGGCACCGCGTTCAGCACGGGGTCGACCGCGTTCGCGGCGGCTTCGTCGTCGAAGTACACGCGCGTGAACGCGTGGGTGAGGATGCCGCGCATCATCACGGTCACGTTGATGTGCGGCGCCTCGTCGGCGGCGATGCGGCCCGGCTTCACCGTCTCGACGACGAAGCGCTGCTGCGGATCGGTGCCCGTGCCGACCCGCGCGAAGCCCGTGAAGCCGGATTTCGCGATGTCGTCGCGCGACGCGGGATAGCGGCCCGCGGCGTCCACTTGCGTGAATTCGAGCACCGCGTCGCCCACGACGTTGCCGTCGCCGTCGAACACCTGCCCGACCAGCAGCACATGCTCGCCTTCGGCGTGCGCGGCGGCGATCGTCGGCGTGAACAGGCTTTTCAGGTCGTAGTCGTATTGCTGCGGGCACAGGCCGTACGCGAAGTACGGGCCGACCGTTTGCGAAGGGGTTTGCTTCAGCGTCGTCATGGTTCAGCGCTCCATCGGGGTGGCGTCGCGGCCGCGCAGCACGATGTCGAATTCGTAGCCGAGCGCATAGCCTTCTTCGGTGATGCCCATCGAGAAGCGCGAGATCAGGCGATCGCGCGCGGCTTCGGGCGTGCCCTGGAAGATCGGGTCGTACGCGAGCAACGGATCGCCGGGGAAGTACATCTGCGTGACCAGACGCGAGCCGAAGTAATCGCCGAACAGCGAGAAGTGGATGTGATTCGGGCGCCACGCGTTCGGGTGGTTGCCCCATGGATACGCGCCGGGCTTGATCGTCAGGAAGCGGTAGCGGCCTTCGTCGTCGGTCAGGCAGCGGCCCGCACCGAGGAAGTTCGGATCGAGCGGTGCGTCGTGCTGGTCGACCTTGTGCACGTAGCGACCGGCCGCGTTGGCCTGCCACACTTCGACGAGCGTGTTGCGCACGGGCTTGCCGCCTTCGTCGAGCACGCGGCCGGTGACGACCATCCGCTCGCCGAGCGGCTCGCCGTTCTTCACGGCGTTCTTCGTCAGGTCGTGGTCGAGCGCGCCGAGATCTTCCGCGCCGTAGACGGGTGCGTACTGGTCGCGCAGCTTCTCCTTCAGCGGGATCAGCGGACGGGTCGGGCCGCGCTTCACGGACGAACGGTACTCGGGGTGAACATAGGCCGGATGCGACGGCCAGTCGCGCGGCGTGAGGATCGTGGGGGAATCCATCGGGGCGTCTCCTGATAGGTTTTTCGCGAAGTGGACGACACGACTTTAGCCAATCCGGAAAGTTATGAAAAATGACCTTTTTTCGCGAATTGCATAACCGTTCGTTATGTTCGTCCCGCCCATGAAAATTCCGCCGGACAGGAACCCTGTCCGGCGGAAAAAGCGATCGGGCTTCGCGTCGTCGGCGACGACCCCGTGCACGGCCCTCCAGCCAGCCCGTCGCTGCTTTTTTGTCTTTCGTTCTCGTTGTTATCCGGTCTCCCCGAGCGTGCCCGTCGTCACGGATGGCGGGGATCGAACACGATCCCGTCGAATTCGAGCGCCAGCGTGCTGCTGCGCAGCAGGGCCGACGGCGTCGACGCGTGGCCGGCGCCGAGCACGTCGTTCACGTACTGCGCGCAGAAGCCGCGCCGCGCGCGCAGGTTGAAGCGACTGCCGAGCAGCGCGTCGATTCGCCGTTCGGCCACCGCATGGACGTGGCGCTGCGCGTCGGCCGATGCTGCCGCGACGCGGCGCGCCAGCGCGATGCGTCCGCCGTCGGCACGGGCGACGAAGCGCGACAGCGGCGTGAGCTTCGTCCACGCGAACACGGTGGTTTCGGCGATCACCGGTTCGTCGCCCGACGTATCGACGACGATGCCGAAGCGATTGGCCCAGACGCCCGCCGAGCCCGCCGAGCCGGTCGCGGCATCCGGCGCACCGGCCGGCTCGCGGATGAACACGAGATCGCCGACGTGCGCGCCGGCGGCCAGCGTGCGCACGGTGGCGAGCGGCATCGTGCGATCGGTGTCGCGTGCATCGCGCGGGGCGGCGTGGCGCGGTTCGCAGGCGGCTGTGTCGATTCGGGCGGTCATTTCGGCTCCGTCGTTGCGTGACAGGACGGAGCGGATTATGCAGACAAGTAACCTGAATTGCTGATGCGGATGCGCGAGTAGCCTAATATCCGACCACGAGCATCATTTTTCGATACCAACATGACCGAGACCGCCCAACTCATCGAAACGCTGAAGCGCCAGTTGAAGGCGCAGGGAATGACTTACCGGGACGTCGCGCGTACGCTCGACGTCTCCGAGACGAGCGTGAAGCGGCTGTTCGCGAGCGGCCGCTTCACGCTGGAGCGCGTCGCGGAGATCGCGCAACTGCTCGGCTATACGCTCGCCGAGCTCGTGCAGGAAGCGTCCGCGTCCGCGCCGCGCTTGCGCGTGCTGACCGAGCAGCAGGAGGCGCTGCTCGTGTCGGACGAGAAGCTGCTGCTGGTCGCCGTGTGCGCGATCAATTACTGGACCGTGCAGGACATCGTGTCGGCCTATCGCGTCACGCAGGCCGAGTGCGTGAAGTATCTGCTGATGCTCGACCGGATGAACGTGATCGCGCTGCTGCCCGGCGACCGGATTCGCGTACGCGTCGCGCGCGATTTCGACTGGCTGCCGGGCGGACCGATCCGCCGCTACTTCCATGCGCACGTGCTCGACGACTTTCTCGGCAGCCGCTTCGACGGCCCGGGCGAGACGATGACGTTCCTGCAAGGGATGCTGACGGACGCGGCCGCCGCGGAGCTCGAACAAGAGCTGCGGCGGCTGAGCAGCAAGGCGGCGGCGCTGCATGCGGAGTCGTCGTCCGCGCCGCTCGGGCAGAAGCACGGCACGGCCTTGCTGATCGCGAAACGGATCTGGGAGCCGACGGGATTCCACGCGCTGCGGCGCCATGCATGACGCCGTGCCGAACGCTTGGGCCTTTCCGGAAAGTTATGCAAAATGGCGATTCATCGTCATTCGCATAACCACCCGTTATGAATAACCGTATCGCCGACGGTCGCGTCAAATTCCGGCACCTGCAGTGTTTCCTCGCGGTCGCCCAACTGGGCGGCGTGCAGAAGGCGGCCGAAAGCCTGTCGATCACGCAGCCGGCCGTGTCGAAGACGATCGCCGAGCTGGAGGCGATCCTCGGCGTGAAGCTGTTCGAGCGCGGCCGGCACGGCGCACAGCCCACCCGCGAAGCGCAACTGTTCATGCCGCACGCGAATGCGTGCGTGCTGGCGCTGCGGCAGGGCGTCGGGCTGCTGGCGCGCGAGGGCGGGGCCGCTGCCGCGACGCTGGAAATCGGCATGCTGCCGACTGTCGCGGCTTCGCTCGCACCGGCCTTGATGAAGGCGCTGACCGCGCGCTGGCCGCGCATCGTCGTGCGGATCGCGACGGCCGCGAACGCCGAGTTGCTCGAGCGTCTGAAATCCGGCGCGATCGAATGCGCGATCGGGCGGCTGTCGGAGCCGGAGCGGATGATCGGGCTCGCGTTCGAACAGCTGTACAACGAGCCGCTCGTCGCGGTCGTGCGCGCCGGGCATCCACTGCTCGCCAGCGCGGCGCCGGCCGCCGAGCTGGCGCGTTATCCGGTCGTGCTGCCGCCGTTCGGCACGTTGATCCGCCAGTCTGCCGAGCAACTGCTCGGCGCATGCGGCGCGCCGCCGCTGGATTCGTTCATCGAGGTGCTGTCGGTATCGGTCGCGCGCGCACTGGCGCTCGAGAACGACGCGGTCTGGTTCGTGCCGCTCTATGCAGCCGAATACGATCTGTCGGCCGGCGCGCTGGCGCGCCTGCCGCTGCCGTCGGCGGGCACCGACGAGCCGGTCGGGCTCGTGCTGCGCACCGATGCGCAGCCGTCGCCGGTCGCGCGGACGCTGATCGATGCGGTGCGCGACATCGCGCGATCGCGATTCGGGGCGGCCCGCCCGCACCAGGCGCCGCGCGCGGCGCGCAAGCCCGCTCGCGGCAAGCGGTGATCCACCGGGCCTGGCGGATGCGCCGGCTCCGGTCTGCGTCTAGCCGAAGCATTGGCCATCCGGTCAGTAGCCGACATCGGCATGCTTGGCATATCGTACCGTTTTTGATACGATGGACGACAAGACGATGGCGAGACAGCAGATTCAGGTCACGCTCGGCGTGCGATTCTTCCGGACGGCCCGCGGCCACGAGCCGGTGCGCGAATGGCTCAATGCGCTCGGGCAAGCGGAGCGAAGGGCGATCGGCGAAGAGATCAAGACCGTTCAACTCGGCTGGCCGCTCGGCATGCCGCTGGTCCGGAAGATGGCGAAGGATCTGTGGGAGATTCGCGTGACGGTGCCGGGGCGAAGCGCGCGCGTGCTGTTCACGGTCGTCGGCGACACGATGGTGCTGCTGCACGGCTTCTTCAAGCAGTCGCGGGCCACGCCGTCGGACGATCTCGACGTCACCGTCGCGCGCCTGAAAGCGCTGACGCACGCCATCTGAATTCCCCGGTTGCGCCGGAACGCACCGTGTCCGACGGTCGGGCAGCCGGCAACGCCATGCACCTGGAGTACGACATGACGACCACGAACAATCCGCATATCGGCAGCGATTTCGACGCCTTCCTCGAAGCGGACGGCAATCTCGAAGCGGCCACCGCCACCGCGATCAAGCGCGTGATCGCGTGGCAGATCGGGCAGGAAATGAAGGCGCAGCACATCACGAAAACCGCGATGGCCGCGCGGATGAAGACGAGCCGCGCCGCACTCAACCGTCTGCTCGACGAAACCGACACGAGCCTCACGCTGGCGACGCTCGCGAGCGCGGCCGCCGCGCTCGGCAAACGGCTCAGCTTCGAGCTGGTGCCGGCCTGACGGGCGCGAACCCACGGCGCACGGCCGGATCGACGCGAGTGTTCGCGCGATCGGTGCGGCGAGTCGGCGGGCGTCGGCCCGCGGGCGCCTGCCGCGTCATTGGCGCGGGCCGGTGAGCTGCAGATAAAGCAGTGCGCCGCCCGCGAGCAGCAGCGGGCACAGGAAATACCATCCGGTCGTCACGAACAGCCCGGCGACCGCAATCAGCGAAATCCACGCGCAACGATATGCGATGCCGCCACGCGGCAGCAGCTTCAGCGCAGCCGCCGCGCCGAGCCCGTACACCATCACGAAACATCCGGACGTCACGAGCACGAGCGGCTTCGGCCCGACGTCCGACAGCGCCGTGGCGGCCAGCGCGATGGCCGCGAGCACCGCGATCACGCCGAGGCTGCGGCGCGGCACGCCGCCGACCTGGCTGCCTTGTGCGAGCCATGCGGGCAGGGCGCCGTCGCGCCCGAGCGCCGCGCCGAGTTTGGCCGCGCCGGCGAAATACGCGTTCATCGTGCCGAGCGTGAGCAGCAGCGCGGCGGCCGCCGCCAGCACCTGCGCATGGCCGCCGATGCCGCCCGCGATCAGTTCGGCGAGCGGCGCGCCCGATGCGCCCGCGGAAGGCCCGAGCACCGTCACGCTCGCGGCGGCCACCGACAGATACAGGAACCCGACGACCACGACCGCGATGCCGGCCGAGCGCGGCATGTCGTGCGCGGGCCGGCGGAACTCGGCCGCGAGATGCGTGATCGCTTCCCAGCCGGCGAAGCTCCACACGAGCAACGCGGCGGCCTGGCCGACCGCGAGCCAGCCGTGCGGGGCGAACGGATGCAGGTTCGCGGCGCGGGCATGCGGCGCGGACGCAAGCACCGCGGCAAGCAGCAGCGCGACGAGCAGCGCCGACAACACCAGTTGCATGCGGCCCGACACGGTGACGCCGAACGCGTTCGCGGCCGACACGGTCGCGATCAGCGCGGCGGCCGTGACGACGACCGTCGTGTGTCCGCCGCCCGTGACGGCCGCGACGTATGCGCCGCCGAACATCGCGGCGGCAGGTGCGCCGGCCGGCACCGCGAAGTAGAAGCACCAGCCGACGATCGCCGCCGCCTTCGGGCCGAATGCGCGCCGCGCGTAGGTCGACACGCCGCCCGCATCGGGATAGCGGGCGCCGAGTGCGGCGAAGGTGGCCGCGAGCGGCCCGGACAGTACGACGAGCGCGGCCCATGCGAGTAGCGAGGCCGGCCCGGCGACTTCGGCGGCGAGCGCGGGCAGCGCGATCACGCCGGTGCCGAGCACCGCGCCGATATAGAGCGCGGCGCCCTGGAAAATGGTCAGCGAACCCGCGTGATGGGCAACGGGCGAATCGGCATGCGAAGGCATGAGCGGCAGTCTCCGGAAGTCTTGTCTTGTGTAGGCGAGGCGCGCAAGCTCGCGCGGTCGATCGTCCGATGCTACCCGAACGATGGCGACCGCGCGGCCCGGCGATCAGTAGTCGTGTGCCGCGTGCGTGTCAGCCGATGTCAGCAGGAACGCGCGAGCCGCAGGCGCGCGTCCTCGCGCGCGGCGGCCGACAGCTCGGGCGCGTAATGGAACGTACCCGATACCAGCGATGCGACGGGCACGCCGTCGCGAAACAGCACGCGGTTGCCGGCCAGCGCCGGCACCTTGTCGCCGGGCAGCAGCGTGCCGGCGAGATTCAGCGGGTCGGCGCCCGTCACGCATACATACTGCCCATCGCCCGGTTGCCGGCGCAGTTCGCGCAGGATCGGGATGGCCTCGGGCAGCGCGAACTGCTCGCCCGCGAGCCCGGCGACGAAGCGACCGCCGCGAATCTCGCCGCGTGCTTCGAGGCGCTGCAGCACGCGCACGAGTTCGCGCCAGCTCGGCAGCCAGTCGGCTTCGCGTTCGAGCAACCGCCAGAACACGACGCCGTAGCGACGCAGCAGCGTCCACACGATGTGTTCGAGTGCGTCGGGATCGGTCGTGGCGGGGTCGCGTTTCGGTGCGGGCGCGTCGTCGTCCGGCTGCGCCCGACGCTGCACGAGCGCCCAGCGGCCGGCGTCGTCCATCCCGCCGATCAGCGCGCCGCCGCGTCGTGTACGCGGTGCATAGGTCGCGCTGCGCTTGACGGCCGGCTTCAGCAGCGCGCGCAGGCCCGCGTAACTGTCCGCGTTCACGAGGCCGGCCGACACGAGTTCGCCGAGCGCCTGTTCGAGTTCGACGGGCAGCATGTGCAGGTCGTCGAGCAATGCGTCGAAGAACATCGCGCCGTGCGCGGCGAGCGCGTCGCGAACCTGTGTGGCGCGTGCGGATAGCGCCGGCTGCGCATCGGGATCGCGCAGCGCCTGCCACGCGGAAAGATGGCGGCGCGGCAGCAGCACGATCGGCGTCGTCTTCACGGGCGTGCCGGCCGCGCGCGCCGGCGCGCCGATGCGGGTCCACACCAGCTTGCCCGAGCGGCACAGCTCGTCGAGGCCGCCCGCCGTGTAGTCGGTGAGCCGCGCGGGCAGCAGCGCGTCTTCCCAGGCGCTCGCCGCGGCCTCGTAGCCTTCGAGCTGTTCGATCACGGCTGCCAGCGCGTCGCGACCGGTGCCGCGCGTGTCGGGCGTCAGGTGCTGCCAGTGGAACAGGAAGCGCATGAAGTCGGCGCGTTCGACCGGCTCGATCTCGCGGCGCAGCCGCTTCACCGTATAGCGATGAATGCGCGCGAGCAGGTGACGTTCGCACCATTCGTCGGTCGTCGCGCCCGGCGTGAAGCGGCCGCGCATTACGTAGCCTTCGCGCTCCAGCGCCGCGAGCCCCGTCGCGATCGACGCGGGCGGCAGGCCGAGCGGCGCGGCGATCGCATCGACCGTGAGCGGCCCGAAGCCGGTGAGTCGCGCGCGGATCACGTCGACGAGCGCCGCATCGGCTTCCCACGGCTGCGCGCACGCGGCCGGCACCTTGAGCGCCGGTGTCGTGCGGGCGTCGGGATGCAGCGCGCGCACGCACACGAGCCGCTCGACCGGCACCCACAGCACGGCGCCGCCCGGTGTCGCGAGTTGCGTCGCACGGCGGCGTTCCGCGAGTTCCGCGAGTCGCTCCGGCCAGCCTGCGTGCGCGTGCGCCTCGCTGTCGGCGACGCAGGCGAGCGTGAGCAGCGCGTCGTGCATCTCGTCGGCGTCGCGCGCGAGCGGCCACGCTTCGTCGCGCACGGCGGCGATCGCGTCGGCGTCGAGCGCGCCGAGATCGTCGGCCGATTCGGGATCGCTCCAGCGGCGCGACTGCACGGCCTGCGTGCGGCGCTCCTCCAACGGCGCATCGTCGAGGAACGCGTAGGGCTTCGCGTTCAGGATCTCGGCGGCGAGCGGCGACGGCGCAGGCAAGTCGCGCGCGACGAGTTCGATCGCGCCGCTCTCGATCCGGCGCAGCAGCGCAAGCCAGCCGTCGGTGTCCATCGCGTCGTGCAGGCAATCGTCGAGCGTCTGGTCGACGAGCGGATGATGCGGAATCTCGCGTTCGCCGACGACGTTCTCGAGGCACGCGACCTGATCGGGGAACACCGTCGCGAGCAGATCGTCGCTCTTCATCCGCTGCAGTTGCGGCGCGGTGCGCCGGCCGCCGGTGAAACGCGGCAGCGCGAGCGCGGTGGTCGCGTTCCAGCGCCAGCGCACGCCGAACATCGGCGCGTCGAGCAGCGCCTGGATCAGCACGTGCTCGGCGCTGGCCGCACGCAGGTAGCGCCACACTTCGTCGAGCGCGAAGCTGTGCGCGAGCGCCAGCGACAGGATGATCGCGTCGTCGGTCGCGGCGGCCTGCAGCTCGAAGTTGAAGGTGCGACAGAAGCGCTTGCGCAGCGCGAGTCCCCATGCGCGGTTGATCCGGCTGCCGAACGGCGAATGGATCACGAGCTGCGTGCCGCCCGATTCGTCGAAGAAACGCTCCATCACGAGCGTGTCCTGCGTCGGCAATGCGCCGAGCGCCGCGCGAGTACGCGCGAGGTAGTCGGCGATCTGGCGCGCGGCATCGGGCGACAGGCGCAGATCGTCGACGAGCCAGCGCAACGCGGGTGCGAGGCGGCTTTCGGTGGGCGCGAGCGCGGTGGCGGCGGCATCGGTTCGCGAGTCGGTGACGACGCCGGTCTGGGCTGCCGGTTGGGCGTTGCCGTGCGTCTCGGTCTTGCCGGCCGCGTTGCCGGCCGCGCGCTTGCGTCCGCCGGCGCTCGCCTGCCGGTCGCCTTCCGCGAGCAGGCCATCGATCCGTGCGCGCAGCCGCCCGACCGCCGCCGACAGCTCGTCGCTGCGTCCGAGCCCCTCGCCGAGCCAGAACGGAATGCTCGGCGATTGACCTTGCGCATCCTCGACGCGCACGCGGCCCGTTTCCACGCGAATGATCCGGTACGACTGGTTGCCGAGCTGGAACACGTCGCCGGCGAGGCTCTCGATCGCGAAATCCTCGTTGACGGTGCCGACCTGGATGCCCTGCGGTTCGAGCAGCACCGCGTAGTCGGCCATGTCGGGGATCGTGCCGCCGGAGGTGGTCGCGGTCATCATCGCGTTGCGGCGGCCGCGCACGGTGCCGCCGACCACGTCGCGGTGCAGGTAGGCGCCGCGCACGCCGCGGCGGCTCGTGAATCCCTCGGCGAGCATCTTCATCACTTCGTCGAAGCGTTCGCGCGTCAGCCGCGCGTACGGCGCGGCGCGCGTGAAGCTCGCATACAGCGCGTCTTCGTGCCATTCCGTGCACGCGACTTCGGCGACGATCTGCTGCGCGAGCACGTCGAGCGGCGCCTCGGGAATCCGCAGCGCATCGAGTTCGCCGCGTTGCACGCAGTCGAGCAGCGCCGCGCATTCGACCAGCTCGTCGCGCGACAGCGGAAACAGCCGCCCCTTCGGCACGCCGCCGACCTGGTGCCCCGAGCGGCCGACGCGCTGCAGGAACGGTGCGATGCCGCGCGGCGAGCCGACCTGGCAGACGAGATCGACGTCGCCGATGTCGATGCCGAGTTCGAGCGACGCGGTCGCGACGAGCAGCTTCAATTCGCCGCGTTTCAGCCGCTGCTCGGCGTCGAAGCGGTGCTCCTTCGCCAGACTGCCGTGATGCGCGGCGATCGCGTCCTTGCCGAGCCGGTCGGCGAGATGGCGCGCCATGCGCTCGGCGGTGCGCCGCGTGTTGACGAACACCAGCGTCGTGCGATGCGCGGCCGCGAGCCCGGCGATGCGGTCGTACACCTGTTCCCACACGTCGGTCGCCATCACCGGTTCGAGCGGCACGTTCGGCAGTTCGAGCGCGAGATCGCGCTCGCGGGTGTGGCCGGTGTCGACGATCGCGCAGTCGCGCGGCGCGTCGGCCGGCCCGCCGACGAGGAAGCGCGCGACCGCGTCGATCGGCTTTTGCGTGGCCGACAGCCCGATGCGCGGCAGCGCGTGCCCAGCCAGCGCGTCGAGGCGTTCGAGCGACAGCGCGAGATGGCTGCCGCGCTTGGACGACGCCAGCGCATGGATTTCGTCGACGATGACCGAGCGCACGGTCGACAGCATCTGCCGCCCCGACGTGGACGACAGCAGCACGTACAGCGATTCGGGCGTCGTGACGAGGATGTGCGGCGCGCGCTTGCGCAGCGCCGCGCGCTCGGCCTGCGTCGTGTCGCCGGTGCGCACCGCGGTGCGGATCGCCGGCACCGGCAGGCCGAGTTGCGCGAGCGATTCGGCGATGCCGGCGAGCGGCGCGTCGAGGTTCACGTGGATGTCGTTCGACAGCGCCTTCAGCGGCGATACGTAGACGACCAGCGTCGCGTCGGGCAGCGTGCCGTCGTGCGCGAGCGCATCGCGCACCAGATCGTCGAGCGCGCACAGGAAAGCGGTGAGCGTCTTGCCGGAGCCGGTCGGCGCGGCGACGAGCGTCGAGCGGCCGGCCTTGATGTGCGGCCACGCGAGCGCCTGCGCGCCGGTCGGCGCGGCAAACGTGCGCCGGAACCACGCGGCGACGGCCGGGTGGAACACGTCGAGCGCACGGGCGGCAGGGCGGGTAGCTGTGACGTCCATCGGAGCGTTGAAATGGGGTGCGAGCGTGCGGATGTATCGCACGCGAATCGAATCGTCAGTGTGCCAGACGTCACCGGTGCGTGCCGGCCATGCATGTCGACGATTCCCCCTCAGATGGGGGCCTGCCGTGCGCTTTCAATGGACGGAAAGTTGCGTGCACGTCGGCATGCCGACCGCGTGCCGATTTGTGTCGAATTGCAACTAGACGCGATGCAGCCAGCCGAGCCAGTGTTCGATCAGCGGCGCACGCGACCACAGCGACTGCGCGAGCCACAGCGTGCCGCCCCAGGCGGCGGCCACCACGATCAGGTCGCAGTGCCCGCTGTTCCACAGGTTGAGCGAGTGGCGCCGCCAGATCCACGGTACGCCGAGCGGGTTGGGCCAGTCGGCGAGCAGATGCATCACGCCGCCGCAGGCGAAGCCGAACAGCGGCGCGGCCCATGGCGGATGCGGATGATGGATGAGCCCGTGCCATCCGAGCGCGAGCAGCGCGACCCAGCCGATGCCCCAGTGCGTGATGGTGCGATGCGTGATCCACAGGCGGCGCTTGCGGCTCCACCATGCGACTTCGAGCCAGTCGGGCGCGGTGCCGCCCGCGATGCCCGCCGCGAACGCGGCGAGCATGCCCGAGTGCCACGGGCCGGTTGCGCCGGTTTGCGCGACGAGGACGGCGGCGGCGACGCCGGCCGCGACGCCGGATGCATGATGCGCATTGTGTGATGCCATAGGGAGCGAGACGAGGAAACGTGAAGCGGCGCGTGCACGAAACGAAGATGCGGCGCGCAAGCGGGGCGCTATCTTCGCAGATCGGCCTGGGCCGCGGGCAGGTCGTTCGCCGATTTTTTTTGTGCCGGCGGCGACGGCTGCCGCGCGGTTCGCAACTTTCCGTTTTGTGCATTGCGCGAAGGCGCGCGCCGCGGACTGTGGCGAACGATCCCCGTGCGCGTCGCGGCGCAGCAACGTGAGCGCGCGTACACAACCGGCACGCTTTCGCCGCCGCCGTGTGTTCGACCCTTTTTGTCCCCCTATACTACGAAGCCGGCATATGGCCGTCGGCGCGCCAGCGGCCATCCACGGATCAGGTGCTCGTCGCGCCTGAAGGAGATCCACATGGGGGACATGCAATGACTACGCTGAATCGCTTCAAATCATCCGCCGCCGTGCTGGCGACGGTCGCCGGCATCGGTTTCCTGCCGAATGCGCCCGCCTATGCGAAAGGCCCGCAGCCCGCGGTCCTGACGAGCTCCGCGGTGGCGGTGGCCGACAAATACAGCGCGGATGCGGCGGAGCGGATCTTCAAGGAAGGCGGCAACGCGATCGACGCGGCCGTCGCGATCGCGTTCACGCTCGCCGTCACGTACCCGGAGGCCGGCAACATCGGCGGCGGCGGCTTCATGACGATCTACAAGGACGGCAAGCCGTACTTCATCGACTACCGCGAGCGTGCGCCGCTCGCCGCGACGAAGGACATGTACCTCGACAAGGACGGCAACGTCGTCAAGGGCATGAGCCTGTACGGCCCGCGCGCGGTCGGCGTGCCGGGCACGGTGGCGGGCATGTGGGAAGCGCAGAAGCGCTTCGGCAAGCTGAAGTGGAAGCAGGTGCTCGCGCCGGCGATCCACTATGCGCGCGACGGCTTCGTCGTCGACGAACAGCTCGCGCAGCGCGGCGTCGACGCCTCGAAGGAGTTCGGCGGCAAGACCAACTTCGACAAGTACTTCTCCGGGCTGAAGGCCGGCGCGAACTTCAAGCAGCCCGATCTCGCCGACGTGCTCACGCGCATCGCGGACGGCGGCGCGGAAGGTTTCTACAAGGGCAAGACGGCCGAGCTGATCGCCGCGTCGATGAAAACCGGCGACGGCAACGGGCTGATCACGACCGAGGATCTCGCGCAGTACCGCGCGGTGTGGCGCCAGCCGGTGCAGGCGAAGTGGAACGGCTACGACGTGATCACCGCGCCGCCGCCGAGCTCCGGCGGCATCGGCCTCGTGCAGTTGCTGAAGATGAAGGCCGACCTGAAGCAGGACTTCGAGGGCGTGAAGCTCAATTCGCCGCAGTACATCCACCTCGTCGCCGAAATCGAGAAACGCGTGTTCGCCGATCGGGCGCAGTATCTCGGCGATCCCGACTTCTACAAGGTGCCGATCGCGCAACTGACCGACGATGCGTACATCGCGAAGCGCGCGGCCGAGGTCAACCCGAAGGAGCCGTCGGACACGAAGAGCGTGCAGCCGGGCCTCGGCACGACGATGCCGGAGAAGGCCGAAACGACGCACTTCTCGGTGGTCGACAAGTGGGGCAACGCGGTGTCGAACACGTACACGATCAACGGCTACTTCGGCTCGGGCGTGATCGCCGACGGCACCGGGATCGTGCTGAACGACGAGATGGACGATTTTTCGGCGAAGCCGGGCGTCGCGAACATGTTCGGCGTGGTCGGCAGCGACGCGAATGCGATCGAACCGAAGAAGCGCCCGCTGTCGTCGATGTCGCCGACGATCATGACGAAGGACGGCAAGGTGTCGCTCGTGATCGGCACGCCGGGCGGCTCGCGCATCTTCACGTCGATCTTCCAGGTGATCAACAACATCTACGACTTCAAGATGCCGTTGAAGGAAGCCGTCGGTGCGATGCGTTTCCATCACCAGCTGCTGCCGCCGAACACGATCTTCTGGGAGCCGTACCACCCGATCGAAGGCGAACTCGCGAAGCAGATCGAGGCGCGCGGCTATACGCTGAAGGGGCAGGATTTCAGCGGCGACATCCAGGTCATCAAGATCGACGGCAAGACGCCGGAGGCGATGGCCGATCCGCGCGGGCGGGGCGTGACGCGGATCATTCGTTGACGTCGACATGAAGCGATGCGTGCGCGACGCCGACGGCGGTCGTGCGCGCCATTCGGCAGCCGGTGTTTCGATCCGGCTGCCGGATTTTTTTCAGCCGGTCGTTCGGATGAAGCCCGCGATCCGCGCGGCAATGGCATCGGGCGCATCCTCGAAGCAGTAGTGCCCGACACCCGCCAGCCGCTCGATCGGCGCGGATGGAAACAGGGCGGTAAAGAGCGGCAGGAAGTGTTCGGCGCCGAGCGTTCGGTCGGCGTCTCCCCAGATCGCGAGCGCGGGCTTGCCGCGTATCGCGCGCAGTGCCGCCGCATCGGGTTCCTCGAAGCGGTGTGCGCCGCTCGCGAATCCCCGCGCCCATCCGATTGCGCCGAGACAGTCGGCCGGTTGCGCGAACGGCGCGCCGTATGCGGCGATCCACGTATCGGTGATGATCGCGTGGTCTTCGAAGCCGTTCAGTTTCAGCGTGCTCAGGATATTGAAACCGAGCTGCCCGAGCACCGTTTCGAGCGTGTCGTCGGCCGCCGCGTGCATGATCCACCGGAACCACGGCGCATCGCGGCCATTCGCCGTCAGGCGCTCGACGAGATCGGATTGCCCGAACGGCGTCGGTCCGTTGGCCGATACGATGCGCCGAATTCGGTCCGGATGCCGCGCGGCGAGCCCCATGCCGACCGGGCCGCCGAAGTCGTGCATCACCAGCGTGATGCGATCGAGGTCGAGCGCGAGCACGAAACGCTCGAGATTGTCGATGTGATCCTGCAGCCAGTAGCTGCGGCTTTGCGGCGTCGCGCTTTTGCCGAAGCCCATGTGATCGGGCACGACGACGCGGCATGTCGGACTCAACGCCGTCACGAGGTGGCGGAACAGATACCCCCAGGTGGGTTCGCCATGCAGACACAGGACGATTTCACCGTCGCGCGGACCTTCGTCCACATAGTGCATCCGGAAGCCGGATGCATCGTCGAAATGCGGGGCGAACGGAAAGGTGCCGTCGAACGTGGCATCGGACCGGATCATCGAATGCTCCTTCGGTAGTCGAGCAGAGTGGTTTCAAATTGAAACCTTATTAAAGCGTAGATCATGGGGTTTCAAGTTGCAACCGAGTAAATCGCGGGAGCGGTTGTCGGATGCGGGTCGATGACGCGGGACGATACGCTGAAGTGCCGAAATTTGCGGTTTTATTGGTCAGAAATCATGAATCCGTGTACCAATCTGGAGCGGCGAGAACGTTCCGTTCACGTATCCCGAACAGTCGGTTCCTCGGCATTGATCTTTTTCTGACAAGGTTTTATATTAAAACCATTCATTTCAACGAGAACGACCGCCGTTCAGCCCGTATCCCGGGCACGGCATCGCCGTACGCACCGATGAACAGACGCACCACGCACGAAGATTCCCTTTGCGGTGTCGCCCGCCCGCTGGACGCGATCGGCGACTGGTGGTCGCTGCTGATCGTCCGCGACGCGTTCGACGGGCTGCGCCGCTTCGGCGAATTCCAGAAGAATCTCGGCCTCGCGAAGAACATCCTGGCTGCCCGACTGCGCAACCTGGTCGCGCACGGGATCATGGACGTCGTGCCGGCCGCCGACGGCGGCGCGCATCACGAATACGTGCTGACCGAGAAAGGACGCGGGCTGTTTCCGCTGCTGGTCGCGCTGCGGCAGTGGGGCGAGGATTTCTTCTTCGAACCGGACGAGGCGCACGTGCTGCTGGTCGACCGCAAGACCGGGCTGCCGGTCAGGAAGCTGGAGTTGCGTTCGCAGGACGGCCGCGTGCTCGGCCCGGAGGACACAGTCGTGCTGCCGCCGCCCGACTGATGCGCGGCGAACCGGCGGGAATCGCGCGCGGGCGGCGGGCTGCCCGCCTGCCGCTTTGACGGGCGTGGCCGCCCAATTTCATGAATTTGACGCGCGACGCTGGGATAATGGTCGAGTTTGGCCGCGTCAATGATGGAAGGAGGCCCCATGGGCGACAACGATACCCGCACCGAGACCGACAACCGCACCGATACGAGCTCGATGGAGGCGCGCCAGCGCCGTTTCGAGGAGGATCTCGTCGATGCCTACGACGAAGAGCTCGAGATGGAACTCGACGACCGCCGCTTCGACAATGGTGAGGACCTGCTGTTCTCGCCCGAGCGTCGCGAGGCGCGCAAGGAGTATTTCCGCGAGCTGTTCCGCCTGCAGGGCGAGCTCGTGAAGCTGCAGGACTGGGTCGTGAATACCGGGCACCGGCTCGTCGTCATTTTCGAAGGGCGCGATGCGGCCGGCAAGGGCGGTGCAATCAAGCGCATCACGCAGCGCCTGAACCCGCGCGTGTGCCGGGTCGCTGCGCTGCCGGCGCCGAACAACCGCGAGCGCACGCAATGGTATTTCCAGCGCTATGTCGCGCATCTGCCGGCCGGCGGCGAGATCGTGCTGTTCGACCGAAGCTGGTACAACCGCGCGGGTGTCGAGCGCGTGATGAATTTCTGTACCGACGACGAGTACGAGGAGTTTTTCCGCTCGGTGCCCGAGTTCGAGAAGATGCTCGTGCGTAGCGGGATCCAGATCGTCAAGTACTGGTTCTCGATTACCGACCACGAGCAGGAACTGCGTTTCCAGAGCCGGATCGAGGATCCGCTGAAGCAATGGAAGCTGAGCCCGATGGACCTCGAAAGCCGTCGCCGCTGGGAGGCTTATACGGCCGCGAAGGAAGAGATGCTGCAGCGCACGCATATTCCGGAGGCGCCGTGGTGGGTCGTGCAGGCCGTCGACAAGAAGCGCGCGCGGCTGAACTGCATTCACCATCTGCTCGGCCAGGTGCCGTATCACGAGGTGCCGCGCCCGACGATCGATCTGCCGCAGCGCGAGCATCACGAGGATTACATTCGTCGGCCGGTGCCCGACAGCATGATCGTGCCGGAGATTTATTGATCGGTTCGCGCCGGTCGATCTCGATGCGTTGAAGCGCGCCGCTCGATGCGGCGCGTTTTTTTCGGGTGGCCGGTTGACGGCGGGCGATTCGGTTCGATCGGTTTTACCGTCTTTCGGAATGTCGGACGGACAGCCTCGACGGCATGCCTGTAGGGGGGGCGTCGATATGCGGCGACGCCTTCGAAACGGGGCGATTCCGACGCACTGGGGAAACGACGCGCGCCGAGCGCGCCGGGCGTGCGCCGCAACGGCTCAAATCTCCGGAAAACCCGAGCGCCCCTGCGTCAGATCGAACAATTCGACTCTTGCCGCGGCTTCGGCGGTTTCGGGCAGCTTGATCACGAGCTTGACCGTCATCCCGTACGCGCTGTCCACCAGCGCGTAGCCGGCCTGTTCGATCCAGCGACGCACGCGCGCCTCTTCCGGGTAGCCGATCTCGATCGCGAGCCGTGTGTGTCGGATGCGCTCGACGCGCTCGGCATCGAGCAGCGCCGATGCGATCGCGTCCGTGTACGCCCGCACCAGCCCGCCCGCGCCGAGCTTCACGCCGCCGTAGTAACGCACGACCGCGCCGAGCACGCCGTCGAGGTCGTGATGGCGCAGCACTTCGAGGATCGGCCGGCCCGCGGTGCCCGACGGCTCGCCGTCGTCCGACATGCCCGACTGGCCGCCCGCCAGCAGCGCCCAGCACACGTGGGTGGCCGCCGGATGCTCGTCGCGCAGGCGTTGCAGTACCTGCATCGCGGCATCGCGATCCTCGACGGGAACGGCATACGCGATGAAGCGGCTCTTGCGGATCTCGAGTTCGCGGGTGTAGGCGGTGGCGAGCGAGTAACTCATGCGTCGCGACGCGGAAAGCGTAGGGAAATCAAGGCGATGATGGCTGGTGGATGCGTTTGGCGTTGGCCCCGGGGGCGGATGGACATCGTCTTCCTGTGCGCGGGGCGAAGACGCAATTTTACCGTGGCGCGCGTCGAGAGGACCGGGTTTGGCTGGCGACTTCGGTCTGGACGGCGGAGGCCGGCGCGCGATATGCGCTGCTTTCGCGCCCGAAACCGGATTGAAAAAGCGCCGGAGATGGTTCGGTATTGCGGATGTCTCGATAGCCGAATCGCCGATACAACCGCGCACCCGGTGGGAAATTCGCACGCTGATATCATGCGTTTTCTTTCGGAAACTGCGTCGAGCGATTGATCGTGACAGCGAAGAAGCCATTCAAAACGATTGCGATACGGGTCGTTCTCGTCGTCGTATTCGCCATGGCCGGCTATGGATGGTTCAAGTCGTCGAATCTGTCTTCGGCCGCCTTCCCGAGTCCACCGTCCCGATCCGAGGCAGAAGCATTTGCGCGTCAGGATGCATTGCGCTACACGGCCCGCGAAGTTTGCGACGATTATCGCCACTGGCCTGTCGTCTACGATTTCGATGCGCCGGTGTATACGGAAACGAAATATACGCTGGCGTTGATGGAGGCATTGGCCGGCGTGGGATTCGTCACCCGGACGGTCGTGAAGAACCCGCATGGCGGGCCGGTTCAGTTTTATCCGCACGAGAAGCGAATTTACGACATTGCTCCGCGAGCGAAGCCGTACGTGCGCGAACAGGCCGGAACGTCCGCGGCCGGCGGATCGCCAAAGGCGCTTTGCTTCGGCCGCTATGTATTCGATGGCTTCACTTCGGTCGAGGCGGATTTTTTCGTCGGCGATTCGTCGGACCGGTCGAAAATCAACGGGAGCGTCTACAAGGATCTTGACGGCGCGTACAGGACGGATGTCAGGTATTCGATACGGGCCGCGTCGAGTTTCGACGATTGGGCAAATGCCATCGACATGAAGTTGCACGGGCACACCATCCGCGACGAACACGAATATCGTCCGTATCGCAAGCTTGGGAATCTGATGTTCTTTAGCGGCTATGACGAATCCAACGGGCTGGACAAATACGTGTCGCTGGAATACGGCGACGGTAAATGGAAGTTCGCGCCGAAATCCTGATCGAGATCGCAATGAACGATACCAGGTGGAAGTGGGTTTTCCGTATGCGGAAATGGATCACGGTATCGTGTTCGGCGCTCGTGTCGATGGGCCCGATTCATGCCGACGCGTCCGGAGATCGATGCGGTTGGCTCGACCTGTCGCAGAGTACGGTCAAGCGCGACGCGATCGAATTTCACGACAGCGAGCGGATCTGGCTCGTCAACCGGGATGCAGGGCAGTGGCCGCTCATTCGTCAGTCGGATATGTATCCGAACAGGGCGGCATCGTATGCGCATTCCGACGTGCGCGAAGAGGACCAATTGACCTGCGCGTGCATGGCGTTCGAGTCCGTAGACGGCGGCGTGGTCAGCAAAATGCGCCGGGCGCGCCTCATTCCGATCGAACGTTGCCTGAACGACCGGAATTTGTGGCAGCCGCCAGCGTAGTTTGCAGCGATTATCCGTGGGTACGAAACGCGTCGAGCAATTGTGCCCAGCGTCGAGCGGGTCGCTCCTCGAAGGGTTGAAAGCGTCGCGCCATGCGGTCCGACGGCGGCAATATCCCGCAACGACGACTCGCCGCCGTCGCCTGCTCGATCAAGGACGCAAGCGCGGAGTCACGTTCGTTTACTGGTTCGTCCGACGCATGCATGTCGCTTTCCTGCGAGGGGTTCAAGCCGGTTCGTCGAACCCGCGCGCGGCATCAACGCACGCCAACCGACGACCGTAGCGCCGCGCCCAGCGTGCGCAGTGCCTGCCTGGCTCGTGCATCGGTCAAATTCGAGTGGAGCACCACCTCGCGCGCGGGCAGCGGCGGCAGCCCGTACCGCGTACCCACGTCGACGGTGCCGGCGGGCGCGACGCGATGCCCGAGCGCCGCGACGGCAAGCCCCGCGGATACCGCCGCGCCGATCGTCGCCACGCCGCCGCCGACGAAGACTTCCGTCCATGCGACACCGGCTTCGTCCAGCGCGTCGACCGCCATGCGGCGCACGCTGCATGGTTCGGCCTGCGTGGCGAGCCGCAGCGGTTGCGGCGGATGGTGCTCGAAATCGGCCGCCGCCATCCAGCCGAACGACTCCGACAGGATGGTTTCGCCGTCGAGCCGCCGGCTGTCGTGCTGCAGCGCGACGGCCGCATCGAGCTGGCCGCGATCGAACGCATCGAGTACGTCGCGCGACGCGGCGACGCGGATCTCCAGCACGAGCGCCGGTTCCGCTTCGCTCATCCGCCGCAGCAGCATCGGGAGATCGGCGCCGACGACATGGTGGCTGACGCCGATCACCAGCCGTCGCTGGCTCGTGCCGAATGCGCTGATCGCGCCGTGGTGAGCGGCCACCAGTTCGCGCGCCGGTTCCAGGAACGCGGTGCCGTCGGCCGACAGGCGAACCTGCCGCGGCGTGCGTTCCAGCAGTCGGCGGCCGAGCCCGTCTTCCAGCCGCTTGATCTTCAGGCTCACCGCGGACTGCGTCGTGTCCAGCGCTTCCGCAGCCCGCGTGAAGCTCTTGAGATCGGCGGTCAGCACGAACGCCTGCACGGCTTCGATGTCGAGCGTTTTCATCGCACCCTCATTCATTGCAGAATCGAATCATTGAAATATTCTGCCATCGTGTTTTCAAATGATTCAAGGTCTTCTACGCTGCCGTCATGTCGTCCGGAATCCCCACCGTTTCTTTCGCCAGGAGTCGATCATGCTGACCGCGTACTACGTGCACCGCCTGCCGGCGGACTACGACCTCGACATCATCCGCAATCGCGTGCGCGAGCGCGGCCGGCTGTGGGACGACACGCCGGACCTGCTGTTCAAGGGCTTCCTGCTGCGCGAAGCCGGTCGTCACGGCGCGACGGAAAACGGCTATGCGTCGTTTTACCTGTGGCGCAACGAACAGGCGTTCGCGCGGTTCGTGACGGACGGCCGCTTTCGGGTCGTGACGGACAGCTTCGGCCGCGCGCCGATCGACACGCAGGTTGCGCTCGACGCGCGCAAGGGCAGTGCGTCGACGGGACGTTTCGCGCGTCTGGAAACGATCGAGATTCCGGCGGACGCCGATCTCGACGCGACGCTGGCGCGGGAGATCGCACGCAATCGCGACGCGGCGGCTCGGCAGGGCGTGGTTGCGGCGACCGTCAGTGTCGATCCGCTGCGCTGGCGGCTGACGCGTGCGCTCGTGACGGAACGCGAACCGGACGACGGCGGCGCGGGCACGGTGTACCAGGTCCTGCATCTGGCGAAGCCGTTGCTCGACACGCTGGAAGCGGGCGGCGCGTGATGGCCGGCATCGCGTCGCGATTGCCGGCCGGCGTGGTGATTGCCGCGCATCTGGCGGGGGTGGTGGTGGGGATCGCCGCGATTGCGGCGCTGGCGACGGTGCTGGCGCTGTTGCTCAGGTGAGCGAACTCCAGCATGGTGACGATTGATACGGGAGCGCCGCGCGTGCGATGCATGGCGCTCCCGGTCGCTTCATCGTTGCCCGGTCAGTGGCCTTGCAAGCGGATATCGCGCGACGACGCACCGACATACACGGTCCCGCCCGGGACGACGCGCCAGCCGTTGCGCGACGTATCCCACACGCTCTGCATCCGCGGCGATACCGTCACACGCACACGCCGCGCTTCGCCCGGATTCAGCCGGATCTTTTCCCAGCCGACCAGCCGCTTCGGCGGCTCGTCCTTGTACGGCACGCCGAGATAGACCTGCGGCGTCTCCGCGCCGGCAACGCGTCCGTCGTTGCGCACGGTAAACGCAACGCTCAGCGAGCCGTCCCATTGCTTCGACACCGACAGACCCGAATACGCGAAGTGCGTATACGACAGGCCGTAGCCGAACTCGAACATCGGCTTGATGTTGCGCGCGTCATACCAGCGGTAGCCCATGTTCAGCTTTTCCGCGTACACCGGGTCGGTCTGGAACGTGCCGTTTTGCCCCCACGTCGGCGAATCCTGATCGCGCGCCGGGAACGTCACGGGCAGCTTGCCGGAAGGGTTGACCGCACCGAACAGCACGTTCGCGATCGCCTTGCCGCCGGCTTCGCCCGGATACCACGCCTCGACGATGGCCGACACGTTGTCCTTCCACGGCATCAGCACCGGGTTGCCGCTCTGGACGACGACGATCGTATGCGGATTCGCGCGCGCGACGGCTTCGACGAGCGCATCCTGGTTCGACGGGTTCGCGAGGCTCAGGCTCTGCAGATCGCCGAAATCCTCGCCGGCCGGCTGCGCGACCACGACGATCGCGACGTCCGAGCGGCCCGCGAGCGCCGCGGCCTGGTCGATCTCCTGCTGCGTGTACGCGCGGAACGGCGACTGCTGGTCGCTGTTGCCCGCATACGTGACTTGCGCGGCCGGCGCCAACGCACGGATTGCGGCGACGATCGGCACGTCGACCTTGAGCCACGGATTGCGCCACCAGCTGCAGCCGGTCGACGACCCGAACGTCAGGCCGCCGCAGCCTGCGAACGAACCCGATACGGGATCGCGCGTGTTGCCGGAACCGCCACCGGACAGCACGGCCGCATCCGCATGGCCGCCGATCACGGCGATGCGCGACAGCGCCGACGCGACGAGCGGCAACTGGTTACCGTCGTTCTTCAGCAGAACGATCGATTGCTCGGAGGCCGCCTGCGCGAACCGGTTGCCGGCCGCGAAATCGATCGTGCCGCCGCCTTTGGCCGGATCGTCCATCACGCCGACGCGGATCATCACGGCGAGCTTGCGGCGCACCATGTCGTCGAGGCGTGCGGTCGACACCGAGCCGTTCGCGATCGCCTGCTTGACGGCCGCAGGCGTCAGGTAGACGCTCGGCCCGACGTCCTCTTCCTCGTCGAGTCCGGCGTTGATCGCGGCGGCGGTGCTGTGCGTCGCGCCCCAGTCGGATTGCACCTGGCCCTGGAAGCCCCATTCGTTCTTCAGCACGTCGTTCAGCAGATGCGGGTTCTCGCACGCATAGGTGCCGTTCAGGCGGTTGTAGCTGCACATCACGCTGCCGGGCCGGCCGCGCTTCGCGGCGATCTCGAACGGCAACAGATACAGCTCGCGCAGCGTGCGTTCGTCGATCTGCGTATTGCCGCCCATCCGGCCGTGCTCCTGCTCGTTGCCCGCGTAGTGCTTGATCGTGGCGATGACCTTCTGTCGTTGCGTGGCGAGCGTGCGTTCGGCGAGCAGGTCGCCGGCCAGCAGCGGGTCCTCGCCGAGATACTCGAACAGGCGGCCGCCGCGCGGCTCGCGCGCGAGGTTGGTGCCGCCGCCGAGGCCCATGCCGAATCCTTGCGCGCGCAACTGGATCGCGACCTGCTTGCCGAAGTCGTACGACAGCCGGCGATCCCAGCTCGCGGCGACCGCGATCGTCGCCGGGAACGTCGTGCTGGCCTGCGACGTGCTGCCGGAGCCGGTCGCCGAATCGACCATGTTCAGATCGGGAATGCCGAGTCGCGGCACGCCCTGGATGTAGCCGGCGCCGCCGCCCGGCACCTTGGACATTTCGTATTGCGAATGAATGAATTGAAGTTTCTCGTCGAGCGTCATCTTGCGCACGAGCAGGTCGGCGCGCCGTTGCGCGGCGGCCGATGCGAACGCGTCGGTGGCGTCGCCCTGCGCATTGAAATCGGCGTCGCCGGCGTAGGCGGTGGTGCAGAGGGTCGCTGCCAGCACGACGGCCGGCCAGAGGGTGTCCCGCATGTTGCTCTCCATGATCGTATTGCCGGTTGTTCGGATGATGTCTGGAGCTGCGCGCGCCCGGTGGATTCGCACCGGACGCATTCGGCTGGCGATGCAGGGGGGTTGCGCGTCGGCATGCCAGGCCAGGCGGGGAATCGTTACGGCCGGTTGGGCTCGACCGGTCAATGCGGGCGGCGACGCGCTGGCCGCCCGACACTGTCGAATCGGATGTAGCGATTCTCTGCAACGACAAATGGTATGAATGTAGTTTGACTACAGCATCGGTGTTTCTACCGATACGTGCGATCTTTATTTCGTAGGGGCGCGCGGCGGGTCGGAAAGGCGGTCACCCTTCCCGATCGTCGGGATGAGACGGGTAAGAAGTACTGAGTAGCAAGCGGTTTTGCGGCGTAGTGCGGCGGGATGGCGGTCGACTCGTTGCGTGCGCATCGAACGCGGGGAGGCGCGTCATGCGAACTCGCTCCCCGCGTGCGGCCGGACCGGCTATTTCGTCACGAGTGCGCCGGTCAACCCCGCGCTGATCGCCGGCAGCAGCAGGTTCAGCACGCGGCTCGCGCGGACGAGCCCGGTGTTGTCGACATACACGATGTCCTTCGACGCGAGCGGGAACTGGTTCGCGAGCAGCATCGACACCGGCGACTGCATGTCGAGGTGATAGATGACGGGTTCGCTGTCGGCGGCCTTGCGCAGCACGAACACCTGCTTGGCATTCGACGTTTGCTGGTTGAGCTGACCGGCTTGCGTGAGCGCTTCGCTCAGCGTGAGCGAACCGTCGCGCAGCGGCGCGACGGCTTGCGGCCTGACCACTTCGCCCATCACGTACACGGGGTTGTCGTCGCGCGCGCTCACATGCAGCATGTCGCCGGGCTTCAGCATGATGTCCGCCGGGTTTTTCCCCGTCTTCATCATCTGCGCGACGTTCAGCGGATAGATCGTGCCGTTGCGGGTGAGCGTGATGCGGCTCTGATCCGCGGTCGGCGCAAAGCCGCCCGCGCGGCTGACGGCTTCGATCAGCGTCATCGGAATGTCGTTGATCGGCTGTGCGCCGGGGTTACGCACCTCGCCGTCGACGTAGACCTGGGTGGCGCGGAACGACGCGACGCGAACCGTGACCTGCGGCTTCACGAACACCTTGGCGAGTTCGGTCCTGACCTCGTGCTGGAGCTGCGCGACGGTTTTCCCGACCGCGTGGATCGGCCGCGGGATATACGGAAACTGCACGTTGCCGTTGCCGTCGACGACGAAGCCGGGCGCGGCGTCCGCGGCCTTCGTGTTCTGCACCGGCTGGCCGGCGGCCGTCGCGAATTCGGGGTGATCCCACACCGTGATCTGCAGCACGTCGCCGGCGCCGATCCGGTACATGTCCGC
The DNA here is from genome assembly GCF_001526365.1 of Burkholderia sp. MSMB1835. Lineage (NCBI taxonomy): Bacteria > Pseudomonadati > Pseudomonadota > Betaproteobacteria > Burkholderiales > Burkholderiaceae > Burkholderia > Burkholderia sp. MSMB1835. Next base: position 77,424 of record NZ_LOYP01000015.1, read on the forward strand.
CTTCGCGAACAGGTTCGGCGCAATGGTCGCGCCGGGCGCACGTTTCTGTGCGGCGCGCATCTGCTCGATCTGCGTCAGATCGATCTGCTTGACCGGCACCTGCATGTCGCTGGTGACGTCGCCGTTCTCGGCGGTCGTGACCGGCAACGCGGTCGAATTCATGTGCTGCCCCGGCACCGTGCAGGCGGACAGCGTCGCGAGGGTCGCGAACGAGAACGCCATGCACATGCGGCGCATGGCTGTGCGAGTGTGGCCCGGCGCCACGGGGTCCAGCGGTTGAGCGATTTTCATTTTTGTGTCCAGCATCGTTGAATCGATTGTTACGTTATCCGGATCGAAGCGACGGTGCCCGTCGCGCCTTCGCTTCGTTCTGCACATCGTGACGACACGCGCGGACGGCATTCGGGCGCACGGCGACACGCGCGTCGTTCACGGCGAGGCGGCTCCCGGCATCGATTGTCAAACATTGCCAATGACGCAAGGTAGTCGTCATGCGCGGCTGGGACGTGACGGCGATTTCGACGCCGGTTCGCACGTCGCCGTGCCGATCGCGAACAGAGCGTAACGCAGGTTGAACGCCCTGGATCGAGCGGTGGCGGCTTAATGTAAGCCATCGCACGCAGCGTGCCGGACATCTATCGCATAGTGGCGCCAACGAACATGGTCGTGCATTTCCGACCGAATGTGCGGAGGCGCGAACGGCATCGTGCCGGCGTCCGACTCACTGTCTGCGAGAGATTTCATGACACGCTTCATTGCCCGTTCGAGGGCGCCTTTGCGGTTGGGTCTGGGCGGCGGCGGAACCGACGTGCCGCCTTATTCGGACCGGTTCGGCGGTCTGGCGCTCAATGTCACGATCGAGAAGTTCGCGTATGCGTCGATCGCGCCGCGCGACGACGCGAAGGTCGAACTGGTGGCGGCGGATACGGATACGCGCTGGATCGGCCCGGTGTCGCCGGTGCTCGACGTGCAGAAGGGGCTCGGGCTGCATGTCGGCGTCTACAACCGGATCGTGCGCGATTTCCACGGCGGCCATCCGTTGGCCGTCACGATCACGACGTGCTCCGAAGCGCCGCCCGGCTCCGGGCTCGGCTCGTCGTCGACGATCGTCGTCGCGCTGGTCAGGGCGTTCTGCGAACTGCTGTCGCTGCCGCTCGGCGAATACGACATCGCGCACCTCGCGCACGACATCGAGCGAGAGGATCTCGGGCTCGCCGGCGGCAAGCAGGATCAATACGCGGCGACGTTCGGCGGACTGAACTTCATGGAGTTCTACGGCGATCGCGTGATCGTCAATCCGCTGCGGATCAAGCAGGAAATCAAGGCAGAGATGGAGGCGTCGCTCGTGCTGTATTACACCGGCGTATCGCGCGAGTCGGCCAACATCATCAAGGAACAGAGCAGCAACGTGACGGAAGGCGTCGTCGATTCGCTGGCCGCGTTGCACGAGGTCAAGGACGAAGCCGTGCGCATGAAGGAAGCCGTGCTGCGCGCCGATTTCGAAGCGTTCGCCGCGTCGATGCGCGACGCGTGGGAATCGAAGAAGCGGATGGCGAAGAACATCTCGAACTCGATGATCGACGATCTGTACCGGGTCGCGGTCCGGGCCGGCGCGAAGGCCGGCAAGGTATCCGGCGCGGGCGGCGGCGGCTTCATGATGTTCTTCGTCGATCCGGTCGAACGGTCGGCCGTGATGCGCGCGCTGGACGCGTACAACGGGATCAACGGCCAGGTGCTCAACTGTACGTTCACCGACATCGGTGCGCAGTCGTGGAGAAAGAATCAATGACGATCGGGGTGGAGAGCGAAATTCGCCAGACGCTGTCGGTGCTGACGGCGCTCGTATCCGACCGTGAGCAACTGGCGCGGATCGAACAGGTGGCCGAACGCGTGACGGAAGCGCTGCGGACAGGCAACAAGATCCTGCTCGCGGGCAACGGCGGCAGCGCCGCGGACGCGCAGCATATCGCCGGCGAATTCGTCAGTCGTTTCAACTTCGACCGGCCGGGGCTCGCGGCATTCGCGCTGACCGTGGACAGCTCGGTCATGACCGCGATCGGCAACGACTACGGTTACGAGAAGCTGTTCGAGCGTCAGATTCAGGCGACCGGGCGCCCCGGCGACGTCTTCTGGGCGTATTCGACGTCGGGGCGTTCGCCGAACATTCTCCGCGCGCTGGAAGTGGCCAGGACGGCCGGCATGGTTTGCGTCGGCTTCACGGGCAACGGCCCCGGCGCCGCCGAGATGCGCACGCGTGCCGACATCTGCATCGAGATTCCGTCCGCGTCGACCCCGAAGATCCAGGAAGGGCATCTCGTATGCGGCCACATCATTTGCGGCATCGTCGAAGAGCGGATCTTCGCATGAACGCGATGCTGCCCTGCCTGATCCTGGCCGGCGGCCTCGGCACGCGGCTGCGCCCGGTGTTGGGCGACGCCCTGCCGAAGGCGCTCGCGTCGATCGACGGCGAGCCGTTTCTGGGCTGGATGCTGCGCGGGCTCCAGCAGCAGGGCGTGACGGAGGTCGTGCTGTCGCTCGGTTACGGCAGCGGCCCGATCAAGTCGTTCGTGACGTCGCGCGACTTCGGCATCGCGATTTCCGTGATCGAGGAAGACGAGCCGCTCGGTACCGGCGGCGCGATCGTTCACGCGCTGAAGGCTCACGGCGCGCGCGACATGATCGTGATGAACGGCGATACGTGGTCGGACCTGGATCTGCGCGCGCTGTCGGCGTTCCATCATGCGACGCGCCCCGATCTCGTCGTGGCGGCCACGTGCGTCGACGATGCGTCGCGCTACGGCACGCTCGAATTCGATGCGACGTCGCGCAGGCTGTCGGCGTTCCGCGAGAAGCGGCCGGCACGGGGCTACATCAATGCGGGCACGTATGTCGTCGACGCGAGCAAGCTGCTCGGCTTCGCGCTGCCGGAGAAATTTTCGTTCGAGCAGGATTTCCTGGCCGAACGGGTCGGCGCGCTCGACATCCGCGTATTCCCCGAGGTCACGTCGTTCATCGACATCGGCGTGCCGGCGGACTACCGGCGCGCGCAGACCGCGATTCCGCCGATGCTGGAGACCGGAACCAGTGAAGCGTAAAGCCCTGTTCCTGGATCGCGACGGCGTGATCAATGTCGACTACGGCTACGTCCACCGGCAGCAGGACTGCGTGTTCGTGGACGGCATCTTCGATCTCGTGCGGCTGGCCAATGCGAACGGTTACCTGGTGATCGTCGTGACGAATCAGGCCGGGATCGGCCGCGGATATTTTTCGGAGTTGCAGTTCGCCGCATTCATGGACTGGATGCGCCGCAGGTTCGACGAGCGTGGCGCAAGAATCGACCGCGTCTATTTTTGCCCGCATCACCCGGTGGCCGGGATGGGCCGCTACCGGCAGGCATGTGCATGCCGGAAGCCGCAGCCCGGGATGCTGCACGACGCGCGGCGCGAGCTCGACCTCGACCTGTCGGCGTCGATCCTGGTCGGCGACAAGCCGTCCGATCTCGAGGCCGGTGCGCGCGCCGGCGTCGGGCGTCGTTTCCTGTTCGTGGGCGACCGGCCCGGCCCGGTGCAAGCCGATCCGGCGGCCGACGTCGTCGCGCGGCTGTCCGACATCGGTGCGGCGCTGCAATCCGCGGGCGTCGTCGCGGCGGGTGCGTAGCGGGTCGCAGCCTCGACGGCTGCATGCCGAGATGAAACGAACGAGGACTCGACGACGGCTTGCCGGCCGTTGCGCCGATCGGGCAGGCGCGGGGCATCCAGACTCCCGGCGCAGTGCACTCCGGCCGGCACCGAAGGGCTTCCAGCCGGATTTTCAATGACATGAACGTGAATCACAACGCGCGTAAAGCGGCGAAGCCAGCCGGATCTTCCATTCTGGAGTTCAGCATGAAGATGGACCGACCTGCATTGACCGGGCATCAGAACGAACCGAAACAGGCCGCCGGACATGCGACGCGGTTGTCGCCGATCGATTTGCTGGAGAACGTGGTCGACAACGGTCGCCTGTTTGCGGCCGTGTTCGCGGCCTGCCTGCTGCTGGCGATCGTCTATGCGATCGCGGCGACGCCCGTGTATTCGGCCGACATGTTGATCCAGATCGAGGAGAACAAGCCCAGCGCACTGGGGTCGCTGTCGTCGATCTCCAAGGCGCTCGATATCCAGAATTCGGCGGTGGTCGGCGAAATCGACATCGTCCGTTCGCGTTCGGTCGTTCTGGAAGCGATGAACGCGACGGCCGCGCAGGCCGAGGTGTCGGTCGAGAACCGGTTTCCGATCGTCGGCGGGCTGATCGGTTCGTTCCTGCCGAAGGACGCGAACGGCCTCGTCGACGCGCCGCTCGGGATGTCATCGTGGGCGTGGGGCGGCGAGCGTCTGGAGTTCAGGACGTTCGAGGTGCCGGCCGCGCAGATCGGCAAGGCGCTGACGTTCGACTATCTCGACGGCAACCGCTTCCGGCTGACGGACCGCGGCGGCCAGGTGGTGCTGAGCGGCGTGGTCGGCGAGCCGAGCGCGAGCGACGGCTATCGCGTGGACGTCGCACGGATCGTCGCGCACCCCGGTGCGCAATTCCGCGTGCGGCGCGTCGCTACCGACGTGCGTCTCGACGCGATCCTGAAGAAACTCGGCGTGATCGAGACGAAGCGCCAGTCGGGCATCATGCAACTGAATTTCGAGGATCCCGATCCCGTCTTTGCCGCGCGCATGCTCAATGCGATCGCCGCGGCCTACCTGAACTTCAACGCGAGACGCCGCGCCGACGATGCGGAGCGCAGCCTCAAGATCCTCAACGCGCAGATGCCGATCGTCAAGGCCCGGCTGCAACAGGCCGAGCAGGCGCTGAACGCGTTTCGCAACCAGCAGGGTTCGATCGACGCGCAGGGCGATATCCGGCTGCTGGTCGAGCAACTGGCGCTCGTCGACAAGTCGCGGCTCGAAACCCGGCTCGAGTATCAGGATCTGCTGTCGAAATACGTGCCGGGGCAGCCGCAGGTCGTCGCGGCGGCCAACAAGCTGAAGGAGCTCGACAAGCAGGCTGCGATGTTGAAGGACAAGGCCGCGCGCCTGCCGTCGCAGCAGCAGACGTACTTGCGTCTCGCGCGCGACGTCGAGGTCAACAACCAGCTCTATGTCGGATTGCTGAACAATACGCAGCAGTTGCAGATCGCGGAGGCCGGCACGGTCGGCAACGCGTCGATCGTCGACAAGGCGGTCGCGAGCGACAAGCCGATCCGGCCGAAGCGCCTGATCGCGGTCCTCGCCGGTGCGGTGATCGGGCTGATGCTCGGGTTTCTCGCGGCGCAGGGCCGTGCACTGCTGGCCGGCCGCATTCGCGATCCGCATGACCTGGAAGCGGCGCTCGGCATCCCGATGCTCGGCATCCTGCCGAATTCGCGCCGCCTGGCCGATGCGGATGCGAACCGCACGCCGGCCTTCATCGCGACGCAGGAGTCGGCCGACGAGCCGCTGGCCGATGCGATGGACAGCCTGGCGCTGACGTTGCGACACCGGCTGGCGGCCTATGGCGGCGACGCGAAGGTCGTGCTGGTGTCGTCCGCCGCGCCCGCGCAGGGCAAGTCGATGATTGCCGCCAACCTCGCCTATCTGTTCGCCGAGCAGGGGCTCGAGACGGTGATCGTCGATGCCAACGTGCGCGCGCCGGCGCTGCATCGCTATCTGCCGGTCGCCGCGACGCCGGGTTTTTCCGACGTACTCAAGGGCGCGCTGCCGGCCGACGAGGCGATCACGCACGTGGCCGGGAAGCTCGATGCGCTGTCCGCCGGCACCCAGCGCGCGTCGACGCGCAACCCGTTCGACGTCGCGCGTCTCGACAAGCTGTTCGTGTCGTTGCGCAGCGGCTACGACATGGTCATCGTCGATGCGCCGTCCGTGCTGCCGGTGGCCGATATCGCGGCCTTGTCGCGCGTGGCCGACATGACGCTGTTGGTGGCGCGCCAGGGTTCGGCGAATTCGGTCGGCATCGCGGACGCGCTCGACAGCCTGCGCAAGATCGGTGTGCGCATCGACGGGCTGGTGTTCAACGGGTTCGAACCGTCGCCGTTGCACGGCGTTCGCCGGATCGGCGCCGGCTTCGCCGCGGCGCGCGCGTGATCGCTCGGGAGGCGTCGATGCAATCGGGCGAGGAGGTGCAACGCATGAGCGATTCGGTGGCGGGCAACGACGGGCTGCGGCGCGAGTCGCCCGCAGTGCGGGTCGTGTGGTTTCTCGGCCCGCGGCCGGTGAGCTGGAACGGTGTCATGCGATACAGCCTCAAATGTATCGATTTCATCCCGGCATTGGCGGGATTCGACGTGGAGCCGGTCGACATTCCGGCCGAGCCGCGTTCGTTCCGGCGCTACTGGACGCAGTTCGTGCTGTATCCGCTGCGTGCGATCGCGGCGGCGCGCGCCGGACATTTCGTGATGCTGTACCAGGAAGACCTGGCCTTCATGATTCCGCTGATCCGGCGGGCGGGCGGCCGCGTCGGCATCGTGCTGCATCACGTGCAGCGTCCGGGGCAGGTGCGCGGCGTCGTCGAGCAGTTGAAGAATGCGTACATGCGAGTGACGCAGTCGCTGATCGCGACCGCGGACGTGGTGCTCGCGCCGTCGGACGTGACCGCGCAGGAAGCGCTGGCGGCGCTGCGCATCCGCGCCGACCGGATCCAGGTCGTTCCCAATGCGTTCGACGACCGCTATGCGCCGATCGACGCCGCGGTGCGCGAACGGGCGCGCGCGATGCTGCTCGCGCGCTTCGGCATCGACATCGGCGACGCGCTGGTGGTGCTGAACGTCGGCTCGGACGAAACGCGCAAGAACAATGCGACGCTGTTTCGCGCGCTGGCGTCGCTCGGACGCAAGGACGTGATGGTGCTGCGGGTAGGCAGCGCGCACAACCAGGCCAACCGCGACGAATGCCGCGACATTGCCGCGCAGGCGGGCATCGCCGCCCATTTCGTCGAGAACGTCGGCGACGAGGATCTCGGCTACTTTTTCCAGGCGGCGGATCTGTACGTATCGCCGACGTTGCACGAAGGCTTCGGTCGCACGGTGATCGAGGCGCAATTCGTCGGCGTGCCGGTCATCGCGTCCGATTTGCCGGTGTACCGCTACACGATGGGCGAGTCGTTCGTGGCCGTCGCCGATACGATGGATGCCGCCGAATGGGGCCGGCAGATCGAACGCGTCGCCGGCGACCCGTCGCTGCGCGCCGGGCTGGTGAGCGCCGGGCGGGCGAACGCGCGGCGCTTTTCGTCCGGCGCGGTCAGCGCGCAACTGCACGATGCGCTGGCGCGCGCCGTGCATGCCCGGCCGCGCGCCGGCCGGGCACAAGCGTGAAAGAGGCGGCGATGCGAACGATTCCGGCCGACGGCCGAACCGCGGCGCTCACGGGCGTGGCCGTATCGACGCTGTTCGTGCTCGCGTTGAGCGTCAATGCGATGCTGCCGGCGCTCGGCGCGATGGAACCGAGCGCGACCTGCACGTTGCTGGTCGCGGTTGCGGGCGTGATCGCGCTGATCGTCGCGCGGCCGGTGTTCGCCGTGTCGATCCTGTACACGCTGGTGATCGGACTGACCGCGTTCGTTGCCGGCGTGGGGATCGAGTCCGGCGGATTCCTGCGGGAAACGGACATCTTCGGCGTCGCGAACGGCGCGTTCAGCCGGCTGCTGTCGTTCTATGTCGTTTTCATCGCGTGCGCATTGTTCGCGTTCGAGCGGATCCTGAACGCACGCTCCGTCCATCCGCCGATCCGCGCGCGGATGACGCTTCAGCCGGTGAGCGTGGCGCTCGGGCTGGGGCTGGTCGGCGCGATCCTCGCGACGGGCGTGCTGGCCGGCCTGACGGGCGGCTTCGCGGTGCTGAGCGGCGTGAATCGCTACGCGCTGCGCAACGACGCGTCGAACAGCACGCTGTTCAACCTGTTCCTGAACAACCAGACCTTCGTCGCGGTGCTGCTCGGCACCTTCTGCACGAGTTCGACGCGGGTCGTACGCTGGACGTCCGTGTGCCTGCTCGTCGTCGATCTGGTGCTGGAGGCGTTGCACGGCGAACAGTTCATGGCCGTGCTGCACGTATGCCTGACCGTCCTGATCCCGTTCATCGCGATCCATGCGATGAACGGCAAGCCGGTGATGCGCTACCTCGGAATCGGCTCGCTCATCGCGCTCGCGATCGGCAGCGTGTCGGTGTTCTACGCGTACCGGGGGCAGGGGCTCGACGTCGCGGAGACGGTGGTGTCGCGGTTTCTCGAACAGGGGCAGGCGTGGTACGTGGTGGACGGCGACGCCCACCTGTTCGGCGCGCCGACGTTCGGGGGCATGGCCGCGTTCGGGCGCTTCGTCGATTCGTTGGGCTCGTTCACCGAGCCGACATTCTTCAGCGATGCGCCGGTGAGCGGGCTGCGCGACCTGATGCTGTCGTACGGCACGCCCGAGATCCTGAAGGCCTACGTGTTCGACGACGTGACGTTCACGATGGGCAACATGGCGGTGCCGGTCTACTGGTTCGGCTATGCGGGCGGCGCGCTGTTCATTGCGCTGACGGGCGCGATCTACGGCGTGGCGAGCGCGATGCTGATCCTGGTCGCGATGCGCGGCGGGGTCGTGATGCTGTGGCTGGCCACGAAGATCTTCGCCTACGCGACCTATGCGATGCAGCAGGGCGATTACTGGACCTTGTTCGGCGCGCGCACGCTGTTCTATCTGGCGATCGCGCTGATCTGGTGGCATTGCGTCGACGCGCGGCGCGTGCATGCCGATGCGATGCGGACGGGGACATCTTGAACGCGTTCGTCAGGCTTCTGTTTTCGTCGTTCGCGGGTGTGGTGTGCGAAAAGATCATCGGTGCGCTCGCGGCGATCGCGAGCAATCACCTGTTTGCGAACATCTACGGCGCGCGGCTGTTCGGCGAGCTGCAGTTCGCGTTGTCGCTGGCCTACGTGATCGGCAGCGTCGCGCTGATTTTCGGCGCACAGGTGATCCAGCCGATCCTCGGCAAGCACCCGCGCCTGCGGCACATGGTCGTCTACCGCGCATTCCGCCTGCGGCTCACGCTGACGCTGGCCGTCATGCTGCTGTTCATGGGGGTCGTGGTGATCGTCATGCGGCCGTCGAGCGTATCCGAGCTCACGTTGATCGCGGCCTTTGCGCTGATCGTGGAGCCGATCGCGCTCGGTTCGCTGATGGCCTACGCCGAATCGAAGCCGTGGGTGATCACGCGGGCGCGGGCGTACGCCAGCTGTGTGCGGGTGCTGTGGCTGTACATCGCGGCGCACGCGTCGCTCGGCGTGATCGTCGCCGCGTTCGCATGGCCGCTGGAGGCTTGCGTGGCGGCCGCGGCGCCGTTCAGCCGCTATCGCGAGCTGGCGTTGAAGACGCCGAAATCGTTTCGCGGCAGCGCGGCCGTCACGAAAGCGCTGGTCGTGCGCGGGCTGCGGATCTGGCCGGCCATTGCGGCCAGCGTGCTGGTGCTGCGCATGGATCGGCTGCTGCTCGGCGTGCTGGTGTCCAAGGCCGATCTCGGCATCTATGCGTCCGCCGCGTCGCTGGTCGAGCAATGGAATTCGGTCGGCACGACGCTGGCGCTGGCTCTGGCGCCGAGCATGGTCTTTTCGGCACGGACCGAGTCGCTCGTGCGCGCCAAGGCGTTGAAGCTCGGTCTCTATCTCGGCCTCGTCGGCTGTGTCGCGTGGGTCGGCAGCTACGTCGTCGGCCGCAAGGTGTTCCTGATGATCTACGGGCCCGCGTTCGTGCAGGGCGTGCCGGTGATGATCTACGCGACCGGCTGCGCGATCGCGACGTTCGTCGATGCGGGGCTGAGCACGTGGCTCCTGGCCGTGCGGCGCTACCGGCTCATCATGATCAAGCAGGTGCTGATCGTCGCGGCGATCGTCGCCGCGCCGTTCGTCATGCCGCGCACGCTGGTGATGTATGCGCCTTCGACGGGCATCGCGGTATCGCTCGTGGTGTTCTGGTGCGTGGTGCTCGGGAATCTCGCGTTCGCCCGGGAGCGGCCATGAGCCGGCGTGCAGGCGGTGGTTCGCCGCGCCGGCGCGGGACGGCGGGACAGGGAATCGGGAAGGTATCGGATCGCAGGGGAGGTCGCTCGTGAAAAACCGGGTGCTGATGGTGATGACGCGGGACATTCCGCAGGACGTATCGAACGGACGGGAGCGCACGCTGAGCTTCATCCGGAAGGCAATCGGCGACCACATGGACGTGACCGAATTCAAGATCCGCTCGGTGTTCGAGGACGGCGGCTGGCGCGCGAAGATCGGCGCGGCGGTGCGGGTCGGATGGAGCGTGTTGCGCGGCGCGCCGTGCGCGCTTCAGGTGGCGATGTTCTCGCATCCGCGCAAGCGCACGGCGCTGCTGCGCGCCGTCGAGGCGATCAGGCCGGACGTGATCTATTTCGACGGCATCCGGCTCGTCGATTACGCGATCCTGGTGCGGCGCAGCGTGCCGGGCTGCCGGATCGTCGTGGATTTCGACGATCTCATGTCGCGCCGCGCGAACATCCTGCGCGAGCAGGATTTACCGTTGTCGGCCGGGTATCTGGAGAAGTCGATTCCGGGGCCGTTCGTCAGGCTCGCCAACGCGAGGCTGGTCCGCAATGCATTCCTCGGCTATGAAGCATTCGCGCTGAGACGGCAGGAGCGCGCGGCGATCGGCTCGTCGCACGCCGTTACGCTCGTATCGACGGAGGACGCGCAGTCGCTGCGGCGGTCCCTCACGAACGACGAGGCCGTGAAGACGCACGTGATCGCGCCGCCGATGCATGCGCTGGCGCCGATGCGGCGTCCGGCGGCGCCGTTCCGGTTCGTCTTCATCGGTTCGGACCGGCAGTTGCAGAACCGGCTCGCGATCGAATTCCTGGTGGCGCTGTGGGCGCGTATCCGGCCGGCGACGCCGCTGGTGATCTACGGGCGCATGGCCGGCCGGTACGCGCCCGTGCCGAACGTCGAGTTCGCCGGCTTCGCGCCGACGCAGGCGGAGGTCTACACCGCGTGCTCGATCGCGTTGTGTCCTGCTTTTCTGCGCGGCGGCATCAAATCGAAGGTGCTGGAGGCGGTTTCGTACGGTTGCGTGCCGGTCGGCAACGAAGCCGCGTTCGAAGGGCTGGGATTTCACGACGATGCGCTTGCGATGAGCGACGCGCGACTGGAGCGGTTCGTCGCCGATCCGGCCGCGGATCTGGATCGCGTCGTGGCGGCGGCTACGCGCTTCGCCGCGTACTGCGAGCAGCATTTCAGCATGCCGGTATTCGATCGTCGGTGGCGCGAACTGATCGCGCCGCCGGCAGGCAGCCCGTCGTGACGGGCGCCGCAACGAAGAGGAGGGCCCCGATGGCGTAATCCGAACGGCTCGCGGCCGGCTGGCTTCCGGACCTTGCATGTGCAGCATGGATACCGGAAAGGGGAAGGCCGGGCGCGGGAGATTTGCCGTCCTGCGGCCGATCGATTCAGCAGTCGGGCCGAAGGGCGCCGTATCCATTCTTCACCGATACCTAATAGAAAATGAGACCGATCATATTTGGCGGACGGTTCGGATGGCTGCATCCGGGCAACGGGACGCGGGGCGTCGTCCTGTGCAACGCGTACGGACACGAATCCGTCTGGAGTCACGACGGCATGCGGAATCTGGCGGATCGCCTGTCCGCGCGCGGGATACCTGTGCTGCGTTTCGATTACCGCGGCACCGGCGATTCCGCCGGGGCCGATGGCGCGAACGACCAGTTCGAAACGGCCGTCGACGACGTGTGCGCGGCCATCGCGCGATTGCGCGAGGAAACCGGCGTGACCCGCGTGACGCTGTGCGGCCTGCGGCTGGGCGCGGCATTCGCGTTGCTCGCGGCGGACCGGGACGACGTCGACCGGCTGGTGCTGCTGGCGCCGGTGGCGAGCGGGCGCAGCTACGTGCGCGAGCTGTCGATCATGCGCAACATCTGGCTCGACCAGTTGCCGGCGCCGCTGCGCGCGGCCCAGCCGCAAGACGCGCCGCTCAACGTGCTCGGGCAGATCTACAGTGCGGCGTTCCGTACGCGGCTCAATGCCTTCGACGCGATCGACGCGTTGAAGGACCGCACGGGTGCGCCGGCATCGGAAACGCTGATCGTCGACATGAGCGCCGGCGGCACCGAAGCGCTGCGCAAGCGGCTCGACGCGCTGGGCGGCAAGGTCGAGCAAAGGCCGTTCGAAGGCTATGCGGCGTTCATGCAGGAAACGACGTTCTCGCGCTTGCCGACGCGCGTGTTCGACGCCGTCGTCGACTGGATCGCGGCCGCCGATGGCCCGCAGCGACCGGCGGCGCGCACCGTGCAGAAAACGGACTGGGATCCCGATCTGATGCTGCGCACGCCGGAAGCCTGCGAGCAGCCGGTTCGATTCGGGGCGGCCGGCCGCCTGTTCGGCATCCTGTGCACGCCGCACGAGATGCACGACCGGGGGCCGGTGGTGCTGATCACGAACACGTCGGCCAGTCCGCACGTCGGCGACAGCCGGCTGTCGGTGCGGATCGCCCGCGAGCTCGCGCGCCGCGGCATCGCGTCGCTGCGATTCGACGGACGCGGCATCGGCGACAGTTCGCCGGCGCAGGGCGGCGGCGCGCCGCTCGATGCGCCCCCGCCGGTCTATTCGAGCGCCGTCGTCGAGGACGTCGCGACGGCAGCCCACTGGCTGAAGGAGCAGGGGTATCGGCAGGTCGTATCGTTCGGCATCTGCTCGGGCGCATACAGCGCATTGCGTGCGGCGCTGGCGGGACGCGCGCTGTCGGGCGTCATCTCGGTGAACCTGCAGCGTTTCCACATGCCCGACGGCATCTCGACCGACGCGCTGCGCGAGCATCGCCCCAATTCGATGGCCGGCTACCGGTCGTCGTTCTTCGAGCTGAAGAAGTGGAAGCAGGTGCTGAGCGGCGATCGAAAGATCATGCCGTTCGTCCGGCTCGTGCTGAAGCGCTCGACGACGACGCTGGCCGTGCGGATCGGCGCATGGCGACGCCGGATCGCCGGCTGGTCGTGCGCGGACACGACCCCGGTCGATCCGCACGAGATCCTGCGTGCGCTGCAGCGCAAGGAGGTGAGCACGTTGTTCGTCTGCGGCGCATACGACAGCAGCCTCGATCTGGTGACGATGTATTTCGGCCCGCGCGGAAAGCGGCTGTCGCGATTTGCCGGCGCGCGCGCCGTCGTACTCGACGATCTCGATCACAGCGTGTTCGGTTCGCATGCCGCCGACGCGGTGGTCGGGCTGTGCAGCGAATTCGTCAAGGGGCTCGAATCGCGTCGCGCGACGGCGGCGACGATCATCAACGCGGAGTCGCCGGCATGACCGAACCGACGCGGGGCTGTGTCACATGTCGCACAGTCGCCGCGCCGGTGCGGTGATACGGTAACGCGTCTGTTCTCCGGTGACACCGCCGACCTCTACGCGACCATGACGATGCATGCCGAACCTTCCGGACGTCTGGACCATATCGATGCGATGCGCGCCGTCGCGGTCCTGCTCGTCATCTGGACGCACTATGCCGAGCGGTTCGTCGCGCTGGCGGGCGCTCAGCAGTGGCTCGACACGCTGCAGCGCTCCGTCAATTTCGGGCGGATCGGCGTGGTGGTCTTTTTCGGCATCAGCGGCCTGCTGATTCCGGTCAGTTTGCGCGGCCCCGCCGGAGCGGGCACGCGGCGCTTCCTGATCCGCCGTTTCCTGCGGCTGTATCCGGCATTCTGGTTGTCCATTCCGATCGGCTGCGTCGTCTTCTGGACGCTGTTCGGCAAACCGGTGAGCGCGGCGCTGCTGATCGCCAATGTGACGATGATCCCGACCGCGTTCGGCCAGGAGCCGGTCATGGGGCATTACTGGACGCTCGAAACGGAACTGTATTTCTACGGGCTTTGCCTCGTGCTGTTCTGGTGGGGCGGGCTGCACCGGATGCGCGACCTGTCGCTCGCGTGCATCGGGCTGTGCGCGGCGTTCGTGACGACCGTCGCGCTGCACGTCTTTCCCGACGACACGCTGGGCCAGTACAAGGCCATGCCGTACCACCTCGCGATCATGTTCTGGGGCGCATGTTTTCGTCAGGCCTACGACCGGCCGCGCGACACGCTGCGGGTGGGATGGGGGCGGGGCGAACACGCCGGCATCGCGCTGACGTACCGATGCGTGGCGGGGCTGCTGACCGCGATGATCGTCGGCGTGGCGCTCGTCGGCGCGGCCAACGACTGGCGTCATCACAACGTCGATCATCTGCCGTCGTCGCTGGCTTATGTGGTCGGCGTCGCGATCTTCGTGGCGATGGCGACGGTATTGAAAGTCCGCGCGCGCGCGATGGCGAAGCTCGGCGAGGTCAGCTACTCGATTTACCTGTTTCACGCGATCCCGCTGTTCGGGTTCTACTGGCTGTGCGAACACTATCGATGGACCGGATGGCCGCTGGGCGTCTACATGATCGTTCCGGTCGTGCCGTTGATTGCGTTGTCGTATCTGAGCTACCGGTATTGCGAGGCGCCCTGTGTGCGGCTCGCGCATCGCCTGACCGCATCGCGGCGGCGCGGCGGCGATCTGCCGGTCGGCAATCGGTCGGTCGATGCGACGCCGGATCCGGTGCGGAGCGGCTGGCGCGCGGACGGATGAAATGGCGTGGAACGGCTTGGAACGGCGATCCCGCGTTGCCGATACGAATGGAATGGACGATACGGAGCGCAGACGATGCTGACGAGTACGGTGGTGCATGACGATGGCGGCGGCATGCCGCGATACCGGGTGGTTCGATGCACGTTCGGGATGCCGAATTGAACGGGTGGTCGTCGATCGGCTCCCGCGCGGAGGCGACGCGCGTCGTCGTCGTCAACGACTACGCGCGCAAGGGCGGCGCGGAGGAGGTCTACCAGACCTCCATCGAGGTGCTGCGCAATATCCCGGACGTGGACGTGTACTCGTTCGACGAGACGAATTTCGCGGCGGCCGAAGGCGCGTTCGCGCGCGGCTGGAACCGCGCCGCGGCGGGCGCACTGGCGACGTTGCTCGATGACGTGCGTCCGCATCGCGTGCTCGTGCACAACTATCACAATCTGCTGACGCAATCGATCCTGCCGGTACTCGCGCGGCGGCGCCGCGAGCAGGGATTCCGCACGTATCTCACGTGTCACGATTACCATCTGGTGTTCTACAACCCGAACCTGCTCGCCTATCGCAACGGGCAGCCGGTGCCGGTTCCGGTCGATGCGCTGTCGAATCCGGCGCGCCTGTTCGCGCTGGCGAGCCCGCGCGGGCGGCTGCACGACACGGTGAAGAAACTGCACTGGCACGCGGTGTACGCGTATTGCAATCCGCGCAACGTGTTCGACCTGTTCCTGTGCCCGAGTCCGTACATGCGCACGGCGCTGGCGCAACGCGGCATCACGCGCACCGCACTGCTGCCGAATCCGGTGAGCACGCTGGCGGAGCCGTTCCCGCCGCGCGTATGCGATCGCGAGCAGTTCGATCTCGCCTATGTGGGGCGGCTCGATGCGGAGAAAGGCATTCACGAGTTCATCGAACTGGCGCGCCGGATTGCGTTCCGCCGTATCGGCAGTCTGACGCTGTACGGCGACGGCACACTGCGCGCGCAGCTCGAAACGCGCCACCAGGATCTGGTTCAGGCCGGCCGGCTGCGTTTCGCCGGGCGGCTCGGCCACGGCGAGCTGTTTCATGCACTGCGCGCGCACGATGCACTGGTGCTGCCGTCGGTCTGGGCCGAAAACGCGCCGCTCGTGCTGGTCGAGGCTGCCACGCTGGGGCTGCCGGTGCTCGCGCACGAGATCGGCAGCCTGTCGACGTTCGGTAGCGAGATCGGCAACAAGATCCTGTACCGGAATTCGCCGGCCGGCCTGACGAGCGCGTTCGATGAACTGGGGCGTCACCTGCGCATCGCCGATCGGCACTACGATTGTTCCGCGTACACGCCGTCGCGTTACGCGGCGCAGCTTGCGTCGTGGATGGGGCTCGGCGGGCAGCAGGGCGGTTAGCGGCGCGCAACGGATGCGTCGACGTGGGCCGGGTTCGGCCAGGATCCATCCCGGCCGCGCGTTCGTCCCGCGGCCGAGATACTCGAGCAAGAGGAGCGTTATGCGGGCATTGCGACGCATCGTGGCGGTCGCGCTTGGTGCACTGGCGTTGTCGGCCGTCTACGGTCATTGCCAGGGCGGCGAGCGCGTGATGGCGCTCGCGCCGGCCAATACGTCCGGCAGCCCCGATTTCAAGGGCTCGTCGAACGGGCTGCTCGCCGGCACGACGTCGATATCGAAAATCGACGTGCACACGTTGTTGTACCCGGGCAGCACGACGCAGGTGCTCGCGCACTATCTTCCATGGTGGGGCCCGGACCCGCGCGGCGTGAACGTCGGCTATCGATCCGACGATCCCCGCCAGGCATTTCGCACCTTCGCCGACATGCGTTCGAGAGGCATCGACGGCGTGATCGTCGACTGGTACGGCGCGGGCCATTTCGTCGACACCGCGTGGCAGGCATCGCTGCCCGAGCTGGCGAAGTTTCCCGGCATGACGTTCTCGATCATGATCGACAGCGGCTCCTTCAAGTTCAATGCGTGCCGCGGCTGCGACTTGACCGAGACGATCCTGCACAACCTCGCGTACATCAGCCGCGAATACTTCACGTCGAGCCAGTATCTGCGCTACGACGGCCATCCGGTCGTGTCGGAGTTCGGGATGGACGCGGTCGGCAAGGCCGACTGGGCACGGATTCACGCCGCGTACCCCGACATCTACTGGATTCACACGTTGGCGCAGGGTTTCGATCTTCCGTACAGCAAGGGCGCGTACGTGTGGGCGCAGCCGTCGCCGCGCGCCGCGCCGCAAGCGGCCGGCATACGGCGCGACCTGCTGTATCGCGAGCGATTCTACGACATCGCACGGAATCAGCCGCCGGGGACGATCACGGTCGGCGGCGTATGGAGCGGCTTCGACGATACGAAGGCATCGTGGGGCGCCGCGGCGCCGCGCTTTCTTGCGCCGTCGTGCGGCCGGACCTGGCTGGACACGTTCAAGACCATCAACGAGCGCTACAGCGTGCGGCGACAATTGCCGTTCGTTCAGCTGATCACCTGGAACGACTACGAGGAGGGCAGCGCGCTCGAAACCGGCATCGCCAGTTGCACGGCCATCGACGCGCAGCCCGTGGGTTCGAGCCTGACCGTCAGGATCACCCATCCGGAGACCGTCGACCATCTCGAGCTGTACGAGCAGCTCGGCGGCGGCGCGTTTGCGCTGGCCGGCCGCTATCCGGCCGATACGACGAGCATTTCGCTGCCGGGCGCCCGGGCGGGCACCTACTTCATCAAGGCCGTCGGCAAGCCGTTCATCCAGAACGTCGTGTCGACGGCGATCGTCGTGCGTTGACGCGCGGGCGTCATGCCCGTGCGGTCAGCACGCGTCGCCCGTCGACGGCGCGGCCAGCACGGCCGCCTTCCGCGTAGCCGATTCCGGCGGTACGCAAGTCTCCCGGCCATACTGATCGTCGAAGCGGACGATGTCGTCCTCGCCGAGATAGTCGCCCGATTGCACCTCGATGATTTCGAGCGGAATCCGGCCGGGATTCTCGAGTCGATGGACTTCCCCGACGGCGATGTACGTCGATTCGTTCTCGCACAGCAGGAACGTCTCGGCGCCGCGCGTCACCTTCGCGGTGCCGCGCACGACGATCCAGTGCTCGGCGCGGTGATAGTGCATCTGCAGCGACAGCCGCCTGCCCGGTTCGACGACGATCCGCTTCACCTGGAAACGCTCGCCGAGATCGATCGAATCGTAATGGCCCCACGGCCGCTGCACCTTGCGGTGCTCGCTCGCCTGCGGGCGCCGGTCGGTCTTCAGGCGGGCGACGATGTTCTTCACGCGCTGCACGTCGTGCTTGTTCGCCACCAGCACCGCATCGGCCGTCTCGATCACGACGACGTCCTTCATCCCGACGCACGCGACGAGGCGGCCTTCCGAGCGCACGAGGCTGTCCTGCGTATCCTCGAACACGATCGGGCCGCGCGCGACGTTGCCGTGATCGTCCTTCGGCATGATTTCCCAGATCGCGTCCCACGTGCCGACGTCCGACCAGCCGGCCGAGAGCGGCACCACGATGCCTTCGATGCCGAGCTCGCCGTGTTCCGCGAGGCGCTCCATCACCGCATAGTCGATCGAATCCGACGGACACGCGTCGAAGGCCGCCGCATCGATCCTGAAGAACGGATCGTCGGCGACGCCCGCGCGCCACGCGCTCTCGCAGGCTGCGTGAATGTCGGGCGCGAGTGCGCCGATCGCCTTCAGCCAGACCGATGCGCGCGTGACGAAGATCCCGCTGTTCCACCAGTAATCGCCCGATTGCAGATAGCGTTCGGCGAGCGTCGCGTCGGGTTTTTCGACGAAACGCCCGATCGCGTAACCGCCCTGGCTGCCGTGGCGGCCCGAACGCGGCTCGCCGACCTGGATGTAGCCGTAGCCCGTCTCCGCGCGGCGCGGCAGCACGCCGAGCGTGACGATCGCGCCTTCCTGCGCATAGCGCGCCGCACGCGCGATCGCGTCCTGAAACGCGCCGACATCGACGATCACGTGATCGGCCGGCATCACGGCGAGCACGGGATCGTCCGCGAGCGCACTCGCGTCGAGCGCGGCAAGCGTCAGCGCGGGCGCGGTGTTGCGCGCGGCCGGTTCCAGCAGGATGCGGGCGGGCGCCGAGCGGCCGTGCACCTGCTCGGCGCTCATGAAGCGATGCTGTTCGCCGCATACGAGCAGCAGCGTGTCGCCGAGCGATGCGTTCGCGATACCGTTCAGGCGGCGCGCCGTCGCCGACAGCGGCGACTCGTTCGATACCAGCTCGATCAGTTGTTTCGGATACTGCTCGCGCGACAGCGGCCACAGCCGCGTGCCGGAGCCGCCGGCGAGAATCACCGGCAGGATGCTCGGCAGATCGGGTTCGGGAACCGGACGAAGGGTGCGGGTCATCGGTTCGCTCCGGTATCGGCAGGAAGCAGGGTGCGCGCGCGGCCGTCGGCGCGCGCGTCGTCGTGGCGCGAGACCGAAACGGCTCGCGACAGCAGGTGACGCAGCGCGCCGGCCGCGCGATCGGCCGACCGTATCATGCCGACGAACGGCGCGCCCTGTTCGAGATACGGCCCGTAGGCCTTGCGGAATCCGAACCGTTTGTAGAACGCCTGGCGCGGCGCGGGGACGTGCGTGCGCACCGCCGCCTGCGGCCATGCGGCCTGCGCGGCGGTGAGCGCGCGCCCGATCAGGCGTTCGAGCGTGTCGTCGTCGCGGCAGCTTTCGCTCGTCAGCACCTTGTCGATCACGACGTCCGGATCGATGTCGTCGCCGGGCAGGATGCGCGCGTAGGCCGCGACTTCCATCGCGTCGCCGTCGCGCACGCTCGCATAGACGTGCAGCGCGCCCGCGTCCTTGCCGTCGATGTCGAGATGCGTGTGCGCGTCCTCGACCACCAGCACGGCGTTGCGCGCGCGCAGGATTGCATAGAGATCGACGGCGCTCAGATGTTCGAATTCACAACAATGCCATTCCATGATGCTGTCCTCGCGTGATGCCTTCGGCACGCCGCGCCGCGCGGATGCGGTCGATCCGTGCGGCGCGGCGATCTTCATCATCCGGATGCGTAATGGAGCGGTCTGTTCGAAAGCGCACTCACCCTCCGGATTCGCAGGCGCGGCGCGGGATACCGGGCGATGTGCGCGTCACGGGAGCGTCGCAATGTGCGGTAGCACACACCGTCGGGGCCGGTGCCTTTTCATAATGGGTTCATCGTGACGGCCTGCAATGAAGCGCGGCCCGCCGACATCGCACGCAAACCGCGCGCCGGGAGACGGGTCGAGATGGCGATCGTTGACGACGGACCGGGGGCGCACGGGCGTGCCGGGCACTGGCTCGCCGTCGATCGCATCGTGCACACCGGGCGAGGCGATCCTCCCGCATCCCGTCGCCATCCCGCACGCCCGCACGCGGGCGTTGCCGCTCGCGCGCCTGCGCCGCCGGGTGATCTGCCGGTGGGGGCCGCTTCGGGCCGAAACCTGCGGGTGGGCGGATCGCGCAAGGACGGCCGTCATGCTGCACCGCACGACGTGCGGGCCGGCGGCCGACATCCGGTCGGCCGGCGGGATTTCGCCGAAAAGCGCCTGCGCGACACGATGCCGGTGATTACGACGTGTAACGGCCGGGCGGCCGGCGCGCGGGCGCCAGGCGATGCGGCTACCCGGGGGCGCGCGCGATTATGCGTTCCGCGGAGCACGGTACTTTGCTTTTTGGGAGATTTCGATGGAAATCGCGGGCAATCGACCGGATCAATCTTGCGGAAAAGTAGTATTTGCCACTGATTGACGGGAATGGTCATAGATAATCAAATCTCAGTGGTCAAAAGCGCGGAGCGCCGGGCCACTGGTAGCGTAACCGACTGATTCACGTTTATCTTTTGGTAACAAGGCCAACGGGCAACGGGGTGTAAATTCAGGTGCGGATGAAATGGGGCGGTCGAGCCGCGCGCGGTTTGGCCGCCCTCCGGCTCGGCATCGGGTGCGACCGTCGTGTACGACGCGACGCACATGCGGGTCGGCGTTTCCGTGTGCCGACGTGCCCCGCCTGACGGCGGGTCGCTTCAAAGCCGGAATGTCACGGCTCCTGCAGTCGCGCATTCCGTTCGAGTTCGATGACAACGAGGCCGGATGACAGCCGGCTCGATCTCCGGGGGTTCTCGCCGTGTGCAGTTTCGATCTTCGCCAAAGCTGCGGAAACGCAGCGCGGAAAGGCGGCCATGCGCCGCCGGCCGCAGCGCACGCGAACGGTTCGCGGAGTGCGGAAAGTGATGGTTCGTTATGAATATGCCAATAACGCGCGATAAGAGCGCCGGCGTGGGGAGCGGTAACGGGCAGCGTCCGCTGATTTACTGGACGCAGTCGCCGTCCGTGATGCTGCGAAAGGAATTGTCGCGCCGCGACTGGAAAGTGTCGGTCGTCGCGCATGCGAACGAGCTGCGCGACACGTCGGGCGAAATTACCTGCGGCATTCTCGACTTGAGCGGCGGCCACGCCGATGCGATCGGCAGCATCGCGTCGACCTGCGCGTCGATGCGCGACGTCGTCTGGGTCGCGCTCGTGGACGCCGGCCAGACCGCCTCGCCGAACGTGCGCGCGCTGTTGCGCGACTACTGCTTCGACTACGTCACGCTGCCGGCGTCGCACCAGCGGATCGCCGATACGGTCGGCCACGCCTACGGCATGGAATGCCTGTTCGCGCGCGATCGCGAACAACTCGAATCGGAGGAAAAGGGCATCGTCGGCACCTGCAGCGCGATGCTGCGGCTGTTCGACACGGTGCGGCGTTTCGCGCGCACCGACGCACCGGTGTTCGTGTTCGGCGAAACGGGAACCGGCAAGGAACTCACGGCCGTCGCGATCCACCGTCATTCGGAGCGGCGCAACGGCCCGTTCGTCGCGGTCAACTGCGGCGCGATTCCGCCGCACCTGCTGCAATCGGAACTGTTCGGCTACGAGCGCGGCGCGTTTACCGGCGCGAACGCGCGCAAGATCGGCTACGTCGAGGCCGCGAACGGCGGCACGCTGCTGCTCGACGAAATCGGCGACCTGCCGCACGAAAGCCAGGCGAGCCTGCTGCGGTTTCTGCAGGAGCGTGCGATTCATCGTCTTGGCGGCAGCGATCCGGTGCCGGTCGATGTCCGGATCGTGTCGGCGACGCACGTCGATCTGCGCGATGCGATGGAGGAAGGGCGCTTTCGCGCCGACCTGTTCCACCGTCTGTGCGTGATGCGCATCGATCAGCCGCCGCTGCGCGCGCGCGGCAAGGACATCGAACTACTCGCGCATCACATGCTCGAGCGCTTTCGCGGCGATGCGCGCCATCGCGTGCGCGGGTTCTCGACGGATGCGATCACGGCGCTCTACAAGCACGACTGGCCGGGCAACGTCCGCGAATTGATCAACCGCGTGCGCCGGGCGGTCGTGATGACGGAAGGGCGTCTGATCACCGCGCAGGATCTCGAGCTCGAATACTGTCTCGACGCGGCGTCGCCGTCGGTGGCCGACATCCGCAAGTCGATCGAGCGCGAAGCGATCGAAACCGCGTTGCTGCGCACGCGCGGGCGCGTCGCCGCTTCCGCGCGCGAACTCGGCGTGTCGCGCGCGACGCTGTATCGCTGGATGGAGGCGTACGGCATCGAGCGGCCGCGCAGCACGGGATCGTCCGACTGACACGCGGCGGCCCGACGCTCGCGGCGAGCCGCGAGCGTCGCGTCACCCGGCCTGGCTGGCGCGCACCGCGCGCGCGGCGTTCACGGCCCGGATTTCCACCGCGGGCGGCGCATGGTCGTCGGCCGTCGCGTGCTTCCCGTCGATTCGCAATGGAATGAGCGCGATGCGCGCCGGCGTGCCGGGCGCGAGATGGAACCAGTCGTCGCTCGGCATGAAACCCGGTGCGTCGATCTGCACGTGGCGCGCGACGTGCCGTGTGTCGATGTCGACGTGCCAGGTCTCGCCGGTGCGCGAGACGCACGCTTCGATCCCCGGTTCGCGACGCGCCAGCACGGCAGGATGCGTGCGGGACGGGAAATGGAACGCCTGCGACAGCAGCGTGCCGTCGTCGGCGCGCAGCGTCGCGACGACCGTATCGTGTTCGCAGGGGCCGAAGCGGTACGCGTAGGTCCAGTCGAAGAAGCGGCCGAGCAGCTCGGCCGAGCCGAGCCGCACCGTGTCGTGCGCGGCGATCCGCACCGGGCAGCCGGCCCGTGCGACCGGCGTACGGCCGTCGCGTAGCGCGACCAGGTCGATCGCGGCCGACAGCGGCGCCGGGCGCTCGTTGACCACGTGCACGTCGAGCCCGTTCAGGCCTTCGTCCACGAGCAGCACCTGGATCGGCTGCAGCACCTGGCGCAGCGCATACCATGCCGATTTCGGGCGGTGCGCGGCGTCGATCACGCCCCATCCGGCGCCCGGCGTCACGTCCTGGAACTGCCACACGAGCGCGCCGGCGCAACGCGAACCGGTGCGTCGCCATTCGGAAAACGTCTCGCGCATCACGTCCGCGATCACCGCACGCGACAGCTCGACGTAGCGCGCCGGATCCTCGCGTCGCAGCCGGTCGGGCGCGACGTCGTACAGCGTCTGCAGATAGTGGTCGCGGATGTCGTCGAAATCCCACGACGTGCCGGGGTCGCGCGGCACCGCCGCCTTCCAGCGCGGCTCGTGCACGCCGGGCCAGCCGAGTTCCGCGAGCGTCGCATCGCACGGCACGTTCGCGAACGCGAGGCATTCGCTCGCAAATCGCACGTCCGCGCGGCGCGCGTCGTCGAGCGGACGCAGGTACGCGCCGACGCCGTAGTAGTGCGACACGCGTTCGCGCGGCGTGAACGGCAGCACGCCGCCGTCGGGCGAATCGGGCACGTACGGGACATCGGGGCGGTGCGCGGCCGCGTGGCCGGCCAGCCGGTCGGCCGTCAGCTCGACGAAGCGCTGCTTCGGCCCGAGCCCCGACATCGCCGCCTGTTGCGCGATCTCGCTGCCGCCGCACAGCACCGCGAGCGACGGCGAAGCGCCGCGACGCGACAGGAACTGGCTCGCTTCGCGATCGACGTTGGCCGCGAACGCGGGATCGTCGAGCGCGTAATCGAAGTTCGCGAAACCGAAGTCCTGCCAGACCAGCAGCCCGAGCCGGTCGCACCATGCGTGGAACGCGTCGGCCTCGTAGGTCATCGTGCCGCCGACGCGGATCATGTTGAAGCCGGCGTCGCGTGCGAGCCCGAGCAGGCGGGCGTAGGTCGCGTCGTCCGCGTGCAGCGCGAGCGGCGCGGCGCTGCTCCAGCATGCGCCGCGCGCGAACACCGGCACGCCGTTGATGCGTAGCCCGAATCCCTTGCCGTCGGCGCCGGAATCGACCTCGATCGTACGGAAACCCGTCGAGCCGAGCGGCCGGCGCGCGGCGCCGATATGCAGCGCGATCTCGTAGAGCGCCGGTTCGCCGTGCGTATGCGGCCACCAGCGACGCACGTTCGGTATCGCGACGCTTGCGCGCAGTTGGTCGATGTCGGCACGTTCGAGCGTCGCGTGATGGTCGCCGCACGACAGCCGCGCCGCGAACGCGGCGGGCAGCGGCGCGGCGAACGTCAGTTCCGCGTCGAGCCAGCCCGTGTCGCCTTCGATACGGGCATGCAGTTTGCAATCGGCCAGGACGGGGCCGCTGGCCGGATCGAGCACCTCGACGGGCCGCCACGGGCCGGTGGGCACATACGGCGGAAACCAGCCCGGCATGTGCCCGAACAGCGACGTGCGGATCGTGCGCAAGGCGGCCGGTTCGGCGAGCCGCGTGCGCCAGCGCGCACGGCGCGGCGCGCGCGCGTCGCGCAGATGCGGCGCGAGCGCGCGGAAACAGAGGGTCAGCCGGTGCGTGCCGTCGAGCGACACCGGCACGTCGTGCGCGACGAACATGCTGTCCGAGCGGTGGATCGGCGTGTCGTCGAGCCAGGCGTGGGCGAGCGTCGCGAGGCCGTGAAAGCGCAGAATGCGCGGCCCGCGCCCGCGCAGCTCGAGCCGGTACCAGTGGTCGCGCTCGTCGAGCGACGCGGCTTCGTCGAGCCGACCGGCCAGCGCGAGCGCCTGCGCGACCGTGCCGGGCACCGGCGCCGCGATCCAGTCGCCGTGATCGGCCGGGAGGTCGCGCGGTTCGCGCACGGCGCCCGCGGCCGTCGCCAGCATCGACCATGCGGGCGGGGTGCGGGCGCGCGTCACCGCATGGCCGACACGGGTGCGGTGTCGGCGCGCACGGGCGTCACGTGCCGCAGCGGCGCGCCGATCTGCCGCGCGCACGCGACGAGGTCGGCATACGCGACCTCGATCGCTTCGAGCGTCGAATCGCCGTATTCTTCCTTGCCGCGTGCGCACGCGCGCGCGAGCCGGAATTCGAGCACCATCGCTTCGGACGCGATGCGATCGCACGCGGCGCGGATTTCGGCGAACGGCCCGGTGCAGCCGCTCGCTTGCAGCCAGCGCGCATAGTGGCCGAACAGTTCGAAATTCGCGCCGAGCTGCCGCACCGAATTGAACGAGTACGCATGGAAGCGCTCGAGCGGCGCGTCCGCGAGGATGCGCGCGTCGGTCTGCAACTGCCGGCGGAACGCCGCGATCGGATCGACGATCGGCACGCGCCGCAGGTGGCGCTGCAACGCGGCGAGCGAGGCTTCGCACAGCGCGCGTTCGTCGAGCGGTGCAAAGCGTCGCTTCGCGCATTCGACGTACGGCGGCAGCGTCATCGGCGAGCTGGCGCCGACGAGCCCGTTGTAGTCGAAATCCTCGGCGACGTAATAGCCGCTGTTGTGGAAGTAGCCGATCTGGTGCTGCGCACGGTCGATCGCGTCGATGCCGATCGTCGTCTTCGTGTGCTGCGTGCGGTAGCTGCTGCCGCGCGTATCGGGCAGGAACCACGCGTCGGCCTCGACGATCATCAGGTGGCCGCGCGCGACCTGCGTCTCGATGTGCTGATCGAGCGGCTCGTAGATCGAATGTTCCTGCACGACGATCCCGTAGAGCCGCTCCAGCTCGTCGTGCGGAAACTTGAAGAACGTGAACTGGTCGCCTTCGAAATCGAGCGCGATCGTAAACGGCAGCGCCGCATACGGATTGAGCCCCCACCACCGGAGCACCTCGAGCCACATGTCGACATAGCAGTTGGTCTGCTTCCAGACCATCTCCTGACTGTGCAGCGGGTGCGGCCGGTAGTGGCGCGCGCGGTGGCGCACCCCCTCGAACGACGCGTCTTCGCCGTCGCGGGAAACGAACCTCATGGCGTGCCCCACAGCACGTCGCGAACCGCTTGCGGCCAGGCGTCGATGTCGAAGCCGTGGTGGCGGAACAGCGCGAGCGTGAGCCGTTCGAGGCCGAAGCCGACGCAGCCCGTGTGCGCGACGTCGCCCGTCGCGGTGCGGATGTCCCACAGCAGCCCGAAATGGTCCATGTGGTAGTTGAAGCTCAGGCACGCGGTCTGTCGGTCGTCATGCTCGATCGGAATCAGCAGCTCGAACTTCAGGTTCTGCTCGCGCTGGCTGTTCGCGACGATCTTGCCGCCGCGCCCGAAGAACGGATCGTTCGCGAGATCGATCGCATTCGGCAGGCGCAGCGCTTCGATCATCCGCGTGCCGCGTTCCATCCACGTCTCGCGGAACGAGACGATCTGCTCGGGCGTGCCGATCCGCACGTATTCGCGCATCCGGAACAGTTGCATGCGGGTCGGGTCGAGCGACGGTTCGTGACGGAAGCAGTACGAGAACACGTCGACGATCCGGCCGTCGGCGGGCAGCGCCCCAGCACGCGCGACGACGGGATACACGGGGTAGCACGCGGCCGGCGTCATCACGACGTAGGTCGGCTTCTGGTTTTCGGTCCAGTCGTCGCCGCGATCGAGGCATTGCAGCACGCGCTGGTGCTGGCGTTCGTCGCCGCAGAATGCGTGCACGCTGCCCGCCAGTTGCGGGAAGCTCTTCATGTATTCGCTGCGCTCGAACTCGGTGCGGCTCATCGCCGGCGGGAAGCGCAGCACTTCGGCCTGCTGGTCGGCGCCGAGGCGCGTGACGAACGCGTCGAGCGCTTCGACCACGCGCTCGAATCGCTCGCTGCGGCCGAACAGGCCCTGGATGCCGGTCGAAACCAGCAGGCCCGCGTCGATCAGCGCATCGCGCAGCGGATTGACGCCCGCACGGTCGAGCGGTGCGTCGGCGGGGACGGAGGCGGCGGAGGGCACGGCGAGGCGATCGTTCACGTATGTTTCTCCAGCGTCGCGGGACGCAGCGCGAGCAACAGGCTCGCGGTGTTGGCGGCAATGCGGTCGTTGCTGATCATCAGCGGCGCCGCGTGCAGGTCGCGAATGTGGCGGCCGATGCTGAACGGCGTGCCTTGCTTGTAGCCGGCCATCCCGCAGATCATCATCGCCTGGTGCGCGACTTCGAGCGCGGTCGCCGACACGTAGGTCTTCAGCGTATTGATCTCGGCGGCCCAGGCCATGCCGGCCGACCACGAGCGGGCCGACGCGCTCGCGTGGAGGCGCAGCACGTTGTCGACGCGAGCCTGCATCGCCTGCATCAGCGCGAGCGATTCGGCGATGCGTCGCGCGGCGGGCGACGGTGCGCCGTCGGTCTGGCGCGCCTGCGCGCGGAAGAACTGGTGCGCGCGATGGAATGCGTCGCCGGCCACGCCGATCCACACCGCGGCCCACAGGATGTGCGAGACCGGCACCATCGTTTCCTCGGCGATCTTCGCGAACGGCACCGGCAGGCATTGCACGGCGGCGCCTTGCGCGTCGAGCACGAAGCCGTTGCTGCACGTGCCGCGCATGCCGAGCGTGTCCCATTCGCCGCGGCGCGTGAGCGTATAGCCGTCGCGCAGCAGCGTGACGAGCACCTGCTCGGAAGCCGGCGCGTCCGCATCGCGTCGCGCGGTGGCGAGAATACCGTCCGCGTAGTCGCCGTACGAGATCGTCGGCGCGGATTTGTGCAACCGGAACCCGCTGGCGTCGATTTCGAGCGCGCACTGGCTCGCGCGCAGGTTGCCGCCGACGCCGTCCTCCGACGTGGCCGAGGCGAGCAGCCACTGGTGACGCACGAGCTGCTGCAGGAACAGCTTGTGCCAGCCCTGGTCGGCGGCGTGGTCGACGATGCAGGCGACCTGGATCTGGTGCATCGCGAACACCATCGCCGACGATGCGCACGCCTGGCCGAGGATCGAGCAGGCCGACGCGATGTCTTCCAGCGACGCGCCCGCGCCGCCGAGATGGGTCGGCACCATGGCGCCGAGCAGCCGGCGCGCGCGCATCGCCTCGATCGCCTCGACGGGGCAGCGCGCGTCGCGATCGACCGCATCGGCATGCTGGGCGGCGATCTGCGCGACGGCATGCGCGGCCTCGTCGAGCCGATGCGAATCGCTGTCGGACGCGAGTTCGGGAAGCAGCGCGCTCATGCGGAGTGCTCGGTGCGTTGCAGCATGGCGATCGTGTCCGCGAGTGCGTCGATGCTGCGGAACAGGTTGCGGTTCAGCATCTCGTCGGGAATCTCGATGTTGAACTGCTTTTCGATCGCGAGCATCAGCTGGATCGTATCGAGCGACGAGAGGCCCGCTTCGTAGAGGTCGTCCCCGTCGCCGATCGAATCGATCGCGGCTTCGAGGTGGGCGACGTGCTTCAGGATGGTTCTGATTTCGTTTTTCACGTGCTGCTCCGGCATGCGTGGTGTCGTCCGCCCGGGCAGACGCGCGACACGCGCTGACATCCCCCCGGCAGTCCGGCATCAGTAGACCATCGGCAGACACGGCGTTCTGTTCGGCACCCTACAAACAGCTGACCCGGCACGCCGGCGGCGCCGACGCGCCGTCCCGGCCCGGTGCGCCGGTCACGCGCGCGATGCGGCCGGCACGCCCGAGTCGGCCGACAGGATGCGCTTCATCTCGTCGCGCACGATCGCGCGGCAGCCGCACGACATTTTTTCGAGGCCGTCGAGGTCCGCGAGCTCGATCGAGCTGCGGTATTGCCGGATCAGGCCGAGCTTCTGGATTTCGCCGGCGGCGTCCGTGACCGTTTCGCGCCGCACGCCGAGCATTTGCGCGAGCATGCTGTGCGTCACCTGGATCTCGATGCTGCGCGTGCGGTCGAACGCGAGCAGGAACCATCTGCACAACTGATGTTTGAGCACGTGATGACGGCTGCAGAACGTGATCTGCGAGACCTGCGCCATCAGCAGCCGCACGCCGACGAACACGAGATGGCGGATCACCGGCGACGCATCGAACGCGGCCGCGAAGACGCGCCGGTCGAGCCGGTAGACGAAACCGTCGCGGCACGCGACCGCGCGGCAGGGCATCCGGCCGCTGCCGCCGATCACGTCGTCGCAGACCACGCTTTCGCTGCCGATCTCCGCGACTTCCAGCGTCATGCCGCCGGACGACACGTACTGCAGCGAAATCGCGTTCGTGACCGGCAGGTAGACCGCGGCGAGCATTTCGCCGGGTTCGCATAGCACCTGCCCGGACTTCAGGTGAACGAGTTGCAGGTGGGGTGTCAGCGTGGCGAGCTCGTCGCGGTCGATGGCCGCGAGAAACCGGTTGGCGTCGAAGCTGTGGGAAAGCTCGATCACGCCGTTCGCATACGCGACGGCGTCGGCGGCCTGGTGAGTCACGGCGCATCCTCGCAGGTTGGCGGTCGCGCGTCGTCTCGGCGAACCCCGGAACGGGATTTCGCACGATCGTGCGGACTTTTGTTGATCAAAACGGAATGACGATACTCGCGAAAAAGGCTAGCACGCAATTGAATTCGAACAATTCCGCATTCCTTCATTTCACAAAGTTTGACGATTGCAATTGAGCCAGAACGTTATGTCGATTTAATGATTCATTTTCCGGAATTAATCATCCGGAAATGGAATCGTGAGCTTGCTTGTCATTCTATGTCGACCGGGAATCAATCGGTCGACACGGCGAATCGTACAGCGAAAGTGGCCGGAAGGCATTGAACATTATTTGACAAATTAATGGGGTCCGCCTGATTTGTCATTTTAATCAACGGCTTATGGAGATGTGTGCGGTAGCGGACAGAGCCGTGAATTAGTGTATCGATTCAAATTTGAGACAGTTTGAAACGAGCGTGTGCGGTACGGCGATGACGCGAAATGCTGCGCTGCACATCACGAAAACAATTGAAAATCGGCTGTAAGTATTTGAACGATAAGCGTCGCGGCCGCCACGCGGCCGTTCTGGCCGGAGTCGCGGGAATTGATCAGTCGAATGCTCGCTGTGTCCGTCGCGCGGGAGAGTGTCCGGAAATGAGACGCTTTTTGGGATTTGGGGGCGGTTATTCGGCGGCTCTAAATCGGATGTGATTCATATATTAAGGACGGGCGGCTATTGGCACGTAAATCGCTTATTCGGGCTGGCGTGTCGAAACGGGGCAGTCGACTCAATTCGGCGATGACAAGCCGATGATCAGTCGGATTCAGGGTTGTGGGCCGCAACCGCTGTCAATGTCCGGGCGCGCATCGAGATAACGAGTTCCGAGCCTGCTGCTGCCGGCGGCGCGGACGATAAAAGGGAAACAGACATGCTTCATCTTCACTCGAGCTATTCGGCGAACGCCATCCTTGCTGCCCTCCCGGAGGACAGCATCCGCGCCATCGCACCGCATCTCGAACTGGTCAGGATCAAGGCCGGGATGCTCGACCGGGTCGGCGAGCCGATGCGCCACCTGCACTTTCCGACGACGGCGATGATGTCGGTGCAGCACCTGATGGAAGACGGTGCGATGGTCGAAGTGGCGGTGGTCGGCCGCGAGGGCGTGGTCGGGCTGGGGACGCTGGTCGGCGGTCTCGCCGCGTCGAGCCGGGTCGAGGTGCGTATCGGCGGCATGGCCTATCGCGTGCCGAGTTGCGTGATGCGCGCCGAATTCGAGCGATCGGCGCAGACTTACCGGCTGCTGCTCAACACTTGCCAGGCGACGATGGCGCAGATCTCGCGCAGTGCGCTGTGCAACCGGCACCACTCGGTCAGCGAGCAGCTCAGCCGCTGGCTGCTGCTCGCGCACGACCGGATCGACGGCGACGAGCTGGCCGTCACGCAGCAGACGATCGCGAACATGCTCGGCGTGCGGCGCGAAGGGGTGACGGAAGCGGCCGGGAACCTGCAGGAGGCCGGGCTGATCCGGCAACGCCGCGGCCGCATCACGGTGCTCGACCGGCACGGCCTCGAACATCAGGCGTGCGAGTGCTACGACCTGATTCGTGCCGACTATCGCCGGTTGCTCGGCACGCGCGCAAATGCGCGGCCGGCGACGGTTCGCCCGCGCATGCCGGACGCGCATTTCGGATTCCCCGCGCACGGTGCGTGACGATGCAGTCGATGTCCGGTGGAACGAATGCAATGCGACGAACTGCGATCGCAGTGGCCGACGGCGCGCTCGTGCTGGCCGGGACGCTCGTCGCGCAGGCGGCGTCGGGTCTCGGATGGCATGAATTGTCCGATGGGCAACGCGGTTCGATCGCGCTGCTGTGCGTGCTGACGGTGGCGTTGCTGCCGCGCTACCTGCGCACGGTGCCCGGCGGCGTGGCGGTGCAGGGCGGCACGCACGTGCTGACGCACACGCTGGTGGCGGTGGTGTGCGCGAGCGTGCTGACGGTGGCCGGCACGATGTGGATCATGAATCGCGGCGGCACGGTGACGACCCGCTGGATCGTGCGCACGGTGCTGGCCGGCGATGCGGCGGTGCTGCTCGGCCGAGCGGCGCTGCTGGCGCTCGCGCTGACGCGCGGCGACCCGCTTGCGCGGCAGCGCCGCGTCGCCGTCGTCGGCGCAACGGCATACGGACGCGTGGCGATCGAGCGGATGCAGCTCGCGCCGAACGGCCCGTTCGTGGCCGCATGCGTATTCGACGACGATGCACAGGCCGCCGCGGGCGGCATCGGCGGCGTGCCGGTGATCGACGACTGGAACACGTTGCGCGACCTGATTCGCGGCGGCGACATCGACGAGGTCTGGCTCACGCTGCCGATGTCGCACGAGTGGCGGATCCACCGCATCGTGCGCGAGTTGCGCGACGAGTTCGTCGAGTTGCGACTGTTGCCCGACGTGCGGCAGATGGCGATCGTCGATCGTTCCGCGACCGACGTGCTCGGCATGCCGGCGATCAATCTCGCGACCACGCCGCGTTCCGCGCCGGAATTGTGGGCGAAGTTCGCGTTCGATCGGCTGTTCGCGTTCGGCGTGCTGATTCCGTTGCTGCCGCTGCTGGCGGTGCTGGCGATCGCGGTCAAGCTGTCGTCGCCGGGGCCCGTGCTGTTCAGGCAGCGCCGCAAGGGCGTCGACGGCCGCGAGTTCGACATCCTGAAGTTCCGGACGATGCGCGTGCATCGCGCGCAGCCCGGCGTCGTGCGGCAGGCGTCGCGCAACGATGCGCGCATCACGCGCGTCGGCGCGTTCCTGCGGCGCACGTCGCTCGACGAGCTGCCGCAGTTCTTCAACGTGCTGTTCGGACAGATGTCGGTGGTCGGCCCGCGTCCGCACGCGATCGAGCACGACGACCTGTATCGGCAACTGATCGACTGCTACATGTACCGCTACCGCGTGCGGCCCGGCATCACCGGATGGGCGCAGGTGAACGGCTATCGCGGCGAGACGCGCAAGATCGAGGCGATGGAGGCGCGCGTGAAGTTCGATCTGTTCTACATGCAGAACTGGAGCTTCTGGTTCGATATCAAGATCATCCTGATGACGGTGGTGCGCGGCTTCGTCGGGCGCAACGCATTCTAAGGATGCCGAATCATCGGGGCGGGCCCATGCGCGCGGTCGTATCGGCTGCATGATGCGGGTTCGCGAGCACGGAGGGATGCGCCGTGGCCGCACGGGAAATTGCTGCGCTGCGGTTGCGCCCGCGGACTTCGCGGCGCATGCCGCGAAGCCGGGATTGCGCGTCGGTCCCCAGTTTCAGCACCGCTGCCGCTGCGTGACGGGTACGCCGATTTCGGTCAACACACGCGTGTTCAATGGGTTTATCCTGCGTCGAATGCGTCCGGCGTTTCGCACGTCCGGCCGCCCATCCGGATGCGGCGGCGCAGTCGTGCCTGCGTGCCGCGCACCGGCGCGATACCGCGCGCCGCTCTTTTTTCGCGCGGAACCCGGAACAGGAGAGACGGCCATGTCGCTCGACCCACAACAACGGCAGACGCTGAAGCAGCGGCTGAACGAGAGCGAGCAGGCGCTGCGCGCGGAGATCCGCACGAGCGAAGACCAGCGCGCGTCGGAATCCTATGCGGATCTGGCCGGCGCGGCGCCGGACGAGGGCGACGAGGCGAACGCGGACCTGTTCGTCGACGTCGATCATGCATTGATCGGCATGAAGCTGGCCGAGCTGCGCGCGATCGGTCGCGCCCAGCAGCGGATGCGCGACGGCAGTTACGGTGAATGCATCGACTGCGATGGCTCGGTCGGTTACGCGCGGCTGCTGGCGCGTCCCACCGCCGAGCGCTGCACGCATTGCCAGGCGCTCTACGAGCGACGCTACGCGACGACGCCGCGCGCGTCGCTCTGACGTCGCGGCTTCAAACGCGCGGCACGCGACGCACGGCCGGCGCAGGATGACCAACGGACGCCCGGCGGCGTCGACACGCGGCGCCGGGCGGGCAGACGCCGTCGCGCACGTGCGCGGCGCGACATCCACGTGGAAGGGAGCCACGCCGATCATGCCGATCCACAATGCCGAGTGCGCGGCCGTGTTCGCCGAGATCGCCGACATGCTCGAGATCCAGGGCGCCAACCCGTTTCGCGTGCGTGCGTACCGCAACGCCGCGCGTACGGTCGCCGACTACGGCCGCGATATCCCGACGATGATCGCGAACGGCGACGATCTCGGGAAGATTCCGTCGATCGGAGCCGATCTCGCGGCGAAGCTGCGCGAGATCGCCGCGACCGGCACCTGCGAACTGCAGCAAACCTTGCGTCATGCGTTGCCCGGCGCGATCGTCGAGCTGCTCGATGTGCCCGGGCTCGGCGCGAAACGCGTGAAGGCGCTGCATGACGCGCTGCACGTCGATTCGCTCGAACAGTTGCGCGCCGAAGCGAAGAGCGGGCATGTGCGCGAGTTGCCGGGCTTCGGCGCGAAAACCGAAGCGCATCTGCTCGAAGCGATCGACGATCGCCTGCAGCGCGAGCCGCAACGCTTTCTGCTGCCCGACGCCGCGCAAGCGCTGATGCCGTTGCTCGAACGCCTGCGTGCGGTGGCCGGCGTCGGCAAGGCCGTGCCGGCCGGCAGCTTCCGCCGCCGTCGCGAGACGGTCGGCGATCTCGACATCCTCGTCACCGCACGCGAGCCGGCCGCGGTCGCCGAAGCGTTCGTCGGCCACGCCGACGTGGCGCGCGTGCTCGCGCACGGCAAGACCCGATCGAGCGTGACGCTTGCCAGCGGGTTGCAGGTCGACCTGCGCGTCGTCGATGCCGATGCGTTCGGCGCGGCGCTCGTCTACTTCACGGGATCGAAGGCGCACAACATCGCGCTGCGCAGGATCGCGCAGGCCGGCGGCCTGAAGATCAACGAATACGGCGTGTTTCGCGGCGACGAGCGGATTGCCGGCGCGACGGAGGCATCGGTCTATGCGGCGATCGGGCTGCACGAGGTGCCGCCCGAATTGCGCGAGGATCGCGGCGAGATCGATGCGTCGCGTGCCGGCACGCTGCCGGCGCTGGTCGAGCGCAAGCATCTCCATGGCGACCTGCACGCGCATACCGATGCGTCGGCCGGCCGCGACGGCCTGCGCG
Source organism: Burkholderia sp. MSMB1835 (assembly GCF_001526365.1). Classification (NCBI taxonomy): domain Bacteria; kingdom Pseudomonadati; phylum Pseudomonadota; class Betaproteobacteria; order Burkholderiales; family Burkholderiaceae; genus Burkholderia; species Burkholderia sp. MSMB1835. The sequence continues at coordinate 111,739 of NZ_LOYP01000015.1, forward strand.
CGATGGCCGACGCCGCGCGTGCGCGCGGGCTCGCGTACCTGGCCGTCACCGACCGTGCCCCGCCCGATGGCGCCCGGGACGGCTTCGACTGGCTCGCGCGCCAGCTCGACGAGATCGATCGCGTCAACGCGACGTTCGACGATTTCGTGTTGCTCAAGGGCGTGGAAGCCGGCATTCGCGAGGACGGCAGCCTCGACGTACCCGACGCGATGCTCGGCCGGCTCGATCTCGTGGTGGGCGCGGTGCGCGACGGTTTCGACCTGCCGCGCGGCGCGCAGACCGATCGCATGCTGCGCGCGATGGACCATCCGCATTTCACGATTCTCGCGCACCCGACCGGCCGCGTGCTCGGCGAACGCGACGCCTGCGCACTCGATGTGCCGCGCGTGCTCGCGGGGGCCGCCGCGCGCGGCTGCTTCGTCGAACTCGATGCGCAGCCGCGGCGATTCGATCTGCCGGACGTCTGGTGCCGCGAGGCCGCGAAGGCCGGCGTGCCGGTCGCGATCGGTTCGGATGCGTGCAGCACGGACGAGCTCGACAACCTCGCGTTCGGCATCGATCAGGCGCGGCGCGGCTGGCTGACGCGGCAGGATGTGCTGAACACGCGCACGCTCGCGCAACTGCGGCCGCTGCTGGCGCGCACGATGGGCGGTGCGGGCAGCGCGGGCGGCGGCGCGAAGCGCAGCCGGTCGAAGGGCGCGTGAACGCAACGCGGCCGGCCGCGTTGCATGCAACTCATGCCGGCATGGTCAAGCGAGCACGCCGGTCGCCGGCACGTAGGGCAGGCCGAGCGCGAGTGCGACCGCTTCGTACGTGATGTGCCCGTCGCACACGTTCAGGCCCGCGCGCAGATGCGGATCGTCGAGCATCGCCTGCTTCCAGCCCTTGTCGGCGAGCGCGAGCGCATGGCCGAGCGTTGCATTGTTCAGCGCGAAGGTCGACGTGCGCGCGACCGCGCCGGGCATGTTCGCGACGCAGTAGTGGACCACGCCGTCGACGACGAAGGTCGGCGCCGCGTGCGTGGTCGCATGCGAGGTCTCGAAGCATCCGCCCTGATCGATCGCGACGTCGACGACGACCGCTCCCTTGCGCATCGTCGCGATCATGTCGCGCGTGACGAGCCGCGGCGCCGACGCGCCCGGCACCAGCACGGCGCCGATCACGACGTCGGCCTCGCGCACGGCTTCGTCGACCGTTTGCGCATTCGAGCAGACGGTCGCGATCCGGTTGGCGAACACGAGATCGAGCTGGCGCAACCGGTTCACGTTGTTGTCGAGCACGGTGACGCGCGCGCCCAGGCCCACCGCCATCTGCAGTGCGCCGGTGCCCACGACGCCCGCGCCGAGCACGACGACGTGCGCGGCCGGCACGCCGGGCACGCCGGCCATCAGCAGCCCGCGGCCGCCGCGCGGGCTTTCGAGGTGGGTCGCCGCGACCTGGATCGACATGCGGCCGGCGACTTCGCTCATCGGGGCGAGCAACGGCAGGCCACCGCCCGGGCCGGTCACGGTTTCGTACGCGATGCAGACCGCGCCGGATTTCACGAGCGCGGCGGCCTGAGCGGGATCGGGCGCGAGATGCAGGTACGTATAGAGGATCTGGCCGCGCCGCAGCATCGCGCATTCGGCCGGCTGAGGCTCCTTGACCTTGATGATCATGTCGGCGCGCGCGAAGATGTCGTCCGCGCCGTCGCTGAGCGATGCGCCCGCTGCCGTGTAGTCGTCGTCGAGCAGGCCGATCGCCGTGCCCGCGCCGCGTTGCACGAGCACGCGATGGCCGTGCCGCACGAGTTCGCGCGCGCCGGCCGGCGTGAGGCCGACGCGGTACTCGTGGTTCTTGATCTCTTTCGGCACACCGATCAGCATGAGTCGCCTCCATGGCCTTCGTTATCGTCGTCGTGCGGGCAGCCGGTTGCGTGGCGGCGTGCCGACCGCAGTACTGGAATAACAGGGTAGTTGTGCACGGAGGGAAGTCAAGCGGCCGGCCTGCGCGACGACGCATGCGCACTGCAACGCAACATGCGCGGCTATCGGTTGCGGCCGTTGCGACCGGACGTCGCAATGCGCGCGTGGCCGGGTTTCGGTATCGTCATGCGTGCCGCGTGCGGGAATGCTTTCGGCAAAACAACGAGACAACGAGACGAGGACTTGACCGACATGACCAGTGCGTATTTCAGCGTGCCGACGCTTTGCGCCATCGCGTTCGTGCACGTCTACTGGGCGTTCGGCGGGCGGATGGGCAAGCGCTCGGCCATTCCGGAGCACGACGGCGTACCGCTGTTGCGGCCGACCGTCGTCGGTACGCTCGCCGTCGCGGCGTCACTGCTGGGCGGCGCAGGCGTGGTCGCCGCGCGTGCCGGCTGGCTGGGGCGCAATGCGTATCCCGGCACGGTCGCGTTCGCGGTCGTTGCGCTCGCATTGATCTTCGCGGTGCGGGCCGTCGGCGATTTCCGTTACGTCGGCTTTTTCAAGCGGATTCGCGGGTCGCGTTTCGCGCGGATGGACACGCTGTATTACTCGCCGCTGTGCGCGGCGCTGGCGCTGTCGATCGCGTCGATGTTCTGGCCGTGGTGAGGGGAGCGCCGCGCGCGATTCAGCCCGCGTGCGTATCGGTCGGCGTAAGGTATTCGGCCGGCACGGCATCGTGGCTATGCATAAGAGGCGGAAGCTACCGGAGCGCGGTGCAACTCGACATCGCCATCCGAGCGGGCGTCGCCGGGAAGCGACACGCGGCCCACGTGGCTCTCACGTCTCTCACGTCTCTCACGTCCGTCACATCCCCCGCGTCCCCCGCGTCCCCGGCGCCTCGCGTCCAGCTCGTTTGCGCGACCGGCGAACGCATCCGCCATCTCGCCATCCTTGCACATTCGGTCTTGCGAACTTCCCATTGTTGCTAATTTCGATGCACTGAATTGCATCGAACCCTCTAGTAATGGAACCGGTTCCATATATAATTCGCCGCACTCGTCGCCCGGCCGGAAAAGAGGGTCGTGCACGTTGCGCTTGCTGTCCGCCGACGCGACGTCTAAGTTGAACAAGGGTCGTGGGCGATGACGGACAGATGCAGGCCGATGCCGGTATTTGTCCGACGATAGGCCCGCGAAGAGGTCCAGCCGTGCAGGGCCGCCAGCCCCGGGGCGACGTGCGGCAGCAATGACGGCGCCGCCGCGGACTGCGCCGCCGGACGCCTGCATCGAGGTTGTGCGCACCACCCGAAAGAACACGGCGACCGGCCGCCCGCGGCACGGCTGCCCGCCGGGCACGCGGCATGCGGAATGCGCGCGTCCGAACCCGATCCCCAACGATCAACATCCGACCATGTCCACGCCACCTGACAAACCCAATTCGCGTCGCCGTTTCCTGCGCACCTCGGTCGCGCTCGTGCCGATCGCGTCGGTCGCCGGCTGCGACCTGCGTTCGTCGTCGTCGTCCGCGACGACGGCCGGCAACGCGTCCACTGCGTCGGCCAGCGCCGAACGCGCGCCGTACAAGCCGACCTTTTTCGATGCGAAGGAATGGGCGTTCGTCCAGGCCGCCGTCGACCGGCTGATTCCTGCCGACGCCGAAGGCCCCGGCGCACTCGAAGCGGGCGTGCCCGAATTCATCGATCGCCAGATGGAGACGCCGTATGCGCACGGCGCGACGTGGTACATGCAGGGGCCGTTCCAGCAGGGCGTGCCCGAGCTCGGCTACCAGTTGAAGCTGGTGCCGCGCGACATCTACCGGCTCGGCATCGCGGCCGTCAACCGCTATTGCGAGAAGACGCACGGCAAGGCGTTCGCGGATCTCGACGCACCGACGCGCGACACGGTGCTCGGCGCGCTGGAGAAGGGCAGCGCGCAGATCGACGACGTCCCGCCCGGCGTGTTCCTCGGCCAGTTGCTGCAGAACACGCGCGAAGGCTACTTCTGCGATCCGGTGCATGGCGGCAATCGCGACATGGCCGCGTGGAAGATGATCGGTTTCCCGGGCGCGCGCGCGGACTTCATGGATTTCGTCAACCAGAGCGGCAAGCCCTATCCGTACGGCCCCGTCTCGATCAACGGGGAGCGCAGCTGATGGCCGCAGATAAGAAGCCGCACGTCGATGCGGTGATCGTCGGCTTCGGCTGGACCGGCGCGATTCTCGCGAAGGAACTGACCGAAGCGGGCCTGAACGTCGTCGCGCTCGAGCGCGGCGAATACCGCGACACCTATCCGGACGGCGCGTACCCGAACACGATCGACGAGCTGACCTACAACATCCGCAAGAAGCTGTTCCTCGATCTGTCGAAGACGACCGTGTCGATCCGCCATGGCCTGCAGGACACCGCGCTGCCGTACCGGCAGCTCGCCGCGTTCCTGCCGGGCGAAGGCGTCGGCGGCGCGGGGCTGCACTGGTCGGGCGTGCACTTCCGGATCACGCCGGAAGAGCTGCGCCTGCGCAGCCACTATGAAGAGCGCTACGGCAAGAAGTTCATCCCCGAAGGGATGACGATCCAGGATACGGGCGTCACGTACGACGAGCTCGAGCCGCATTTCGATTTCGCCGAGAAGGTGTTCGGCACGTCGGGGCAGGCGTACAAGGTCGGCGGCAAGGTGGTCGGCGACGGCAACGTGTTCGAGGCGAATCGCAGCGACAACTTCCCGCTGCCCGCGCAGCTCAATACGTATTCGGCGCAGCGCTTTTTCGATGCGGCGCACTCGCTCGGCCTGCATCCGTACCGGCTGCCGTCGGCGAACACGTCGGGGCCGTACACGAACCCGTACGGCGTGCAGATGGGCCCGTGCAACTTCTGCGGCTACTGCAGCGGCTACGCGTGCTACATGTACTCGAAGGCGTCGCCGAACCTGAACATCCTGCCGGCGCTGAAGCAGGCGCCGAACTTCGAGCTGCGCTCGAAGTGCCACGTGCTGCGCGTCGACCTCGACGACACGAAGAAGCGCGCGACCGGCGTGACCTACGTCGATCCGGCCGGGCGTGAAGTGCACCAGCCGGCCGATCTCGTGATCGTGGCCGCGTTCCAGTATCACAACGTGCACCTGCTGCTGCTGTCGGGCATCGGCAAGCCGTACGACCCGGTGTCGGGCGAAGGCGTCGTGGGCCGCAATTTCGCGTACCAGAACCTGTCGACGATCAAGGCGTTCTTCGACAAGGACACCTACACGAATCCATTCATCGGCGCGGGCGGCAACGGCGTCGCGGTGGACGACTTCAACGCGGACAACTTCGATCACGGCCCGCTCGGCTTCGTCGGCGGCTCGCCGCTGTGGGTGAACCAGGCCGGCGTGAAGCCGATCAGCGGCATCGCGACGCCGCCCGGCACGCCGCAGTGGGGCTCGGCGTGGAAGAAGGCGGTGAAGGACAACTACGCGCACACGATCTCGATGGATGCGCACGGCACCAACATGTCGTACCGCGACGTGTACCTCGATCTCGATCCGACCTATCGCGATTCGTACGGCCAGCCGCTGTTGCGGATGACGTTCGACTGGAAGGACAACGACATCAGGATGGCGCAGTACGTGACCGGGCAGATGAAGAAGATCGCGGAGGCGATGGGGCCGAAGGCGATCGGCGTGTCGACGCGCGAGTTCGGCAAGCACTTCGACTCGCGCCAGTACCAGACGACCCACCTCGTCGGCGGCGCGATCATGGGCACCGACCCGAAGACGAGCGTGCTGAACCGCTATCTGCAGTGCTGGGACGTGCACAACGTGTTCGTGATGGGCGCGTCCGCGCTGCCGCAGGGCATCGGCTACAACCCGACCGGGATCGTCGCGGCGCTGGCCTACTGGTCGGCACGCGCGATCCGCGAGCAGTACCTGAAAAATCCCGCCCCGCTGGTGACCGCATGAAGAGGACGATGAACCACCACAACGCCGCGCGCCGCGTTTCCCCGCTGCGGCGCGCGCTGGCGATCGGCGCGGCATGGACGGCATTCGGTCTGCCGGGCGGTGCAGCGTTCGCACAGCCCGCGTCCGCGCCGGCCGCGGCTTCGGGCCCGGCGGCCGCACCGGCGGCGCTGTCCGCCGACGCGGCCCTCGTCAAGCGCGGCGAATACCTGGCCCGCGCCGGCGACTGCATCGCCTGCCACACCGCGAGCGGCGGCAAGCCGTTCGCGGGCGGGCTGAAGTTCGACACGCCGATCGGCGGCATCTACTCGACGAACATCACGCCGGACCCGAAGACGGGCCTCGGCGGCTGGACCTACGAGGACTTCACCCGCGCGGTGCGCGAAGGCGTGCGCAAGAACGGCGACACGATGTATCCGGCCATGCCGTTCCCGTCGTATTCGCGGCTGACCGACGACGACATGAAGGCGCTGTACGCGTACTTCATGCACGGCGTCGCGCCCGTCGAGCACGAGAACCGCGCGGTCGACATCGTGTGGCCGCTGTCGATGCGCTGGCCGCTCGGCATCTGGCGCAAGATGTTCGCGCCATCGCCGAAGCCGTTCGACGCGGCGCCGTACACCGACCCGGTGGTCGCGCGCGGCGCGTATCTGGTGCAGGGGCTCGGCCACTGCGGCGCGTGTCATACGCCGCGCGCGCCGACGATGCAGGAGCGCGGGCTGACCGACGCGGACGGCCCCGACTTTCTGGCCGGCGGCGCGGCGATCGACGGCTGGGTGCCGACGAGCCTGCGCGGCGAGCCGCGCACGGGCCTCGGCACGTGGAACGAAGCCGAGATCGTGCAGTTCCTGAAGACCGGCCGCACGCTGCGCACGGCCGCGTTCGGCGGGATGACGGACGTGGTCGGCCACAGCATGCAGCACATGACCGACGACGACCTGAACGCGATCGCGCGCTACCTGAAGACGTTGTCGCCGCGCGTGCAGGGCGAGCAGCCGCACGTGTACGACGCGGCCGCCGCGAAGGCGCTGCAGACCGGCGATGCGAGCAAGCCGGGCGCGGCCGTCTATCGCGACAACTGCATGGCCTGCCATCGCAGCGACGGCCACGGCTATACGCGCGTGTTCCCGGCGCTGGCCGGCAACCCGGTCGTGCAGGGCGACGATCCGACCTCGCTGATCCATGTCGTGCTGGAAGGCAGCGCGCTGCAAGGGACGCGCACCGCGCCGTCGACCTTCACGATGCCGCCGTTCGGCTGGCGCCTGTCGGACCAGGAAGTCGCGGACGTGTCGAACTTCGTGCGCACGAGCTGGGGCAACACGGGCGCGCCGGTGACCGCCGCGCAGGTCGCGAAGGTGCGCAAGAGCGTGCCGTCGACGCGGCCCGAGCCGCCGCCGGGCGCGCGCTTCCCGCAAGCGTCGCGCTGACGGGCGCCAGCCCGCCGGCGGCCCGGCCCGCGCGACGTGCGGCCGGGCTGCGACGCGTTACCGCTGCGCAGGGGTTGCACCCCGCCAATACGCGCCGCCGCGTTGAAATTTTCGCGGCGGCGCGCCATTTTTCCGCCTCATCCCGTATCCTTTCACTCTTGAACCTTACTAATTCGTTACAAGAGCTTGGGAGGGGGGATGCCTCATGACGTCAGCCTGATTGCGTTGCTCGCGGCCGGTTTCGGTCTCGCGATGATCTTCGGTTATCTCGCGTCGCTGCTGAAAATGCCGCCGCTCGTCGGCTATCTGCTCGCCGGGATCGTGATCGGCCCCGGCACGCCCGGTTTCGTCGGCGACCTGTCGCTCGCGCAGCAGCTCGCCGAAGTCGGCGTGATGCTGCTGATGTTCGGCGTCGGTCTGCATTTTTCGCTCGGCGATCTCCTCGCGGTACGCAAGATCGCGCTGCCGGGCGCCATCGTGCAGATCACCGTCGCGACGCTGCTCGGCGGCGGGCTCGCGCTCACCTGGGGCTGGAGCCTCGGTGCGGCGCTCGTGTTCGGGCTCGCGTTGTCGGTCGCGAGTACCGTCGTGCTGCTGCGCGCACTCGAAGGGCGCGGGCTCGTCGAGACGGTCAATGGGCGCATCGCGGTCGGCTGGCTGGTCGTCGAGGATCTCGTGATGGTGCTCGTGCTGGTGCTGCTGCCGCCGGTGGCGGGGCTGCTCGGCGGCACGCCGCCCGGCGACGCGCATGCGGCCGGCGGCAGCGTGTGGGGCACGCTCGGCGTCACGATGCTGAAGGTCGCGGCGTTCATCGCGCTGATGCTGGTGGTCGGCAAGCGCGTGTTCCCGCGCATTCTTTGGCTCGTCGCGCGCACCGGCTCGCGCGAATTGTTCACACTGTGCATGATTGCCGCGGCGGTCGGCATCGCGTTCGGCGCGGCGAAGCTGTTCGACGTGTCGTTCGCGCTCGGCGCGTTCTTCGCCGGGATGATGATGCGCGAATCGGAATTCAGCCGGCGCGCGGCCGACGAGACGCTGCCGCTGCGCGACGCGTTCTCGGTGCTGTTCTTCATCTCGGTCGGCATGCTGTTCGACCCGAAGGTGCTGCTCGACGAGCCGCTGCACGTGATCGAGGTCGCGGCCATCGTGCTGATCGGCAAGACGCTCGCGGCCGTCGCGCTCGTGATCGCATTCCGCTATCCGCTGAACACGGCACTGACCGTGGGCGCCGGCCTGGCACAGATCGGCGAGTTCTCGTTCATCCTCGCGGGGCTCGGCCGCGCGCTCGGGCTGTTGTCGGCCGAAGGGCAAAGCCTGATTCTCGCGGTCGCGCTGATCTCGATCGCGATGAACACGCTGCTGTTCGCGCTGATCGATCCGGCGCTCGCTTGGATCCGCAAGCATTCGGCGTTCGCGCGCAAGCTCGAGGCGCGCGACGATCCGCTCGCCGCGCTGCCGATGTCGACGCCGCAGACGCATCTGACCGGGCAGGTCGTGATCGTCGGCTACGGCAAGGTCGGCACGCGGATCGCGCATGCGCTGGACGAGCGCGGCATCGCGTATGTCGTCGTCGAGCAGAATCGCGAGCTCGTCGAGAAGTTGCGCGCGGACGGCATCGCGGCCGTGTCGGGCGATGCGATCGAGCCGATCGTGCTCGTGCAGGCGCATATCGCCCGCGCGGGGATGCTGGTCGTGACGCTTCCCGACGTGTTCGACGTGCGGCAGATCGTCGAGATCTCGCGCACGCTCAATCCGACGCTCGAGGTCGTGCTGTGCACGAACAGCGGCGACGAGGCCGCGCTGCTGTCGAGCGAGGGCATCGGCACCGTGTTCATGGGCGAGTCGGAACTGGCGCGGGGGATGACCGAGCACGTGCTCGGCCGGATGGCGAAGCCGGCGGCAGCCACGCATTGACGGCACGCAGCCGCCATCGGCCCTGCGTGCTTCAGTCTCGGCGGCGCGTTCCAGGCGCGCGGGATCGGGCGATGCGGACACGGCATCGCCCGTGACGCGTCAACCTGCGGTAGCCGCTTTCGCGGGCGCGGGAGCCCCGGATCGCGCGGCCGTCTTGAGCGATGCCGATGGTTTCTGCGTGACGGTCGTCGTTGCCGCCGCCGCTTTCGGCGCCGCGACCGTCTTCTGCGGCGCGGCGATCTTCGCCGGCGCATTCTTCTCCGGCTCGACCGGCGCGTCGGGCGGCACGCCGAGCAATTGCAGCGAGCCGCTCGTGACCGACGCGAACACCGGGCCGGCCACCGTGCCGCCGTAGTAGCCCTTGCCGCGCGGCTCGTCGATCATCACCGCGACGATCAGGCGCGGGTTGCTCATCGGCGCCATGCCCGCGAACAGCGCGCGGTACTTGCCCTTCGCATAGGTCGCGCCGACCTGCTTGCGCGCGGTGCCCGTCTTGCCGCCGATCCGGTAGCCGTCGACGCGCGCGCGGCGCCCCGTACCGCCTTCTCCCACCGCCATTTCCAGCATCGAGCGGATCGCCGCCGCCGTCTGCGGCGACGTCACGCGATGGCCGCGATGCGCGTCGATCGTTTGCTGGTCGGTGCCGTTCTTCAGCAGCGACACCGGGTGCAGCGTGCCGTCGCCCGCATAGGCCGTGTAGGTCTGCGCGATCTGCAGCAGCGACATCGACAGCCCGTAGCCGTACGCCATCGTCGCCTGCTCGATCGGCCGCCAGCGCTTGTAGCCGCGCAGCCGGCCCGACGCGACGCCCGGGAAGGTCAGTTCCGGCGCGCGGCCGATCCCGTATTCCTGGTACTTGTTCCAGATCGTTTCGGCAGGCAGGTTCAACGCGAGCTTCGCGAGCGCGACGTTGCTCGACTTCTGCAGCGCCTGCGCGACCGTCAGCGAGCCGTGGTTCGATGTGTCGTGGATCACGGCCGGGCCGATCTTGTAGGTGCCCGGCGACGTGTTGATGATCGTGTTCGGCGTGACCTTGCGCTCGTCGATCGACAACGCGACGACGAGCGGCTTGATCGTCGAGCCCGGTTCGAACGTGTCGATCACCGCGCGGTTGCGCAGCTGCTGGCCGGTGAGGCGCGCACGGTCGTTCGGATCGAAGGTCGGGTAGTTCGCGAGCGCGAGGATCTCGCCGTTCTGCGCGTCGAGCACGACGACGCTGCCGGCCAGCGCGTTGTTCTCGATCACGGCGGCCTTCAGCTGGCTGAACGCGAGCTGCTGGATGCGCCGGTCGATCGTCAGCTCGATCGTCGCGCCGTGCTGCGCCGGCACGAGCGGACGCGTGTCCGACACGATGCGGCCGAGCCGGTCGCGGATTACCTCGCGCTGGCCCGACGTGCCCTGCAGGCGCGCGTTCGCCGCGAGCTCGACACCTTCCTGGCCCGTGTCCTCGATGTTCGTGAACCCGACCACGTGCGCGGCCGATTCGCCTTCCGGGTAGAAGCGCTTCGAATCGGCGATCTGCGTGACGCCGTCGATCGCGAGCTTGTCGAGGCGGCTCGCGGTGTCCGCGTCGACCTGCCGCTTGAGCAGCACGAACGTCTTGTCGTTGCCGAGACGTCGCTTTACCTCGACGAGCGGCATGTCGAGCAGCTTCGCGAGCTGCGGGTAATCGGTGTCGGCGACCTGTTTCGGGTTCGCCCAGATTTCATAGGTCGCCAGGCTGACCGCGAGCATCGCGCCGTTGCGGTCGACGATGCGCCCGCGCATCGCGTCGAGCTCGATCGTGCGCTGATAGCGCTTCTGGCCCTGGCCGACGTAGAAATCCTGATTCGCGACCTGCACCCAGAAAGCGCGCGCGATCAGCGCCGCGAACGCGAGGAACACGACGACCACGATCAGCCGCGAGCGCCACATCGGCAGGCGCGACGCGAGCATCGGATTCTTGGTCGCCGCCGCGTACGGATCGGCAGGGTGGGTCTTCTTTTTCACGCTCATGCAAGGGCCGGGTCGGGCCGCCAAGTGGCGGCTGGTCAGTCTGAATAATGCGATTGTAATAAATGAGTAAACATCGTGTGGGGGAAGTATGTTCCGGCCCCGCAAAAAAGGCGAACGGCAGGCGGTCCGGAAAGGGAGAGGAAGAGAGGAAGGGCGGAGCCGACGCAGGATTGCGTGCCGGGTGCGGGTGATGGAACACGGACGATCCCTCGCATGCCGATCCGGGCATGCGGCCTCCGACCGGCCCGATCTCGATCGCCCCCGGCGCGCGATCAATTGCCCGCACTCCGGTTATTTCTTTAATCCCGAAAATGAAAAGCGCCTCCAGCCGAGGCGCCATTCATGCTGAATATCGAAATGAATATCACTGTTACCGGAATAAACCCGAAAACCGCAGACGATTGATGTCAATAATACCTATCGGGCAACGGAAATAAATTCCCGGTATTCCGGCGGGGTCGTGCAGGTATCGACCGCCTGCAGGCGCCACGCGCCGTCGGGATGCTCGCCGGCGAGCACCGCGGGGCCCTGTTCGCGCCGCGTCGCATCGAACGACAGCCCCTTCAACTGGCAGACGGCATGGCCGCCGTCCGCCGCGCAGAGCGCCATCGCGCCTTCCACGTCGCGGACCTTGCCCCAGGTCGGAAGGTCGATGCCCTGATGTGCCTCGCGCGACCACAGTCCTTCGTCGGTGTCGACCCACAATACCGCGAACGATTGCCGGGTTGCCGATTCGCTGCCATTAATCCGAATGGTGAGGCGCATTGCATCGTCTCCTGAAAAAAATGACACATTCGATCGTTTGGACTTGAACAGTCTAGATAGACTGGTGTGAAACGCAAGTGATAATCCGCAATAACTCCGGATCGAGTCTATTTCGATTTCAGATGAAACGACGTCTGACGATTCATGGTCGTTCCCGAGGCGTCAGCACACGCGGGCGATACCGGCGACCACGGTGTCCGGGCGGGCACGCGCGGCGGTCCGGACATGGGATGACAGGGGGCGGCCCGCGTCGATTCGTCGCGTGCCGGCCGCCGTCGAAACCGGGACGAGCGATACGATCCGGCACCCGTCGAATGCAGCCGGACCGAACCTGTCGGCGTTTCGACGCGGCGGCCGGCACGACACACTCCGACAATCGCGTACAAATCGGCACACTTTCACGAAACTTTCGGAACAGACTTGCATGCGGTCCGGCCCCACACTGGACGCTTCCCGATCCTGCGCGACGAACGCCCGTCCGCGCCGGCTGCCGCCGCCTCGTGCCAGAGCGCGATCGACGCGATCGCTGGCCGCACGCCCGATCGGGAGCCGCCGGGGCGCGTCAGCCCCGGCGCGGCCAGTGAGCCGTGCGCCGTCCGCAACCGCGGGCGCCGCGCCGCCTGGCCGATTCTTCGAAGGAGACTATCGTGCTGATCTGGAAAACCGCGTTGTCGCTGAACTGGCGGACGAGCCTCGTGTCGCCGGCCAGCGCACCGGTCGCGGCGGCGAACGTCGGACGGCTGGTGCTGACCGGCGCGACCGGTTTCATCGGCAGTACCGTGCTGACGGCGCTCGTCAATGCAGGGCTGCTCGAACGCATCGTCTGCGTCGTGCGCGCGCAGGATCGCGGCCATGCGGTCGCGCGGCTGCGTGAAGCTGCGCTGCGCGCGGGGCTCGCGCCGTACTGGGCGTCGCGCCTGACCGATGCGAACGTGATCGTCGGCGCGCTCGCCGACGTGTGGCACGGCGCCGATGCGCCGCGCCTGGCCGGCGCGACCCACGTGATTCACTGCGCGGGCCATGCGTCGCCGGCCGACGGCGCGCACCTGCGGGCCGACATCGCCGATGCGGTGCACTTCGCCGAACGCTTTGCGCGCGCGCCGCGCCTGCAGCGCTTCGTCTACGTCGGCACGGCCTACGCGCATGCCGGCCGTGGCGGGATCGTGCAGGAGGAGGCGGAACGCGACGCGGCGAACGATGCCGCGCCGGGCGACGAAGGCCTGCCGGGCGCGGTGCTCGCGGCCGGCTACCTGCACGCGAAGGCGGAGACGGAACAGCGCCTGCGTGCGCTCGGGCTGCCGCTCGTCGTCGTGCGGCCGTCGCACGTGGTCGGCCACACGGTGCTCGGTACGCGGCCCGCGCCGAATTCGTTCTGGATGTTCCGGCTCGCGCATGCGGCACGCCGCTTCACCGCGCGGCCGATGACGCGCATCGACATCGTGTCGGTGGACGACGTGGCGCGCGCGACGATGCTGCTGGCCGTCAAGCCGACGCTCGCGCACGACGTCTATCACGTGTCGGCCGGCGACGAGGCGCCGCAGGTCGCGCAGATCGTGCGTGCGATGGACGAGGCGGCGGGGATGACCGGGGCGCCGCGCTACGCGGCATGCGCGCCGGCCGAACTGCCGCTCGTCGTGCGCGACGTGCTCGGGCGCCGCGATCCGGCACTCGAGCGCGTGATCGGCCGGGCGTTGCAGCGTTGCGGGGAATTCGCGACGGTCGATCGCGTGTTCGACAATCGCCGCGTGCGCGACGAGATCGATTTCGAGCCGTTGCCGTTCATCGACTACGTCGAGGAATGCATGCGCACGTCGCGCGGGGTGGCCGTGACCGAGCTGATGCGCGGCGCGATCCACTGACCGCCCGCGTCGCATCGGCGCCCGTTGCCGCACGTGGCGGGCGCGGGCGCCGTCTTTACGCGTGGCTGCCGAGCTCGATGAGCCGGTCGAGCGCGCGGTAGATATCCTCGAGGCCGTCCTGGCCGAATCGCGATTCGAGCTGGCGATATTGCTCGTCGATGCGCGGACCGATTTCCGTCACCAGTTTCCTGCTTTGCGGCGTCAGGCTGACCAGCAGCCGGCGCTGGTCCTCCTGCGCGCGCATGCGCGTGATCAGGCCGTCGCGCTCCATCCGTTCCAGCACGCCGGTCAGGCTCGGGCTCAGGATGCAGCAGCGTTTCGCGATCTGCCCGGCTTCGAGCGCCTGCGCCGGTTCGCCGTCGAGCACGCGAATGATCCGCCATTGCTGTTCGGTCAGCGAGAATTCCTTGAGAATGGGGCGAAACAGGCCCATCAGCGTTTCGCGGGCCTCGAGCAGCAGCATGGCCAGGTTGCGATGGTCGAGCGTACGGTTCATCAGGGTGAGCAGAGGACGGGGACGCATCAATCTTAACAGCCGAAGCTGATGAATTTCGCGTATCAGGGTAATCGAGGTTGCCAGCACCCGATTGTTTACTTAAGATATTAACTATTGACGATGCGCCGCGACGCGCGGCAGGGGAATGACGCATGGAGCTGTCTTGCACGACCGCCGCGGCGCCGCCGTTGCCGGTCGCCATCGGTACCGTCTACGGCGCGCTGCTCAACGAGCGCGCGGCGCTCGCCGCGCTCGGCGATGCGGTGAACGCCCCGCCTTACGGCCGCCCGCCGCAGGCGCCGATCCTGTACATCAAATCCGCCAACACGCATGTGGCCGACGGTGCCGCCGTCGTCGTGCCGGCCGGCGTCGACGCGCTCGAGATCGGTGCGTCGGTGGCCGTCGTGTTCGCGCGGCGCGCGACGCGCGTGGCGGCCGCGCAGGCGCTCGACTACGTGCACGGCTTCACGCTCGCGAGCGACGTGTCGGTGCCGCATCCCGATTACTACCGTCCGGCCGTGCGTTTCAAGTGCCGTGACGGCTTTTGCCCGCTCGGCCCGGCGATCGTGCCGGCCGCCGCGCTCGCCGACGTCGACGCGATCGGCCTGACGGTGCGGATCGACGGCGAGGTGGCCGCGTCCGCATCGACCGCGACGCTGATTCGCCCGGTGCGCGAGCTGATCGCCGACGTGACGGCCTTCATGTCGTTCGACGCGGGAGACGTGCTGCTGCTCGGCGTCGCGGGCGGCGCACCGCGCGCCCGCGCGGGCAGCGCGATCGAGATCGCCGCGGCCGGCATCGGCGCGTTGCGGCATACGCTGATTGCGGAGGAAGCACGATGAAGACGGCGCGCGTGATCTACAACGGCGCACTGCATGCAGCCGAACCGGCCGGCGACGGCGCGATCCGCCTCGATACGGGGCGCGTGCTGGCGGAGGACGCGGTGGCATGGCTGCCGCCCGTCGCGCCGCGTACGACGTTCGCGCTCGGCCTGAACTACGCCGACCATGCGAAGGAACTCGCCTTCAATGCGCCGAGCGAACCGCTGATCTTCCTGAAGGGGCCGAACACGTTCGTCGGCCACCGGTCGCGCACGGTGCGCCCGGCGGACGCCACGCACATGCACTACGAGTGCGAGCTGGCCGTCGTGATCGGCCGGCCCGCGCGCCACGTGAGCCGCGCGCAGGCCATCGACTACGTGGCCGGCTATACGGTCGCGAACGACTACGCGATCCGCGACTATCTCGAGAACTACTACCGTCCGAACCTGCGCGTGAAGAACCGCGACACCTGCACGCCGCTCGGGCCGTGGTTCGTCAGCCGCGACGAGATCGGCGACGCGGGCGACCTGGCGCTGCGCACGACGGTGAACGGCCGGCAGACGCAGCGCGGCAGCACGCGCGACATGGTCTTCGACGTGCCGGCGCTGATCGAGCACATCAGCAGCTTCATGACGCTCGCGCCGGGCGACCTGATCCTGACCGGCACGCCCGAGGGGCTGGCGGACACGCAGCCGGGCGACGAGGTCGTGACCGAAATCGAAGGGATCGGCCGGCTCGTGAACACGATCGTCGGCGAAGCAGACTACTATCGCGCCGGCTGAGCCCGTCGCCCAAGGAGAGCACATGACCATCAAGCACTGGATCGACGGCCGCGAAGTGGAGAGCCGCGAAACCTTCACGACGCTGAACCCGGCGACGGGCGACGTCATCACCGACGTCGCGTCGGGCGGCGAGGCAGAGGTCGACGCGGCCGTGCGCGCGGCGAAGGAAGCGTTCCCGAAATGGGCGAACACGCCGGCGAAGGAGCGCGCGAAGCTGATGCGCAAGCTCGGCGAGCTGATCGAGCGGAACGTGCCGATGCTCGCGGCGCTGGAGACGCAGGACACCGGCCTGCCGATCGCGCAGACGAGCAAGCAGTTGATTCCGCGCGCGTCCGAGAACTTCAACTTCTTCGCGGAAGTGTGCGTGCAGATGAACGGCCGGACCTATCCGGTCGACGATCAGATGCTGAACTACACGCTGTACCAGCCGGTCGGCGTGTGCGCGCTGGTGTCGCCGTGGAACGTGCCGTTCATGACGGCCACGTGGAAGACGGCGCCGTGTCTCGCGCTCGGCAACACGGCCGTGCTGAAGATGTCGGAGCTGTCGCCGCTGACGGCCGACCAGCTCGGCCGGCTCGCGCTCGAAGCCGGCATCCCGCCCGGCGTGCTGAACGTCGTGCAGGGTTACGGCGCGACGGCCGGCGATGCGCTCGTGCGGCATCCGGACGTGCGCGCGGTGTCGTTCACGGGCGGCACGGTCACGGGCAAGCGGATCATGGAGCGCGCGGGCCTGAAGAAGTACTCGATGGAGCTCGGCGGCAAGTCGCCGGTGCTGATCTTCGACGACGCCGATTTCGACCGCGCGCTCGACGCGTCGTTGTTCACGATCTTCTCGATCAACGGCGAACGCTGTACGGCCGGCTCGCGGATCTTCGTGCAGCGCACGATCTACGACCGCTTCGTGCAGGAATTCGCGCGTCGCGCGAACAACCTGGTGGTCGGCGATCCGGCCGATCCGGGCACCCATCTCGGCGCGATGATCACGCGCCAGCACTGGGAGAAGGTGACGGGCTACATCCGCATCGGCGAGCAGGAGGGCGCGCGCGTGGTGGCGGGCGGCGCGGACAAGCCGGCCGGGTTGCCCGATCGTTTGCGCAACGGCAACTTCGTGCGGCCGACCGTATTCGCCGACGTCGACAACCGGATGCGCATCGCGCAGGAAGAGATCTTCGGGCCGGTCGCGTGCATCATCCCGTTCGAGAACGAGGAAGAAGGTCTGCGGCTCGCGAACGACACGGCGTACGGCCTCGCGTCGTACATCTGGACGCAGGACGTCGGCAAGGTGCATCGGCTCGCCCGGGGCATCGAGGCCGGGATGGTGTTCGTGAACAGCCAGAACGTGCGCGACCTGCGCCAGCCGTTCGGCGGCGTGAAGGAATCGGGCACCGGGCGCGAAGGCGGCGAGTACAGCTTCGAGGTGTTTGCGGAGATCAAGAACGTGTGCATCTCGATGGGTTCGCATCACATTCCTCGCTGGGGCGTGTAACGGGAGCGGATCGTGTTGCCGCAAGAACGAACGACTCCTTGGCCGGCACGCCGGCCAAGCATGGGGCCAGCGTAAGCGCTAAAGCGCTAACTCCGGTCGACCGCGAAGCATGGGACCGGAGTAACCGCTAAAGCGCTAACTCCGGTCGACCGCGAAGCATGGGACCGGAGTAACCGCTAAAGCGCTAACTCCGGTCGACAGGGAGACTTGAACGATGGGCAAATTGTCCCTCGCCGCGAAGATCACGCACGTGCCGTCGATGTACCTGTCGGAATTGCCCGGCCGGCATCACGGCTGCCGTGATGCGGCGATCCGTGGCCATCAGCTGATCGGCGAGCGCTGCCGCGCGCTCGGCGTCGACACGATCGTCGTGTCGGACGTGCACTGGCTCGTCAACGCGGGCTATCACGTGAACTGCAATGCGCGATTCGCCGGCACCTATACGAGCAACGAGCTGCCGCATTTCATCCGCGACATGCAGTACGCGTATCCGGGCAACCCGGCGCTCGGCCGGCTGATCGCGGAAACGGCCACCGCGCGCGGCGTCGCGACGCGGGCGCACGAGATCGACAGCCTCGAGCTCGAATACGGCACGCTCGTGCCGATGCGCTACATGAACGGCGACCAGCACTTCAAGGTCGTGTCGATCGCCGGCTGGTGCATGTGGCACACGCTCGACGAAAGCCGGCGCTTCGGCGAGGCGCTGCTCGAAGCGATCGAGAAGAGCGATTCGAACGTCGCGTTCCTCGCGAGCGGCTCGCTGTCGCACCGCTTCAACGACAACGGCAGCCCCGAGGAATCGATCCACGAGATCAGCCGCGAATTCTTCCGGCAGGTCGACCTGCGCGTGGTCGAGCTGTGGAAACAGGGCGATTTCAAGACCTTCTGCGCGATGCTGCCGGAGTACAACGTGCATTGCCACGGCGAAGGCGGCATGCACGACACGGCGATGCTGCTCGGGCTGCTCGGCTGGGATCGTTACGACCGGCCCGTCGAGATCGTCACCGATTATTTCGCGAGCTCGGGCACCGGGCAGATCAACGCGATCTTCCCGCTGCCCTGAGCGTTGCCGCCCGCCCCGCATTCGAATCCGACCGGAGACTTGCCATGCCCCACATCGTCGTCGAATACACCGCGAACATCTGCGACGACGCACGCATTCCCGTGCTGCTGCGCACGATCAACGCGACGCTGATCGCCCAGGGCGGCGTGTTCCCGACCGGCGGCATCCGCTCGCGCGCGATCGAGCTGCACGACTACTGCGTCGCCGACGGCACGGAGGACGACGCGTTCGTCCACGTGACGCTGAAGATCGGTTCGGGCCGCACCGACGCGCAGAAAAAGGCTGCGTGCGACGCGCTGTTCGACGCGATCAAGGTGCATTTCGCCGAGTTGTACGCGACACGCTACCTTGCGCTGTCGATGGAGCTGACCGAGTTCAGCGAAAGCGGCTCGTACAAGCACAACAACATTCACGCCCGCTACCAGCGGGCCGGCTGAACGCCATTCCCGATCCGACCATGCTCGAACCCGCCATCATCGACCAGCTCGCGCACCGTCTGCACGACGCCGAACGCGCGCGCACGCAGATCCGCCAGATCTCGCTCGACCATCCCGACATCACGATCGACGACGCGTATGCGATCCAGCGCGCGTGGGTCGCCCTCAAGCTCGCGGAAGGCCGCACGCTGAAGGGGCACAAGATCGGCCTCACGTCGAAGGCGATGCAGAACACGTCGCAGATCGACGAACCCGACTACGGCGCGCTGCTCGACGACATGTTCTTCGAAGACGGCGGCACGATCCCGACTAGCCGCTTCATCGTGCCGCGCGTCGAGGTCGAGCTCGCATTCGTGCTCGGCAAGCGGCTCGCCGGCCCGAACTGCACGATCTTCGACGTGTACGACGCGGTCGATTACGTCGTGCCGGCGCTCGAGATCATCGACGCGCGCAGCCAGTCGATCGACCCCGACACGAAACGGCCGCGCAAGGTGTTCGACACCATCGCCGACAACGCGGCGAACGCGGGCGTCGTGATCGGCGGCCGGCCGGTGCGCCCGCAGGACGTCGATTTGCGCTGGGTGGCGGCGATCATGTCGCGCAACGGCGTGGTCGAGGAAACCGGTGTCGCGGCCGGCGTGCTGAACCATCCGGCGAACGGCGTCGGGTGGCTCGCGAACCGGCTGTCGCGCTTCGACGTCGCGCTGGAGCCGGGGCAGATCGTGCTCGGCGGGTCGTTCACGCGGCCGTGCGCGGCGCGTTCGGGCGATACGTTCAGCGTCGATTACGGCCCGCTCGGGACGATCCAGTGCTACTTCGAATGAGGTGAGCGAACGATGCAGATTTCGTCGAATGTCTTCAAGGCCGCGCTCGCGCGCGGCGATGCGCAGATCGGGTTGTGGCTCGGCCTCGCGAATCCGTACAGCGCCGAAGTCGTCGCGGGCGCCGGTTTCGACTGGCTGCTGATCGACGGCGAGCATGCGCCGAACACGGTGCCGACGATCCTCGCGCAACTGCAGGCGATCGCGCCGTATCCGTCGCATCCGGTCGTGCGCGTGCCGTGGAACGATCCGGTGATCGTCAAGCAGGTGCTCGATCTCGGCGCGCAGACGCTGCTCGTGCCGATGGTGCAGAGCGCGGACGAGGCGCGTGCGGCGGTGGCCGCGACGCGTTACCCGCCGCACGGCATGCGCGGCGTCGGCAGCGCGCTGGCGCGCGCGTCGCGGTGGAGTCGCGTCGACGAGTACCTGCATCGCGCGAACGACGAGATGGCCGTGCTCGTGCAGGTCGAGACGCGCGCGGGGCTCGACGCGATCGATGCGATCGCGCGGGTCGACGGCGTGGACGGCGTATTCATCGGGCCGGCCGATCTGGCCGCCGATCTCGGTCATCTCGGTCATCCCGGGCACCCGGACGTGCAGGCCGCGATCGACGGTGCGATCCGCGCGATCCAGGCGGCCGGCAAGGCGGCGGGGATCCTGAGCGCGGATGAGGCGGCCGCGCGGCGCTATCTGGAAGCGGGGGCGCTGTTCGTCGCGGTCGGCGTCGATACGACGCTGCTGGCGCGGAGCGCGGAGCGGTTGGCCGCGCAGTTCAAAAGGGCCGGCGACGCCGCCGCGAAGCAGGGGGACGGCACGTATTGACGCGGCGGCAGGCGGCGGTCGTGTGCCGCCCGCGGGTTTTTCGCCACGCGGCTTCGTGAACGCGCAAGGCCGCGCCCTATCCGTTCGCGCTTCGTCCCGCGTCCATATACCGTCCCGGCGTCGTTCCCAGCGCGCGCCGGAACATGTCGATGAACGCGCTCACGTTGTCGTACCCGAGATCGAGCGCGATCGTCGTCACCGGCACGCCATCCGCAATGCGCTCCAGCGCCCGCAGCAGTCGCGCCTGCTGACGCCACTGCGCGAACGTCAACCCCGTCTCGGCGACGAAGCGGCGGCTCATCGTCCGTGCGCCGATGCCGGCCCATTCGGCCCATTCCTCCAGCCGCCGGTCGTTCGCGAGATCCGCAGCCAGCGCATCGGTGATCTTCACGAGCCGCGGATCCCGCGGCCGGACCAGGCCCAGCGCCTCGGCTTCCGATGCCGCGATTTCATCGAGGATCACGTCGGCGATCCGGGCCTGTGCGGCATCCAGCTCGGCATCGCCCCAGCTTGCCGCGCGCTGCACGGCTTCGCGCAGCAGCGGCGTCGTGCGGATCGCGCGCGGCGTCGCCGGCAACGCCGCGCAGCGGGCTTCGGCGACGAACGCCGACCAGCCCGAAATCGGCCCGAACGAGCGCAGCGAATGCCGGCAATGCGGCGGGATCCAGATCGCATGGATCGCCGGCACGACCCACTCCTGGTCGTCGAGGCCGATCGTCACCAGACCGCTCAGCGCGCCGACGAGTTGGCCGCGCGCATGCGAATGCGGCGCGGTGATGCGCGGGTCGCGTTGCGACAGGACGGCGGCGACCACGAACGGGCCGTCGTCGGACGTGACGAAGCGGGCGGGCAGGAGCGGATCGGACATGGCCGGATATCGGTATCGAATGGCCGTTATACCGGAGATTGGCCGGATTCGCACGCCTACACTGCGTCCATCGATGACAACCGGAGCAAGACGCGATGCGAGCCGAACAGATGCTTCCCGACCATGCCGACCGGGTCGATGCCGGCGGAACGACGATTCGCAAGGGGACCGTTGGTGCGTTTCTGGTCAACGCACGGGTGTTGACGGATCCCAACGCCGCGCCGGCGGAGCGGGCGCGTGCGGAGGCCGATGCGATCGACGCGTTGCCTGCGCTGCGAGCGCTCGGCCTCTTCGACGTGCTGGAAGTACGCGATCCCGCGCTGCGCGCATGGCTCGATGCCCGGTAAAGACCCATCTTCCAGAATTGAAGGAACCACCATGAAAGCAGCAGTCGTGGCGGGCGCCGGCGCGCGTCCCGTCCATATGGAATTCGACGCGCCGCCCGCGATGCCGGGCCACCGCCTGATCGACGTGACGGCGTCGGCGTTGAGCCGGCTCGCGCAGGGGCGCGCGGCCGGCACACATTACTCGTCGGACCGACGCTATCCGTTCGTCGTCGGTGTCGACGGCGTCGGGCGTCTCGACGACGGTCGGCGCGTCTACTTCTTCGGTGCCCCGGCGCCGTTCGGTGCGATGGCCGAACGCACGATCGTGCCCGATACGCAGTGCGTGTCGCTGCCGGATGCGCTCGACGACGTCACGGCCGCGGCGATCGCGATTCCGGGGATGTCGTCGTGGGCGGCGCTGACCGAACGCGCGCGGCTCGCCGCGGGCGAGACGGTGCTCGTCAATGGCGCGACCGGCACGTCGGGGCGGCTCGCGGTGCGGATCGCGAAGCATCTCGGCGCGGCGAAGGTCGTCGCGACCGGCCGCAACGCGGCCGCGTTGCAGGCGTTGCTGAATGCCGGCGCGGACGCCGTCGTGTCGCTGCAGCAGGACGACGCGCATCTCGCGCGGGCGCTCGAACCGCATTTCCGCACGGGCGTGGATGTCGTGCTCGATTATCTGTGGGGAGCCAGCGCGCAGACGCTGCTGGTTGCCGGCGCGAAGGCGACCCCCGATGGCCGCCGGCTGCGTTTCGTGCAGATCGGCTCGATCGGCGGCGCGGACGTGCCGGTGCCGGGCGCCGTGCTGCGGGCGACCGCGATCGAACTGATGGGCAGCGGGATCGGCAGCGTGTCGCTGCCGCGCTTGCTGGCGTCGGTGCGTGGCGTATTCGAAGCGGCCGGGCCGGCGGGCCTGACGATCGACACGCGGGAGGTGCCGCTGTCGGCGGTCGGCGAACATTGGGGCGATACGAGCAGCGTCGTGCGTCCGGTGTTCACGATGCGTGGCGATTAACGGCGACGGGCGTGCAACGGCCATCGTCTGTCAAGGGGAAGGGCCAGAAGACGGAGCGCCGTGCGATGGAGGAGTCGGGTCGGCAAGCGCAGCAGTTCGGGGATGGGCTGACGAATGACACGGTCACCGTTCACAGTTGGCAACGATACTTGGGTGTCTTGTCCCACACCGCGAGACTATCTAGCGCTTGTATCAAGACATGTGTTTTCCGCCAGAAACGAACGAATAGATGTGGAATCCATGTCAGGTGATGCGGAATGCTCCGCGTTCGCGACCCCGTCGGATTCGAGATTTTCGATGAATGGTGCATGCGGAACATTGTGAGGCGTTGAGTGGGTTTGTAAGGTCCGGGGTTCCGAGACTGGCAAACCAGACACCATCGAGGTGGCAATTTCATCATATTTTCCGACTATAGGCCGATCATGCTGGACAGACCCATAACGGTGTACTTCGAATGAACGGATTGGCGAGTGCCACGCAAGGGGCGGGCATGGTTGCGCTTGCAGCCATCGCGCTGTTCGGAATCGCGGTGTGTTTGTTGATCGTTGTCTTATACAGCCTTGCACACCAGGAGGGGCGCGCCGCCCGAATGAAATCGGGATTGAAAGCGCTCGGTTTTGGTGTGGCAGTTGTCACTTTTTTGGGCTGCGCCGGTTCTTACTATCAGGATGCGCGCATACGTGCACGAGCGACGCAGTTTGATACCGAGCTCTCCAGGAACGATGGGGGGCGCTACACGGCGCAATACAGCTACCTGGCTCGGGACCGCGTTCTTTTGCGACTCTATCGGACATCCGACATGCGACTGCTCGCCGAGCAGACTTACGAGTACCCGGATTCCGTCCGACTGGTATGGACTAAGGATTCCTTGATATTTGATGCCGCCGTTGATGGCGACGGAGAGATCAAGCTACCGCCTACGCTGTTCGATCGATTCAAGGCTATGTTGCCGTAGTCGACGTGCTTCGTGCGTATGCAATTCCGTGTTGTGCGCGTGAACAGGCGCAGGATGATGCGTAACGGCGCACGAGGATCGGCGTCACATCGAACGGAGGCGGGCGGCTATACGTACCGCCGCCCGCCGTCACGTCGCAACGATCAGAACCGCTGCTGAATCCCCGCCGTGACGCCCACCTGCGTGGTCCCATACCCCGCGAAATCGCGCGACACGCCGACCTTCTGGTCGTGTTTCGCGATCGCGAACGCGCCGGCCGCGTACAGCACCGTCCGCTTCGACAGCGCGTAGTTCGCGCGCATCGACACCAGCGTCGGGTCGGCGTCGCTGCCGCCCTTGATGTTCTGGTGATAAACGGCCGCGATCAGCGAGAACGCCGGCGCGAACTGGTACGACCCGCCGAGCCAGACCATGTCGCTCAACTGGTTCGCCGCCGTGGTGCGGAACGTGCGCTTGTAGTTGCGGTAGCCGGCCATCGTCTTCAGGTTGCCGAAGTCGTAGCTCAGGCCGGCATGGATTCCCTGGATATAGTCGACCGTATCGGCCGGCGTGACGCTGTCGGCCGCGCCGTTCTGCCGGTCGAACGTGACGACCGCCGCGAACGGTCCCTTCTCGTAGCCGACCGCGAAATCGTATTTCGAGCTGGTTTTCATGCTGCCCGGCACGTTGCCGAAGCCGTACAGCGCGCCGAACTTGAAGCCGCCGAATTCGCCGTCGTAGCGCACCGCGTTCGACGAGCGCGTGAACATGCCGTCCTTGCGGCCGCCCGTCGCCATCGACGACGACGCCCACGAGTAGTTCTGCGCGTAGCCCATCGGGTCGAACGGCAGCATGTAGTCGTAGGTGACGGTATAGTTGCGGCCGAGCGTCAGTTCGCCCCATTTGCTCTTCAGGCCGACCGTCGCGCGGCGCGCGAAGATCGAGTCCGGGCCGTCGTCGAACGCGCCGTTCGCGAGATCGATCCCGCTTTCGAGGCGGAACACGGCCTTCAGCCCGCCGCCGAGATCCTCGACGCCGCGCAAGCCCCAGCGCGACGTGTTCTTGTTGCCCGACTTGAGCTTGACCGAATTGCCGCCTTCCGGCGCCGCGTGGTTGGTGAATTCGATGCCGGCGTCCATGATCCCGTACATCGTGACCGACGACTGCGCGTGCGCGGCCGGCACGGCGATACAGGCCACTGCAGCCGAACTGGTAAGGACTACTGTGCGAATGGAACGTTCTGCGCGTGACTTCATTTTGACGGTGTCTCCTTGGATTGTTGTGGGTTGGGTGAAACGGAAAACGGGTACTCGGCGCGCCGATGCGAGGCCGCAACGGATGCGTGCCTGACTGCATGCGCGGCGGCACGCGGGCCGCCGCGAACGGATCAGCCCGCTTTCGCGAACGCCCAGCAGTCGTTGGTCGGGAATTCGATCCAGTGCTTGCCGGCCGCGCGCGGCACATGGCCGAACGCGCGCAGGCGCATGTCGCCGCAATGGAACAGGTATTCCCAGCGGTCGCCGAGATACATCGACGTGACGAGGTCGGCCTGCAGCCGGTTCGCGCCCGGGCCGTCGGCGACCTGCACGCGTTCGAGGCGAATCACGGCCTGCGCGTCCTGACCCGGCGCGAGCGTGTCGCGGGCGACCGCGCGCAGCTCCCAGCCGTCGCCGGCGAGCGTCACGCATTCGCCGTCGATCGCGGCGACGCGCGCGTCGATCCGGTTGTTGCTGCCCATGAATTCGGCGGTGTACAGCGAGCGCGGCGCGCCGTACAGCTCGGCGGGCGTGCCTTCCTGCTCGATGCGGCCGTTGCGCAGCAGCAGGATGCGGTCGGACATCGCCATCGCTTCGGTCTGGTCGTGCGTCACGCACAGGGCCGACAGCCCGAGCGACACGATCAGCTCGCGCAGCCACGCACGCGCTTCCTCGCGCAGCTTCGCGTCGAGGTTCGACAGCGGCTCGTCGAGCAGGATCACCGGCGGGTTGTAGACGAGCGCGCGAGCGATCGCGACACGCTGCTGCTGGCCGCCCGACAGTTGATGCGGAAAGCGTTCCGCGAGATGACCGAGGCCGAGCTGGTCGAGCGCGGTCTGCACGCGGCGCTTCTGTTCGGCCGGCGCCACACGCCGCAGCTTGAGACCGTACCCGACGTTGTCGGCGACGGTGCGGTGCGGCCACAGCGCGTACGACTGGAACACGAGGCCGAGCGAGCGCTGTTCGACCGGCAGGTCGACGCGGTGCGCGCCGTCGAAGAACACGCGGTCGTCGAGCTGGATGCGGCCGTCGGACGGCTGTTCGAGGCCGGCCACCGCGCGCAGCAGCGTGGTCTTGCCGCTGCCCGACGCGCCGAGCAGGCACACGACTTCGCCGGCCTTCAGTTCGAACGACACGCCCTTGAGGATCGGGTTCGCGCCGTAGCTGAGATGCAGATCGTCGACGATGAGCTTATCCATGAAGTTTCACTCCGAAGCGCAGGGCCACGCCGAGACCGGCGCCGACCATCGCGATGTTGATGACAGAGAGCGCGGCGACCTGGTCGACGGCGCCGGTCGCCCACAGCGACACGAGCAGCGCGCCGATCACTTCGGTGCCGGGCGACAGCAGGTAGACGGCGGTCGAGTATTCGCGCTCGAAGATCATGAAGATCAGCAGCCACGCGGCGAGCAGGCCGAAGCGCACGAGCGGCAGCGTCACGTCGAGCGACACGCGGCTGCGCGTCGCGCCGACGCTGCGGCCGGCTTCCTCGAGTTCCGGGCCGACCTGCAGCAGCGCGCTCTGGATGAGCCGCATCCCGTACGCGAGCCACACGACCGTGTACGCGATCCAGATGCTCCACATCGAGTTCTTCAGCTCGCGCAGGCCCGGCACGAACAGGAAGATCCACAGGAACGCGAGGCCGGCGAGCAGGCCCGGCACCGCGCGCGGCAGCAGCACGAGATAGTCGAGCAGCCTGGTCGCCCAGTCGGGGCGGCGGTGGCCGGCGAACGCGACGAGCGAGTAGAAGCCGATCGCGAGCGCGCCGCCGATCACGCCGATGCCGAGCGTGTTGACGATGGCGCGCACCAGGTTGTCCTGTTCGAACAACTCGATGAAATTCGACAGCGTCAGCACTTCGACGAGCGCGACGCCTTCGCCCCAGTTGGTCACGAACGCACGCAGCACGATGCCCGAGATCGGCACGATCACGGTCAGCATCAGCCACAGCGCAACGATCGCGAGCGCGACCCAGCGCCACACGCCGAGCGGCAGCACCGTCGCGCGGCCGGCCTTGCCCTTCACGGTGACGAAGCGGTTCGCGGTCTTCAGCAGGCGGCGCTGCAGCAGCACGAGCGGAAACGTGATCGCGACGATGCACACGGCGACCGCGGCCATCAGGTGATACGACGGCACGCCGAGCTTGTTGGTCAGCTTGTACAGGTAGGTCGCGAGCACGAGGTGGCCTTCCGGGTCGCCGAGCACGAGCGGCAGCCCGAACACCTCGAAGCCGAGGAAGAACACCAGCACGCCGGCGAACAGCAGCGCGGGCATCGTCATCGGCAGGCTCACGTCGAGCGCGACGCGGAACGGGCGGGCGCCCGTCACGCGCGCGGCTTCCTCGACGTCCGAGCCGAGATTGCGCAGCGCGGCCGACGAATACAGGTACACGTGGGGCACATGCGTGAGGCCGACGATCACCGTGATCGCGAAGATCGAATAGACGTTCCAGGGCACGTTATGCACCCCGAACAATTCCTTGAACCACACCGAGTAGAAGCCGACCGGGCCGGCCGCGACCACGTAGCCGAACGCGAGCACCATCGGCGACACGAACACCGGCGTGAGCAGCAGCGGTTCGAGCCAGCGGCGGCCGGGCAGGTCGGTGCGCACCATCAGGAACGCGAGGACGCCGCCGAGCGGGATCGAGATGAACAGCATCCCGCCGGCGATGACGAACGAGTTCTTCACGGCCGACCAGAAGTCGGGATCGCTGAAGACGAAACGGAAGCCCTCGATGCCGAGCGTTTTGTTCGCGTCGAAGAACGGCGCGGACAGCAGGCTCTGGAACAGGATGAAGCCGAGCGGCAGCGCGACCGCGACGGTCAGTACCGCGACGACGATCCAGCGCAGCATGCCGGCGAGCGGCTGCAGGCTGCTGACCGGCAGCGCGGGAATCGCGTCGCGCGGGCCGGTGGCGGGCGGAACGGCCGGTGCCGTGCCGCGTGTGCTGGTTGAAAGCATGAGTTCGCCCCTGCGGCCATCCGGATGGCCGCCTCTAGGAAGTCGGTAAGGGGAAGGGGCCGCCCGCGCGACGCGCGGCGGGCGGCCTGGGTCGGCCGAAGCCGATCAGCCGATCAGCTCTTGATCGCCTGCTGCCATTGCTTCAGGAATGCGAGGCGCTTCGACTGATCGAGATAGACGAGCAGGCCGGTGCCGATCTGGATCGGCTTCAGCGAATCGCCGAGCTCCTTCGTGAGGCTCGCGGCCGACGTTTCGCCGGTCACGTCCGTGCGGATCGCGTACAGGTTCGCCTGGTTGGCGATCATGGTCTGGCCGCGCTTCGACAGCAGGTAGTCCACCCACAGCCTGGCGGCGTTCGGGTTTTTCGCCTTCTTCGAGATCGTCGCGAGCCGGCTCACGATCTGCGTGTAGTCCTTTGGAAACACGTAGCCGATCGACTTGTCCTTCTTCGCCTTCGCGTACGCATACGAACCGATGATGTTGTAGCCGATCAGGTTCTCGCCCGACGAAATGCGCTCCATCATCGCGCCGGTGCTCGACTGCAGCTTCGGGCCGGTCGCGCCGATCGCCTTCACGAGTTCCCACGTGACCTTCTCGTTCAGGTGCGCGTCCTGCGTCAGTGCGTTGAAGCCGACGCCGGATTTCTCGACGTCGTACGTCGTGAGCTTGCCCTTGAACTTGTCCGGTTGCGACGCGAGCAGCTTGATCAGCTCGGCGCGCGTCTTCGGCACCTCGTTCTCGGGAATCAGGCGCTTGTTGTAGACGATCGCGAGCGGCTCGAACGTCGTGCCGTACGCCTGCTTCTGGTACTGCGCCCATTGCGGCACGTTCGGGCTTTCCGGCGAATCGTAGGACGCCATCAGGCCGTCGTTGACGAGCTTGACCTGCAGGTCCATCGCCGAGCTCCACAACACGTCGGCACTGGTGCTGCTCGCCGCGTTCTCGCTGATGTAGCGGTTGTACAGCTCGGTGCTGTTCATGTCGTTGTACTCGACCTTCACGCCGTACAGGCTTTCGAAGTCCTTGATCAGCGGGCGCACGAGGCCCGTGTCGGTCGTCGAGTAGACGATCAGCTTGCCTTCCTTCTTCGCGGCGTCGATCACGCCCTGGTAGTTCCCCGGGTAGCCGGCCGGAACCTGCGCGACGGCGCTGCCGGCGGCGGTGCCCAGAACGACCGCGAGCGCGGCGGCGAGGTGCTTCGGTGCAAACGGCATGTCTTCCTCCAGTTACGCTTATGTGTTGTTCGAGTGCAGCGGATGGTAATTGCGGGGCACTTTCAGCCCGCTTTCATTTCCGTTCGCAATCGCGCCGTTCATGTCATGGATTTCCCGAGGTCGAGCGGCGGCGGCCGCGGGTTCGCGGCGCGCGGCAACGCTTGAAAGGGCACGCGGGCTATGCGGGCGCGGCCAGCAGTTGTCCGAGGAGGCGGCCGCCATGCCGTGCGTGCGCGGCCGTCAGCGCGGCATATCCGACGACGACGCCCGCTTCGCACCGGGCGCTTCGACAGAAGCCGCGAATCGGCTGCAACGCGATGCCGGCCGCGCGGGCTTGCGCGACGCAGGCTGCTTCGTCCATGCCGGGCGGCAGCCACAGCACGAAATGAAAGCCGGCGTGCTCGCCGGACACCGTGTACCGGCCGCCGGCATGCTTCGCCAGCTGGTCGAGCACGATGTCGCGTCGCTGGCGGTACGCGTGGCGGGCGGCGCGCAGGTGCTTCGCGAAATCGCCGTGGGCGATGAAGCGGGCCAGCGCGAGTTGCGGCGCCGCGCCGACCGAGCGGGCGGTCGCATGCCAGACGGCGGACAGCGCCGGCCGCAGTTCCGCCGGCACGACCATGAAGCCGATGCGCAACCCGGAAAACAGCGTCTTGTTGAACGACCCGCAGTAGATCACGCGATCGCACGCATCGAGCGCTTTCAGCGCGGGGAGCGGGGCGGTCTGGTAGCTGAATTCGCCGTCGTAGTCGTCCTCGACGATCCATGTGCGGTTGCGCTGCGCCCAGTCGAGCAGTTCGAGCCGGCGCGATACCGACATCGTGACGCCGAGCGGCGCCTGATGGGCCGGTGTCACGTACGCGGCGCGCGCATCGGGATGGCGATCCAGCGATGCGGTGTCGATGCCTTCCCGATCGACCGGCACGTCGATCACGGTCGCGCCCGCGATCGTGAAGATCTGCCACGCCGACGCATAGCCGGGATCCTCCATCAGCACCGTCGTGCCGGGCGCGAGCAGCGTGCGTGCGACGAGGTCGATCGAATGGCGGATGCCGGTCGTGATGACGATGTCGCCGGCCTCGCACGGGATGCCGCGGTATTCCCGCAGGTACGCGGCGATTTCGACGCGCAGGCTTTCGACGCCCTGTGCCGGCGTCGCGCCGAGATCGTCCGCGGTCGCGGCAAGCAGGCTGGCGCCGAGCGCCTTCTTCCATTGCTGCATCGGCAGCAGGCCGGGATCGGCAAGCCGCGCGACGAACGGGACGCCGGGACGCACGCCTTGCTCGGGCTCGGCCGGGGCGGCCGGCGTGGCGGGCGTGGCGGCACGGCGCGGGCGGTCGTCGCGCGAGCGCGCGGCCGCGCGCAGATAGCTGTCCGGCACGACCGCGCACACGCGCGTTCCGGATCCCCGCGTGCGGGCGATGTAGCCCTCGGCGCACAGGATGTCGTACGCCGCTTCGACGGTGCCGCGCGCGACATCCCAGCGCGCGGCCAGCGTCCGGCTCGATGGCAGCGGGCCGTCGCCGGGCAGCAGGCGCTTCAGGATCGCGTCGCGAATCGTGTCGGCGATGCATGCCTGCTTCGACTGCGGGCTGCCGCCCGACAGCCCGGTCGGGCGTGGCAGATCCAGCGGAATCGCGGCTTTGCCTCGCGGCATAGTGGTCCAGTCGATGGTTGATTTAATGGCCCTTCAGCTTATATCACTTTCGCCTTAGATTGCTGTCGACCCTACCCATCCGACCGAAACGGACTTACCGCATGCAGACGCGTTCATTACCCCGATGGGGCTGGCTGTTCCTGTTGATGCTCGTCGTGTGCCTGCCGCGCGTCACGATCGATGCGTACCTGCCGTCGCTGCCCGCGATGGCGGACGCGCTGCACGGCACCGACGCGCAGTTGCAGCTCACGCTGACTCTCTACATGGCCGGCTATGCGTCGTCGATGCTGGTGTCGGGGCCGCTGTCCGATCGCTACGGCCGCCGCCCGGTGCTGCTCGGCGGCCTGTGCGTGTACGTCGTCGCGAGCGTCGCCTGCGCATGGGCGACCAGCATCCCGGCGCTGATCGTCGCGCGCGTGTTCCAGGCGCTGGGCGGTTGCAGCGGCACGGTGATCGGCCGCGTGATCGTGCGCGAGCGCTTTCCGGCCGCGACGCAGGCCACGATGCTCGGCCATCTTTCGGCCGGCATGGCGCTGTCGCCGGTGGTCGCGCCGCTGGCCGGCAGCGCGATTGCCGAATGGCTCGGCTGGCGCGGCGTGTTCGGCGGGCTGGCGGCGGGCGGGCTGGTCGCGACCGCGATGGTGCTTCGCTATCTGCCCGAGACCCGCGCGCGCGAGGCGCGGCCGCCAGCGGGTGCGGGGCTGCTGCGGACCTACGCCGGCCTGCTGCGCGAGCGGCGGTTCCTGCGCTATTCGCTCGCCATCGGCTTTGCTTACTGCACGTACTATCCGTTCATCGCGGAATCGTCGACGCTGTTCCAGCGGCAAATCGGCGTGTCCGGGCCGGTCTATGCGGCGATCTTCGGCGTGACCGTGCTCGGCTACCTGATCGGGTCGAGCGCGTTCGCGCGGACCGGCGCGCGCTGGACAGCCGATTCGGTCGTCGCGGCGGCGGCGGCCGTCAATCTGGTCGGCACGGCCGGGCTGTGGATCGGCGGCGCGATCGCCCCGACTTCGGTGACGGCCCTCGTCGCGCCGATGTTCGTCGTGATGATCGCGGTCGGGATCGCGATTCCGGCCTGCCAGTTCGCGGTGATGCAGCCGTACACGAAGATCGCCGGCACGGCGTCGGGGCTGTTCTTCTTTATCCAGATGGCGATCACGGCCGCGTGCGGCGGCGTGCTGGCGTGGCTGTCGGACGGCACCGCGCATCCGATGATCGTCGTCACGGGCGGCGCGAGCGTCGCGTTCGTCGCGGTGGTGGCCGGTTTGCGCGAGCGAGGCGTGGCCGGCGATGCGTGCGGCGTGGCGCGCAGCCGGCCCGCCGCCGAGCGCTGAGGCCGACCGGGGCCCGCCGCCACCGTGCGCGGCGGGTTCGCGGCGCCCGCGCAACCCGTGTTTGCGCGAGGCGTGGAGACGGAAAGGATCATGTAATGTAGCGGGCTGTCGCTGACCTTACCGGAATCCCCATGCGTGTGCTGCTCGTCGAAGACAACCCGAACCTGGCCCAGTCGCTGAACGACGCGCTGAGCGCCGCGCGCTTCGCGGTCGATCACATGGCCGACGGCGAGGCGGCGGACCACGTGCTGCGCACGCAGGATTACGCGCTGGTGATCCTCGATCTCGGGCTGCCGAAGCTCGACGGGCTGGAGGTGCTGCGGCGGCTGCGCGCGCGCCGCAATCCGGTGCCGGTGCTGATCCTCACCGCGCACGGGTCGGTCGAGGATCGCGTGAGGGGGCTCGATCTCGGGGCCGACGACTATCTCGCGAAGCCGTTCGAGCTGACCGAGCTGGAAGCGCGCGCCCGCGCGCTGATCCGGCGCAGCCTCGGTCACGAGCATTCGCGCGTCGAATGCGGGCCGCTTTCATACGACAGTATCGACCGCAGCTTTCATCTCGCGGGCGAGCCGCTGTCGCTTACGCCGCGCGAGCGCTCGGTGCTCGAGGTGCTGATCCTGCGCAACGGCCGCGCGATCAACAAGGACACGCTGTCGGAGAAGATCTTCGGGCTCGACGAATCGGTCAACGCCGATGCCATCGAAATCTACGTGTACCGGCTGAGGAAAAAGCTGGAGAACAGCGGCGTGGCGATCGTCACGCTGCGCGGGCTCGGCTATCTGCTCGAAGCGAAGGCGGAGAGGGCCGAATGAACCGTGCCCATGCTCCCGTGCGTTGCATCACACGTCCGCTGCGCGCCAAGGGGGAGCATCCCGTTCGCGGCCGGCCTTGCACAGTCGGCCGGCTGTGCGGGCGCGCGGCGATGCTCCGCGAATTCTCCGCCACGCCCGTTGGCGCGGCCCGGCGGGCGGCACGATGACCCGCCCGAACCTGCGCGCGCAGGTCGCGCTGTGGCTGCTGCTGCCGCTGCTCGGCCTGCTCGCGCTCGACTCGTGGCTCACGTATCAGCGCGCGATGAGCGCCGCGCACGTCGCGTTCGACCGGACGCTGTCGTCGTCGCTGAAGTCGATCCGCGAAGGCGTGCGGCTCAACGACGGCGAGATCGAGGTCGACCTGCCGTATCTCGCGCTCGAGATGCTCGAATCGAGCGACGGCGGCAAGATCTACTACCTGATCCGCGAGGACAACGGCCGCACGGTCACCGGCTATCCGGACCTGCCGCTGCCGCAGGGGCGCGATGCGGGCGACGGCGCGCCGTTCGTCACGCGCTACTACGACGTCGTGTACCGCGGCGAACAGTTGCGGATGGCCGCGCTGCGCATCCCGGTGCACGACGTGCCGACCGCGCAGTCGCGCATCGTGTGGGTGATGGTCGGCGAGACGATCGAGGCGCGTCAGGCGCTCGCGCGCGAGATCCTGATCGGGTCGCTGCTGCAGGAAGGGCTGCTCGTCGTGCTGGCGCTCGGGATCGTGTGGCTCGGCGTCGGGCGCGGGCTGCGGCCGCTGAACCGGCTGTCGGCGACGGTTGCCGCGCGCAGCGAGGACGACACGACGCCGCTCGACACGGGCGCGATACCCAGCGAACTCGCGCCGCTCGTCGACTCGATCAACCAGTACATCGGCCGCACGCAGCGGATGCAGGTGGCGCGGCGCCGCTTCTTCGCCGATGCGGCCCATCAACTGAAGACGCCGCTCGCGGCGGTGCAGGCGGGTGTCGAGCTCGCGTTGCGGCCCGACGAACAGCCGCGCGCGAACGTGCACCTGCGCCGCGTGAACGCCGCGGTGCGGCAGGCCGCGAAGATCGTCCAGCAATTGCTGTCGCTGTCGCGGCTCGATTCGGACAGCGGCCATGCGGTCGCGCACAAGCCGGTCCCGCTGCACCGGCTCGCACGCAGCGTGACGCTCGACTGGTCGCCCGTCGCACGCGCGCGCGACATCGATCTCGGCTTCGAGCACGAGGCCGATGTCGACGTGCACGGGCAGGCCGACCTGCTCGGCGAGATGATCGGCAACCTGATCGACAACGCCATCCGTTATGCGGGCGACCATGCGGTGATCACGGTGCGTGTCTCGCGCGACGGCGACGACGCGCGGCTCGACGTGATCGACAACGGGCCGGGTATTCCGGCCGACGAACGCGACGCGGTGTTCGAGCGTTTCCATCGCGGCAGCAAGACGCAGACGGTCGAAGGGACGGGGCTCGGGCTGTCGATCGTGCGGGAGATCGCGCGCGTGCATCAGGGCAGCGTGACGCTCGCCGATGCGGGCGGCGGCGGGCTCGTCGTGACGATCCGGCTGCCGGCGGCGCTGAGCGATGCGATGCCGCGCGCCGCGTGACGGCGCGCGACGAGACGGCACGCGCAGGGAACGGGCCGGCGCAAGCCCGTTATTGGCCGGAACAGGCCCGGGCTATCCGGCTCAGTCGCCGAAGCCGATCTCCGCTTCGACCGGCTGGCCGATTTCGAGCCACGCGCCCGCGCCCTCGACGACGATCCCGTTGATGCCGAACGTCAGCGCACCGCCGTAGTTCGGGTTCGCGCGATAGGTCTGCATCGTGTCGGTCGGCTCGTGCGGCCAGGCCGGATCGGGCGCGCCGGTGGCCTGGTCGATCGTCGGCATCGGGCAGCGCGTGCACAGCTTCACGAGCCGCAGCCGCACGGGCGTGTCGCCGCCGGTGTCGAGGTGCTCGACGAAATCCTCTTCGTACGCATCGAGGTCCGACACGACGATGTTCGGCCGGAAGCGATTCATCGGGATCGCCGGCGCGCCTTTGGCGGCAAGCCGCGCGTTCAGGTCGTCGAGCGACGACTGGCCGATCACGAGCAGCGGGTAAGCGTCCGCGAACTGCGTGTGCGTATCGATCTCGCCGGTCCACTTGCGGTCGCAATCGCGTCGGGCGTCGGCGGCGAAGCGCGCGAGCTTCGTCGGCACGCCGAGGAATTCGGTGAGCCATGCGGCCGTTTCGGCGCCCGTATCGATCGCGTCGACGGTGTCGCGCCACACGGTCGCAGCCATCTTCGGCGTGGCGGGCGTCGCGTCGCCGTCGAGCGGCGTGCGCAGTGCCGGCATGCCCGGCGCGTTCAGCACGAGCGCATTGTCGTCGAACGTCGGGCGGATCAGCGCGAGGCGCGGGTGCGTGCGCTGCGTGAGCATGTGCCCGCGCGGATCGGTGATCAGCCAGTGGCGATCGTACGCGAGGCCCGTTTCGAACAGTTGCGCGCGCGTCAGCGCGACGCCGGCGCAGGATTTGATCGGGTAGACGAAGAGTGCGGTGATGGCTGGCATGACGCTGGCTGAAGGCGGTGTGATCGAATCGCGATTGTGCCAGATCGTGCCGAAGCCGTTTGACGGCTGCGCGCCGCCACGCGCCCGTCAGGCGAGCGGGAAGCCTATATCGAAGGTCGTGCGCACGTCGAGCGGCTGGCGCAGCAGCCCGGCCTTCAGGTAGAAGTCGGCCGTGCGCTGCTGTTCGGCGATCACCGCGGCGTCGATCGGCAGCCAGCGCGTGCCGCGGCGCTCGAACTGCAGCTTCGCGGCGGCCGGCGGGATGCCGATGATGCGCGCGAGCGCCGCCGAATACGCATCGGCGTGCCGGTACGACCAAGCCTGCGCGCGCACGACGCGCCGCAGGAAATCGTGCAGCACGTCGCGTTTCGACGCGATCGCCGCGTCGGTCGCCGCGACGTAGCTGAGGCCCGACCACAGCCCGCGGCCGTTGACCAGTACGCGCGCGCGGCCGCTCGTTTCGGCGAGCGCGGTATAGGGCTCCCAGGTCGCCCACGCGTCGATCGAACCGGTTGCGAGCGCAAGCATCGTGTCGGCCGGAGGCAGGAAGCGGAACGACACGGCGTCCGGCGGCAGGCCGGCCGCATCGAGCGCCTTCAGCGTGACGAAATGGCCGATCGAGCCGCGCGTGGTGCCGATGCGCTTGCCCTTCAGGTCGGCCGCGCCCTTGAGCGCGGCGTCGGGGCGCACGAGCACGGCCGTGCCGTACGGATCGGAGCGGTTCGCGCCGATCACCTTGATGCGGGCGCCCGATGCGAGCGCGAAGATCACCGGCGCGTCGCCGATCGGCCCGCAATCGACGGCGGCCGCGTTCAGCGCTTCGGCGAGCGGCGCAGCCGCGGGGAATTCGGTCCATGCGATGTCGTACGCGAGGCCGTTCAATTCGCCGGCCGCTTCGAGCAGCGCGCGCAGTCCGCCTTTCTGGTCGCCGGCGCGCAGCAGCGGGCGGGCGACCGATTGCGCGCGCAGGGTGGCCGGCGCGGCGGCGATCGTGGCAAGGGCGCTCGCCTGGGCGAGGAAGTGGCGTCGAGTCGGATTCATCGTGAATGTGTGTCGAAGGAAGGATTCGTGAGTTCAATGCGCAAGCCCGGCCTGTACGTCGCGCACGGGTTCCGCGTCGACGCGCAGCAGCAGCGCGGTCAGTGCGTCGCCGCCCGTGGCGCGCGCGGCCGGTCGGGCCGCCGCATCCGAGCGGCACAGCAGGTCGGCATCCGACCAGCCGGCGCTGCCGGGCAATGCACGCGCGCGCAGCCAGCCGCGTCGATCGGCAAGCAGCTGTGTGCCGCCGAGCGCATCGGGCGGGACGCCGGCAATCGTCGCGAACGCGCGCCACGCATCGGTCGTCGTCGCGACGCAGTTCGCACGCGAGTCGGCCGACGACGGCACGGACGCGCCGGGTTCGGCGACGAGCAAGGTCTGCCAGCGCGGGTCTTCCGGCGGTGGCGTCGCACCCGGCGCGAGCGCGACGACACGCACGCGCTGGCCGTCGCGCCAGCGCTCGAGTGGCTGCGGCGCCGCGTCGCCGCACCGCACGTCGAGTGCCGGTAGCGGGACGGGCACCGGCCACGCACCTTCCGCCTGCGCGCCGCTACCGGCTGCCAGCGCTTTCAGGTAGTCGAGCACGGCCCACGTGTCTTGCGTGCCGAGCGTGGCCGCGAAGCCGGGCATCGTCGACGTGCCGTGCGCGTCCTGCGTGCCGTGGCGTACGCGCCAGAACAGTTCGCCGTCGAGCCGACGCGCGAGCAGCGTGCCGGCGAAGGTCGGCGGCCAGTGCGCGAGCGTGGCCGCGAGCGGCCCTTCGCCACGCCCGTCCGCGCCGTGGCAGGCCGCGCAATGTTGCGTATACAGGTGGGCGCCGCGCATCACGTTCGCGACCGAAAACGGCGCGGGATCGCGCTGGAAACTCGTCGGCACGGCAGGCGCGAGCCACAGCGAAGCGGGCGGCCACGGCGCGAACCATGCGACGGCCAGCGCGGCGACGGCCGTCGCGACACGCCGCTTGCGCGCAGCCAGCGCGAGGCAGGCGAGCACGACGGCCAACGCCGTCACGCCGCCGGCGACCGCGAGCTGCCGCGTGAGCCCCGCGTCGATGCGCAGCGTTTCGAGCGCGATGCGGTGTGCCCACGGCCACGCCGCCTGGCCATCGACGTCGCCGGTCAGGCCGATCGCGTGCAGCATGCGCGCCAACGCGATTTGCGCGCGATACAGCAATTGCAGGAACGCGATGGCCCAGTCGGCGAACGGCGGCGCGTTCATCGCGCGCGTCCGCGGCGAGCCGCAGCCAAACGTCGAACGGCGCCCGGCATCTACCAGCTCGCATCGAGCCCGAGATGCCGCAGCGCGTCGTGGCGCAATGCGGCGAGGCGCGGGTCACCGCGATGGCGCGGATAGGGCAGGTCGACACGCAGTTCGGCGACGATCCGTGCCGGGCGCGGCCCGAACACGATCACGCGCTGCGCGAGGAACAGCGCTTCTTCCACATCGTGCGTGACGAGCAGCGCGGAGAAACCGTCGCGTTGCCACAGGGCGGTCAGCTCGGCCTGCATCGTGAGCCGCGTCAGCGAATCGAGCTTGCCGAGCGGTTCGTCGAGAATCAGCAGGCGCGGATCGTTGACGAGCGCGCGCGCGAGCGCGACGCGCTGCGCCATCCCGCCCGACAACTGATGCGGAAACACGTTCGCGAAGTCCTGCAGCCCGACGCGCGCGAGCGCATCGTCGACGCGATGCTGCGCGGTGCGCGCCACGCCGCGCGCTTCGAGGCCGAGCGCGACGTTCGCGCGCACGCGCCGCCACGGGTACAGCGTCGGGTCCTGGAACACGACGATGCGCGACGGATCGGGGCGCGCGATCGGCACGCCGTCCTGCGCGATTGTGCCTTGCCGCGCGGCGTCGAGCCCGGCGACGAGGCGCAGCAGCGTCGATTTCCCGCAGCCGCTCGGGCCGAGCAGCGCGACGAATTCGCCGGCCGCGACCGACAGCGACACGTCGTCGAGCACCGGCAGCGCGCCGCCGGGGCCGTCGAACGCATGGCTCACGCGGCGGATGTCGATGCGCGCGCCGCGCGGCGGAGCGACGGCAGGCGCGGCGGCCGCGGACGATTCGAGTACGGCGGCGCTTACCATTTGACGGTTCCTTTCTGCCACGCGAGCACACGGTCGCGCACCGCGAACAGCAGCGCGATCAACCCGGAAAACAGCAGCGCCATCACGAGCAGCGCCGCGTACATGTTCACGTACGACGCCCAGCCCTGCGCCCAGCTCAGGTACCAGCCGAGCCCGGACTTGACGCCCATCATCTCGGCGACGACCAGCACCGTGAACGACGCGCTCAGCCCCATGAAAATGCCGACGAACACGTGCGGCAGCGCGGCCGGAATCGCGACGCGCAGCACGAGGAAGCGCGCGTTCGCGCCGAGCGTGCGCGCGACGTCGTAGTACTGCCGGTTGACGCTCGCGACGCCCGACCACGTCAGCACGGCGACCGGGAAGCCGGTCGACAGCGCGATCAGGAACGCGGCGGCCGAATAGCTCGACGGGAAGAAGTAGAACGTGAGCGGCAGCAGCGCGGTGGCCGGCACGGGGCCGAGCACGCGCAGCACCGGATGCACCCAGTAGCCGATCCGCCGCGACCAGCCGATCGACACGCCCACCGCGAAACCCGCCGTGACGCCGTACGCGAAGCCGAGCGCGAGCAGCTTCAGCGTGTTGCCGGCGCTGCCGGCGAGGCGCGGCCAGTCGTCGACGTAAACCTCGATCAGCGCCTGCGGCGGCGCGAAGAACGGCGTCGGCAGCCAGCCGGTTTTCGCGGTGACGATTTCCCACGCGGCGAGCACGAGCGGCAGCGCGACGAGCCACGGGCCGGCCGCTCGCACCCGCGCGAGCCGCATGCGGGTCGCGGCCACGAGATGGCCGAGCGTCGCGGCGGCGAGCAGCAGCGCGGCGATCGTCCACGCGGCGGTACCGAACGTGTCGGTGTACGCCCAGTCGCTGAAGCCGACGATCCGGTTCGGCCACAGTTGCGTGAGCGCGCCGAGCGCGGCCCACGCGAGCGCGGCGGCGATCCCGGTCGGCCAGGTGCGCTCCCGCCGGGCGTCGGCGGCCAGCGCGGCGTCGCAGGGCGTGCAGGCCGCGCGCGCGGTAGCGTCGGCGTCGGCATTGGCGGCGCCGCCGGTCGGTGCCGAGGCGATGCGTGCGGCGGAAGCGTGTTCGATCGTCGACATCGCGTTACCCCAGTACGTTGGCATAGACCTGCTGCGCGAAGCGCTGCGGGTCCGTGCTCTTCTTCAGCACGCTGATGCGGCGGAAATCGTCCGCATAGAACGCGATTTCCTGCTGCAGGTCGACGTTGGTCGGGTGATGCGTGTAGGTGAGCGTCGCGTACAGCTTGCGCAGATCCTCGGGGCTGATCTTCGGCGAATACTTCGCGAACACCTTCGCGGCTTCGTTCGGGTTGTCGTGCGTGTACTCGGTGGCCTGCACGATCGAGCGCGCGAGCGCGGCGGCCGACGGCCGGTCGTTGCGCACGAGGTCGCCGCGCGCGCCGATCACGCAGCACACCTTGCGCGCGTATTCGCCGGACAGGTTGGTCGCGAGTTCGGTATACGCGCCGTTGCTGCGTTTTTCGAGCAGGTAGAGATTCGGGTCGCCGTCGGCGATCGCATGGATTTCGCCCTTGTCGACCGCGACGCCGAGCAGGTCGGCCGGATACTGCCGCCACGTGACGTCGCGCTCGGGATCGATGCCGTTCTTCGCGAGCAGGATCGAGAAGAAGTGCTTGCCGGGCGCGGCCAGATCGCTGACGCCGACCGTCTTGCCCTTGAGCGCCTGCAACGTCGTGACGCCGGCCGCCTTCGCGCCGAGCAGCCGCACGCAGCCGCCGTGCGAGCTGCCGATGATCTTCACGTCGAAGCCGGCTTCGAGCGGCTTCAGCCAGCGGTGGATCATCCCGACCGCCGCATCGGCCTTGCCGGTCGCGATCGATTCGAGCAACTGGTCGGTCGAGCCGCTGTAGTTGATCAGCTCGACTTTCAGCCCGTTTTTCTCGAAGAAGCCGCGCTCCTGCGCGACGACGATCGGCGTCAGGCAGAACGCGTTCTGGTTCCACGCGAACGTGAGTTTCTTCAGCGGCGGCGCGGACCAGGCCTTGCGGCCGAGCGTGATCGCCGGCACGGCGAGCGCGGCGGCGCCGGCCGCGCGCAGCAGCCGGCGGCGTCGGTCGTCGTGCGCGTCGGCGGGGATGGGTGCGGTGGTTTCGGTCATGGTCTGGTCTCCGGTGTGGCGCGAGAGCGGCTCAGTCGAGCAGGTCGGGTTCGTCGGCGACGACGCGTGCGAACAGGCTGTCGAACGCATGCAGCGCGCCGTCGGGGCCGCCGATCTGGCCGTGCGTGTGGCGCGCGGTTTCGTGATCGATCGGCTGCGGCGTGCCGGCCGCTTCGGCCAGCAACTGCGTGTGCGCGGCGTTGTCGAGCGCGATGTACCACCACGCGGCGGCCTCGACCGTCGGGCCGGCCGTCAGGATGCCGTGGTTCTTCAGGATCACGCCCTTGTGCGTGGTGCCGTCCGGCTTCGCGAGCGCATCGGCGATCCGTGCGCCTTCGCCGGTGTCGACGACCATCCCCGTGAAGTCGTCGAACAGCGCGTGGTCTTCGTAGAACACGCAGGCGTCCTGCGTGAGCGGATCGAGCGGGCGGCCGAGCGTCGACCACGCCTTGCCGTACGTCGAATGCGTGTGCGCGGCGGCGACGACGTGCGGATGGGCTTCGTGGATCGCCGCATGGATCGCGAACGCGGCCTTGTTCAGCGGCCGCTTGCCGATCGCGGTTTCGCCGCGCGCGTTGACGAGCAGCAGGTCGGAGACCTTGATCTGCGAGAAATGCACGCCGAGCGGGTTCACCCAGAAATGATCGGGCAGCTCCGGATCGCGCGCGGTGATGTGGCCGGCGAGGCCCGACGCGAAGCCGAAGCGCGCGAACAGGCGGAACGCGGCCGCGAGCCGCTCCTGGCGGTGGCGGCGTTCGGCGGCCACGTCGACGCGCGGCGCGGGCGGATCGAACCAGAAGTGCTGGCGCGGGGTGTCGGCGAGCACGAGGCCCGATGCGGTGCGCCCGGACGAGGAAAGGACGGCGGACATGATCAGGTATCGCTCCTCAGGCGGCACGGCGCGCCGCGTCGCGGGCGGCGACGGCGCCGCGCACGCGCGGAATCAGTTCGCGGCCGTAGTCGATCGCGTCGTCCAGCGGATCGAAGCCGCGGATCAGGAAGGTCGTCACGCCGAGGTCGTAGTAGTCGAGCAGCGCGTCGGCGACCTGTTCGGGCGTGCCGACGAGCGCCGTCGAATTCGAGCGCGCGCCGGTGAGCTTCGCGATCTCGGTCCACAGCCGCTTGTCCACCCGCGAGCCGCGTTCGGCCGCGGCGAGCAGGCGGCGCGCGCCTTCGCTCTGCTGCGGGCCGCCGGCGCCCAGGCCGGCCGCTTCGCGCAGCCGGCGCGTTTCGTCGAGGATGCGGTGCGCACGCGCCCACGCTTCGTCCTCGGTCGCCGCGAGGATCGGCCGGAACGACACGGAGAAGCGCACCTGGCGGCCGTGCTTCGCGGCTTCGGCACGCACGCGCGTCGTCAGGTCGCGCACCTGGTCGAGCGATTCGCCCCACAGCGCGTAGACGTCCGCGTGCTTGCCGGCCACCGCGAGCGCGGCTTCCGACGCGCCGCCGAAATAGATCGGCACGTGCGGCTGCTGGAACGGCTTCACTTCCGAAAAGCCCTGCTTGAAGCGGTAATGCGCGCCGTCGTGATCGAACGGCTGCGTTTCCGTCCAGATCCGCCGCAGGATGCCGAGGTATTCGTCGGTGCGTGCATAGCGCGCGTCGTGATCGAGGAAATCGCCGTCGCGCTGCTGTTCGCTGTCCGAGCCGCCGGAGATGAAGTGCACGGCGAGCCGGCCGCGGCTGAACTGATCGAGCGTCGCGATCTGCCGCGCGGCGAGCGTCGGCGCGGTGAAGCCCGGGCGATGCGCGAGCATGAAATGAATGCGCTCGGTCGCGGCCGCCGCAAACGCGATCGTCAGCGTCGCCGACGGGCCGGTCGAGTGATGCGGCACGAGAATCCGGTCGAAGCCGGCCGTTTCGTGGGCGCGGGCAAAGTCGCGCACGTAGTCGGGATCGACCGCGGGGCCGGACGCCGGGTGGATTTCCGACTGCTTCTGGCTCTGGATCATGCCGATGAATTCGACGCTCATCTGGGTCTCCGGTGCAGGGACGTTTCCGGCGCACG
Organism: Burkholderia sp. MSMB1835; assembly: GCF_001526365.1. Classification (NCBI taxonomy): domain Bacteria; kingdom Pseudomonadati; phylum Pseudomonadota; class Betaproteobacteria; order Burkholderiales; family Burkholderiaceae; genus Burkholderia; species Burkholderia sp. MSMB1835. Next base: position 154,442 of record NZ_LOYP01000015.1, read on the forward strand.
GCCGGGCAGGAATGGAGCGCAGGTTAACGCCCAGATCATGCGGAATGGAAATAATCAATCCCGATTTGAATATCAGATTTGCATGGTTTGGGGCCGCATGCGTTACGCATACGCTGTGGGCTCGCGAATGATCGGGCGCGCGTTGGCGCAGGCTTTGCCGCCGCTGTCGTTTTACGCCGCCGTGTTCGAACTACCCAGGGAATCCGTTTCGATGTCCGCCAGCCTTGCCGCTTCCTCGCCGTCACGGCAGCCTGCACTGCATGTCGTGCCTGCCTCTGCCGAAGCCTCTGCCGAAGCCTCTGCCGAAGCCTCTGCCGAAGCCTCTGCCGAAGCCACTGCCGAAGCCTCCGCCGAAGCCTCCGCCGAAGCCTCCGCCGAGGCCTCCGCCGAAGCCTCCGCCGAGACGAGCGACGCGCGCCTCGCCGCGCTGCTCGAGCGCCTCGCCCCCGAACTTGCCGCCGATGCGGCCCGCAACGACGTCGAAGGCCGCTTTCCGCACGAGAATTTCGCGCGGCTGCATCGTGCCGGGCTGATCGCGCAGGTCGTGCCGCGCGAGCATGGCGGCGCGGGGGCGACGCTTGCGCGGGCGAGCCGGATCGTCGCCGCCGTCGCGCGGGCCGATCCGGCGACCGCGCTGGTGCTGACGATGACGTATCTGCAGCATCGCGCGCTCGGCCGCGCCGACAATCGCTGGCCGGCCCAGGTGCGGCGCGCGGTGTTCGACAGCGCGGTCGCGCACGGCGCGCTGATCAATGCGTTGCGCGTCGAGCCGGCGCTCGGTTCGCCGTCGCGCGGCGGGCTGCCGGCGACCGTTGCGCGCCGCGTTGCCGACGGCTGGCGGCTGTCGGGCCACAAGCTCTACAGCACCGGGATTCCGGCGCTGCGCTGGCTGGCCGTATGGGCGCGCACCGACGAACCGGCGCCGCGCGTCGGCGTGTTTCTCGTGCCGCGTAACCGCGATACCGACGGCGAGCGCATCCGCGTGATCGAAAGCTGGAATCACCTCGGCCTGCGCGCATCCGGAAGCCATGAAGTCGTATTCGACGACGTGCCGCTGCCGGCCGATCACGCGGTCGACGTGCGCGCGCCGGACGCATGGGCCGTGTCGGCTGCCACGCATGCGGATGCCGACGCGCAGGCCGATCAGCAGGCGTGGATGGTCGCGCTGCTCGGCAGCCTGTACGACGCGGTGGCGCGCGCGTCGCGCGACTGGCTGGTCGAATTCGCGACGACGCGCGCCCCGAGCGGGCTCGGCGCACCGCTCGCGACGCTGCCGCGCGTACAGGAAGCGGTCGGCGAAATCGAGGGCTGGCTGCACACGAATCGCGTGCTGCTCGACGATCACATCGCGCGCACCGATGCGGGCAACGCGCCGTCGGCGACGACCAGCGGCCTCGTCAAGCGCACCGTGACCGAGCAGGCGATCCGGACGGTCGAGCAGGCGCTGAAGCTGTCGGGCAATCACGGGCTGAGCCGCGGCAATCCGCTCGAACGCCACTATCGCGACGTGCTGTGCAGCCGCGTGCATACGCCGCAGGACGACGCGATCGCGGTGGCGGCGGGGCGGGCGGTGCTCGATGCGGCGACGCGCGGGGGAGCGAACGCGGACGCGGACGCCACGTCACGCAACGGGGGCGAACGCGGTCGACATGATGCGTGAGCCGGAGCGGGTTGCCGCGCGCGGCAACGGCGCGACGCGACGCGGGCGCCGCGCGGCCGCGCGGGCCGCGTTATGCGGCCTTGTCGTGCGATTGCTCGGGCAGCGCGAATGCCGTGCGCGCATGCGCGGCGACGGCCGCGAGCGGCGCATCGAAGCGGGCCGCATCGTGCCGGCGCAGCAGCCACAGGTCGATCTGCGGCTTGAAATCGGCGAGCGGCACGATGTCGAGCGCGTCGCGCAACGGGCTGCGTTCGACGAGCGGCAGCGGCATCAATCCGAGGCCGACGCCGTTCGCGACGCTTTGCAGTTGCAGGTCGCGGCCGTACGCATCGAGCGTGACCGGCATCGGCAGGCCCTGCGCGTCGAGCGCACGCCGCAAGCCCGCCCGAAAGCCGCAGCCGTCCGGATTGAGCACCCAGCCGCGTGCGTGGCAATCGGCGAGGCGATAGCTGCGGCGCGGCCAGTCGCCCTTGCGGCCGACCGCGACGAGCCGCGTGGCCAGCAACCGAACGCCGTCGACCTGCGCCGGCAGCACCATTTCGCGCGCGAGGAAGACCAGCGCCGCATCGAGTTCGCGGCGCGCGATGCGCTCGACGAGCTGGCCGCCCCATGCGGTCGTGACGTGCGTCGCGAGCGCGGGCCATTGTGCGGCGAGCTCCGCGATGAGCGCCGGCAGCATCAGCTCGCCGAGCCCTTGCGTGAGCCCGATCCGGAATTCGCCGGCGGGCGGTTGCTCGCCGGCCGTCAGTTCGCGCAGCGCGTCGACCTCGCGCAGGATCGCGCGACATTGCTCGAACACCTGCCGGCCGATGTCGGTCGGGCGCGGCGGCTTCGTGTTGCGGTCGAGCAGCGTCACGCCGAGCGCTTCCTCGAGATTCTGGACGCGCGGCGTGATCGCGGGCTGCGTCATCCCGAGCTCGGCCGCGGCCTGGCTCAGGGTCTGGCAGCGGACGACCGCTGCAAAAGCATCGATATCGCTAATTTTCATGTTTGTTCTGCATGGTCTTTCCGGTGCATCATGACGATCCATCATATTCGGCATCATATTCGAGGAGACGGCCGATGAGTACGCTTTCGTTGCAGCAGACGCCGCTGCGTCCGTTCGTCGAGGGTCTGGATGCGTTGCTCGCGTCCGGCGCGGACGAGGCGCGCATTCTCGACGAGGGCGGCGCGCTGCTCGCCGCGCTCGTCGAACACGACGACTGGTTGCCCGACGCGTTCGCGCAGCCCGATCCCGAACGCTATCGGCAGTACCTGCTGCATCTCGATCCGGACGAGCGCTTCTCGATCGTCAGCTTCGTGTGGGGGCCCGGCCAGACGACGCCGATCCACGACCACACGGTGTGGGGGCTGATCGGGATGCTGCGCGGCGGCGAGTTCTCGCAGCCGTACCGGTTCGACGCGGCGGGCAAGCCGGTGCCCGCGGGCGACGCCGTGCGGCTGCAGCCCGGCGAGGTCGAGGCCGTGTCGCCGCGCATCGGCGACGTGCATCGCGTGACCAACGCGTTCGCCGACCGCGTATCGATCAGCATCCACGTGTACGGCGCGAACATCGGCAAGGTCGAGCGCGCCGTGTACCTGGACGACGGTACCGTGAAGCCTTTCGTGTCCGGCTATTCGAATGCCTGACGCGAAGCCCGCTCGCGCGGGCCGTTGCGAACGCGCGCCGGCGGGGTCAAGATCGATCCGCTCCGCTTTCTTCATCGACTTCAACGTATTCAACCCAGAGACATCGTGACGCACTCCGCCGATTCCACTTCCCGTTTTCCCGTCGCGTCGTACCAGGACGTACGCGCGCGCCTGCTGGCCCGCGACGAGATCGCGCTGATCGACGTACGCGAGGAAGATCCGTACGCACAGGGCCATCCGCTGTGGGCCGCCAACTTTCCGTTGTCGAAGCTCGAACTCGACGCGTGGACGCGGATTCCGCGCCGCGACACGCCGATCGTCGTGTTCGGCGAAGCCGGCGGCGAGGATCTCGCGCCGCGCGCGGCCGCGACGCTGGCGCGGCTCGGCTACACCGACGTGCGGCTGCTCGACGGCGGGCTCGCCGGCTGGATCGCCGCGGGCGGCGAAGTGTTCATCGACGTGAACGTGCCGAGCAAGTCGTTCGGCGAATGGGTCGAGGTCGAGCGCCATACGCCGTCGCTGTCCGCGCAGGAGGTGCAGGCGCTGATCGACGCGAAGGCCGATGTCGTGATCGTCGACGCGCGCCGCTTCGACGAATACCAGACGATGAACATCCCGACGTCGACGAGCGTGCCGGGCGCGGAACTCGTGCTGCGCGTGCGCGCGCTCGCGCCGGATCCGCAGACCCAGGTGATCGTCAATTGCGCGGGCCGCACGCGCAGCATCATCGGCACGCAGTCGCTCGTCAACGCGGGGCTACCGAATCCGGTCGCCGCGCTGCGCAACGGCACGATCGGCTGGACGCTGGCCGGCCAGACGCTCGAGCGCGGCGCGGCGCGCCGTTTTCCGGACGAAATCGACGCGACGCAGCGCGCCGAAGCGCGTCGGGCCGCCCGCGCGGTGGCCGAGCGCGCCGGCGTGCCGCGCATCGCGCTGGCCGACGTCGCGGCACTCGACGAACCGGGCCGCACGCTGTACCGCTTCGACGTGCGCACGCCGGAGGAATACGAAGCCGGCCACCTGCCGGGCTTCCTGAGCACGCCGGGCGGCCAGCTCGTGCAGGAGACCGATCATCACGCGGCCGTGCGCGGCGCGCGGATCGTGCTGGCCGACGACGACGGCGTGCGCGCGGACATGACCGCGTCGTGGCTCGCGCAGATGGGCTGGGACGTGCGCGTCGTCGAACCGGCCGGCGCCGCGGCATTCGTCGAGCGCGGCCAGCCGCCGCGCGACGTGCCGGCGCCGCCGCCCGCGACCGACGTGTCGCCCGCGACGCTGGCGGGCTGGCTGAAGGAGGCCGCGCCGGGCGAACTCGCGATCGTCGACGTGACGGCCAGCGCGAACTACGTGAAGCGTCATGTCCCGGGCGCGTGGTTCGCCGTGCGCGCGCAGTTGCGCGACGCGCTGGCGGCGATTCCGCCCGCGAAGCGCTACGTGTTCACGTGCGGATCGAGTCTGCTGGCGCGGTTCGCGGCGCACGACGCCCGCGCGCTGCTGCCGGCGTCGGCCGAGATCCGGGTGCTGACCGGCGGCACGGCCGCGTGGATCGACGCCGGGCTGCCGCTGGAGAGCGGCGACACGCGTCTCGCGTCGCCGCGCGTCGATCGCTACCGGCGCCCGTACGAAGGCACCGACAACGCGGCGGCGGCGATGCAGGCGTATCTCGACTGGGAATACGGGCTGGTCGACCAGTTGAAGCGGGACGGCACGCACCACTTCAACGTGATCTGACCGACGCGGGGCGACCGGGCACGGCACGTCGTGCCCGGCGTCCGGTCGCGATGCGGAGGGCGCTCCGTATCAGCGCTTGAACGTATCGACGGCCGTGCGGCCGACGGCCGGATCGTCGGTGAAGAAGCCGTCGATGCCCGCGCGCAGGTACGCCTGGATCTCGCGCACCGAGCCGGCCGTGTTGCGCGTGGCCGGCGTGCCGCCGTCCTTCAGCGACGCGGGCAGGAAGTTGTTCTCGGGGCGGAACGTGTACGGATGCACGACGAGGCCGGCCTCGTGCGCGTAGCGCACGTACGGCGTCGGCTGCTGCAGCGTGCCGTCCGCGGCGACCGCGATGATCGACGTCTTGTACGGCCCGACGCCGTTCGCATAGGTCGCGATTTCGCGCATGCCGTCGCGCGTCGACAGGTCGCCGTAGGTGCGCTTGTCGTTCGCCTTCACGAAGTCGTACGGGCGCTGGCCGGCTTCGTCCATCAACTGCACGAGCTTCCAGTTCGGCTGGCTCGACTTGATCCGGTTGCGGATCGTCTTCAGGTTCGCGACTTCGAACGACTGGATGTAGACGGTCGCCGTGCGCGACGTGTACGGATCCTTCAGCAGCGCGTCGACGAGGCGGTCCTCGAGCGGCAGGCCGATCGACTGGAAATAGGTCGGATGCTTGGTTTCCGGATACAGGTGGATCGTGCGGCCGGTCTGTGCGGACATCTGTTTCGCGAGCGCGACGATCTCGTCGAAGGTCGGAATCTCGAACTGGTCGTTGTACGCGGTATTGGCGGGGCGCACCTGCGGAATGCGCTCGCGCGCCCGCAGCGTCTTCAGCTCGGCGAGCGTGAAATCCTCGGTGAACCAGCCGGTCAACTGCGCGCCGTCGATCGTCTTGGTCGCCTTGCGGCTCGCGAACTGCGGCAGCGCCGACACGTTCGTCGTGCCCGAGATCTCGTTCTCGTGGCGCGCGACCAGCACGCCGTCGCGCGTCGCCACGAGGTCGGGCTCGATGATGTCCGCGCCGTCCTCGATCGCCTTGCGGTACGACGCGAGCGTGTGTTCGGGGCGCAGCGCGCTCGCGCCGCGATGGCCGACCACCTGGACCTTCGCGGAAATCGGCTGCGTGGGATCGCGCGTCAGATCGTCGTCGCCGCCGCACGCGGCGAGCAGGAACGCGGCGGCACAGGCGAACGGGACGTAGCGCAGGGAGGTCGGGCGCTTGAGGAGCATGTCGATGAACCTTCGAAACGGAGTCAGAAAAGGGTGCTCGCGCCGGTGGCCGGGCGGGGCGCCGGGCTGAACGGGATCGAACGGAGCGCGATCGTCGCACTGAATAATTACATATGTATTACTTGCGCCTTTCCGTTTGTTTTTCGGGGGCGGCGCATGCGCCGGGGCGGTCGAGCGCGGGCTTGCCCGCGCGGGCATCCGCCCGCCGCAGGCTGCCCGTGCGCCGGATGCACTAAACTTGCGGGAATTTTGCATCGCCGCACCGGGGCCGCCGCCGCCGCGCGCGACGATGCGGCGACTCGCGGGCCGGCGCGGGCGCCCGGCGCCCGCGTGCGGCCGGGGCGCGCGCCGGCCGATTTTTCCCGACCCATGACGACCCATACCGATTCCGCCTATCTGCTCGGCGAGCTGCTGAAGAACGTTTCCCGCTCCTTCTACCTGACGCTGCGCGTGCTGCCCGACGGCATGCGCGACCCGGTCGGCCTCGCGTATTTGCTTGCGCGCGCGGCCGACACGATCGCCGACACGGCGCTCGTCGCGCCCGACCGGCGTGCGACGCTGCTGACCGACCTGCGCGACGACGTCGAGCGGCTCGGCGACGGCGCGGCGCTGTCGCGTTCGCTCGAGGACGTGACGCGGATGCAGACCGATTCGCACGAACACCTGCTGCTGGGCTCGATGGAGCCGATGCTCGCGCTGCTGCGCGCGCAGCCGGAGGCCGATCGCGCGTCGATCCGCAAGGTCGTCGCGACGCTCACCGCGGGGATGGAATTCGACCTGCGCACGTTTCCGGACGAACAGTCGGGGCAGGTCGCATCGCTGCCGACGCGCGATGCGCTCGACCGCTACACGTACCTCGTCGCGGGCTGCGTCGGCGAGTTCTGGACCGACATGACGGACGCGCACACGCGCGCCGCGCGCGGCTGGGATCTGCCGGACATGCGCGAGAAGGGCATCCGTTTCGGCAAGGCGCTGCAGATGACCAACATCCTGCGCGACTGCGCGAAGGATCTGCGCATCGGCCGCTGCTACCTGCCCGACGACGTGCTGCGCGCGCACGGGCTCGTCGTGGCCGACCTGATGCAGCCGGAGGCTTCGGCGCGCGCGCGCGGCGTGCTGGTCGACCTGCTGCGCGTCGCGCTCGACCAGTATCGCGACGCATGCCTGTATACGCTCGCGATCCCTCGCCGTTTCGTGCGGCTGCGGCTCGCCTGCCTGTGGCCGATCATGATCGGCCTCGAAACGCTCGAACTGCTGGCCGGCCACGCTGCATGGCTCGACCCGGCGAAGCCGGCCAAGGTGCCGAGAAAGCGCATCTATCGGATCATGGCGGCGTCGCTCGCGCGGGTCGGTTCGAACACGGCGATCCGCGCGCGCTTGAACGCGCTCGTCGACGCCGTGAGCGCGCGGCTCGCGCACCCCGCGACGCAGCATTGAAGATCGCCGGCGCGGCAGGCGCCGGCATCCCCTCCCGGCCCGCATTCGTCGGGCCGTTCCCGTTGCGTCTGCGGCACGCCGACTAAAACGTTTTCATGATTTCGTGTTTCGAAACGTGCGTGTCATGAACGTCGGCGATCCTGCGCGGCGGCGTGAATCGCGGCGTCAGCTTCGATCGCGCATTTGTAAGACGTTTCATCGCCGAAGGCGTCTGACGACATCGGACGGTCGCGTTGCACCCGTAAAAATGTAAAGCTAGGGTTTTCACCGGCAAACGCCGGAAACGCCCGCCGCACAAGCGTTTTGGGCTGTCATGTAACCGTTTGGTGAACCCGCGCGTTGCGTCGATCATACGATGACCGACTGCACATGTTGGGAAACAATTGGTAATCCGTCAGAATCGCGTCGGCATGTACTCGCACATGTGTCAGTCATAAAACCACACCAGAAAAGAAATCATTCTTTGAGGACGGAGAATCAATGAAAAAGCGCGTCGCTTTCGCCATGACGGCAGTCGGTCTCGCAGCCGCTACCGCCGCCCACGCCCAGAGCAGCGTGACCCTGTACGGTATCGTCGACAACGGTCTCGCGTGGCAGAACAACTCGTCGGCAGTCGGTGCGACCTCGGGTGGTCACTCGAAGGTACAGATGTCCACCGGCGTGTGGGCAGGCAGCCGCTTCGGCCTGAAGGGCAGCGAAGATCTCGGCGGCGGCACGAAGGCGATTTTCCAGTTGGAAGCCGGCGTCAACACGGCTAACGGCTCGTCGCAGTGGACCAACGGCATCTTCACGCGTCAGGCATGGGTTGGTCTGACCAACACCACGTACGGTACGCTGACGGCCGGCCGCCAGTACACCGCGTACTACACGCTGCTGTCGCCGTACAGCCCGACGACCTGGCTGACCGGTTACTACGGCGCGCACCCGGGCGATATCGACTCGCTGGATACCAGCTACCGCGCGAACAACTCGCTCGTCTACATGTCGCCGAAGTTCTACGGCTTCACGGTCGGCGGTTCGTACTCGTTCGGCGGCGTTGCAGGCGCGACGAACCGCGGCTCGACGTGGAGCGCGGCGATCCAGTACCTGAACGGCCCGGCAGGCATCGCGGTCGGCTACCAGAAGGTCAACAACTCGACGCTCGGCGGCGGCGTGTGGGGCGCGAATTCGACGGTCCAGAACGGCCTGACGGCAACGGGCGACGGCAACCAGCCGGCCGTTTCGTCGATCAACAACGGCTACGCGACCGCGCAATCGCAGCAGCGGATCGCCGTGACGGCGGGCTATCAGTTCACGCCGGCATGGGACATTTCGGCATCGTACTCGAACGTCCAGTACACGCCGGGCACGGGTTCGTTCTTCCGGAACAAGGCCATCTTCAACACGGCTGGCGCCGTGCTGCACTGGAAGGCAGCGGCTCAGTGGGACTTCGCGGCAGGCTACTCGTACACGGCCGCCACGCAGTCGAACGGCATCACCAGCTCGGCCAAGTACCACCAGGTCACGCTGTCGCAGTACTACAGCCTGTCGAAGCGCACGGGCCTGTACGCGGTTGAGGCTTACCAGCACGCGAGCGGCAACACGCTGAACGCCAAGGGCAACGCAATCATCTCGGCGACCACGTCGATCGGTGACGGCGTGGGCGCAGGTTCGAAGCAGAACCAGATCGGTGTCGGCGTCGGCCTGATCCACCGCTTCTGATGTCGCGCGGCGCGCGAGCGCCGCTCACGGCATGCGGGATGAAAAAACCGGCTTTCGAGCCGGTTTTTTCGTTTACGTCGCGAGCGTTCGCCCGGTCCGCAGGATCACCGATCGATCGGCGACTTCAACGGCTGATGCTCGCCCGTCAGCCCGAACACGACGAGTTGCGCGGGCTCGGTCGCGCTCGCATTGCGCGACACCTGATGTCGCGAGCCGGGCGGCTCGTACCAGCCTTCGCCGGCGCGATAGCGTTGCAGCGGGCCGCCGTTCACCTGCGACAGCACTTCGCCTTTCGACACCACGGCGAACACCGAGCCGAGATGCCGATGCGCTTCGGACGCCTGACCGGGCGCATAGTCGACCGTCGCGACGACGACGCGCTTGCCGGGCGCTTCGGGCACGGCCTGCTGCATGATCGCGTGCACGGCGTCGCCGGCGTCGTGCGCATGGGCGGCGGCCGGCAGCGCCGCGGCGAGCACGAGCCCGGCGGACAGCGCGACACGATGGAGCGGGGCACGGATCATCGTCGCCTCCTTACTCGGGCATCTTGCGGAACGCGATCGCGAAGCGGTTCCACGAGTTGATCGTCGCGATCAGCATCGACAGGTCGAACAGCTCCTCGTCGGTGAAGTGCGGCTTCACGGCTTCCCAGACGGCGTCGGGCACATGGTTGCTGGCCACGAGGGTCAGCGCCTCGGTCCATTCCAGCGCCGCGCGTTCGCGCTCGGTGAAGAACGGCGTTTCGCGCCACGTGACGACGGTCGCGAGACGGCGATCGGTTTCGCCGCCCTTGCGCGCGTCGGTCGTGTGCATGTCGACGCAGAACGCACAGCCGTTGATCTGCGACGCGCGCAGGCGGACGAGCTCGGCGAGCGGCTTCTCGATCGAGCTTTTCGCGAGGAATTCCTCGGCGTTGCGCATCACCTTGATGGCATTCGGGCTGGCGGCATAGAAGTTCAGGCGCGGTTGCATGGCAGGTCCTTTTCGGTTGGGTAGCGCCGGGGTGGCGCGACAGGACCCACTTTAAGAGCCGTACTGGCCTGCTTGAATAACCAATTCCGGGAAAATTCAGGTAACCAGTGGCGACCCGCCCGCGAGGCCGGCCTCCAGCAAACCGGCCAGCTTCGCGAGCGCCGCGTCGATGCGCAGCGCGTCGATTCCGCCATAGCCGAACAGCAGCCCCGGGCGCACCGGCACGCCCACGTGGAACGCCGAGATTCCGTATAGACCGATGTCCTGCGCCCGCGCCGCGCGGACCAGCGCCGCTTCGTCGAGCCCCTGCTTCAGGTGCGCGGCCAGGTGGATGCCGGCGGTCGGCACGATCGCGTCGAACCACGGCGCGAGTTCGCCGCGCAGGTGGGCGATCAGCATCTTGCGACGCGCGTCGTAGTGCTTCTGCACGCGTTTCAGGTGCCGCGCGAAATCGCCTTCGAGCATGAAGCGCGCGAGCGCTGCCTGCGTCAGCGTGCACGTGTGCCAGTCGACGATCTGCTTGGCCTTGGCGAGCGCGCCGCGCAGCGCGCGCGGCGGAATCGCGTAGCCGATCCGCAACTCGGGAAAGATCGTCTTCGAGAACGTGCCGACGTACGCGACGAGGCCCGTGCGGTCGAGGCTCTTCAGCGATTCGACCGGCCGCCCTTCGAAACGGAATTCGCCGTCGTAGTCGTCCTCGATGATCACCGCGCGGCGGCGCTGCGCCCATTCGAGCAGCGCGACGCGGCGATCGAGCGTCATCGGCATGCCGAGCGGGAACTGGTGCGACGGCGTCACGTAGACGAGCCGCGCGTCGTCCGGCAGCCGCTCCGTGACGAGGCCGTGCGCGTCGACCGGCACGCCGATCACCGTCGCGCCGAGCGACGCGAACGCGGCGCGTGCCGGCGGATAGCCGGGATCCTCGACCGCGACGACGTCGCCCGGCCGCACGACGACGCGCGCGAGCAGGTCGAGCGCCTGTTGCGCGCCTTGCGTGACGAGCACGTCGTCCCAACTGCAGGCGACCGCGCGGCTGAATGCGACGTAGCGCGCGATCGCGCCGCGCAACTGCGAGTCGCCGGCCGGGTCGTGATACTGACCGGGGCCGCGCGCCTGCCGGCGCAGCGCGTGATGCAGGCAGCGCCGCCATGCGTCGAACGGGAACAGCGTCTTGTCGGTCACGCCGCCGCGAAAGTCGAGGCCGGGCGAATCCTGCGGCGCGGGCATCGCGAGCGCATCGGGCAGGTCGTTCCACAGCGCGCGCGCATCGACTGCGTCGATGCGCGGCGTCTCGTCGACGATCGACGGCGCCGACGTCGCCGCGGCGTGCGGCACGCGCGCCAGGCCGTCGGCGACGAACGTGCCGTCGCCGGCGCGTGTCGTCAGGTAGCCCTCGGCGACGAGGCGCTCGAAGGCGTCGAGCGTCGTCTTGCGCGACACGCCGAGCTGTTTCGCGAGGTCGCGCGTCGACGGCAGCCGCGCGCCGCCTTCGAGACGCCCGTCGACGATCGCGGTGCGCAGTTGCCGGAAGATTTGCCCCGTCAGGTCGTGACGGCCTTCGATGCGGATCGCGATGTCCATCGCAGTGGTTACCTCGATTCGTGTCATTTTGCGTGAATCAGCATACCGGAAGTTGCTCACGTCAGCCCCGGGTCGACGGTGGGCGAGCGGTTTCGCGCGAGGGCGGCCGGGCCACGCATTCCCGCAGCGGGAACCGGCCGTCCCGGCAACCCGGCTCGTCGTCCGATTGGACCGCCGCCTGCCGCTGCCGTACGATCCACGACAACCTCATCCCGGAGCGACCTCATGCTGTCCGAAGACGAACTGGCGCTGCTCGACGCGATCCGCGCCACCGGCAGCCTGTCGCGTGCCGCCGCGCGGCTCGGCAAGGCGCCTTCGACGGTGTCGCATGCGGCGCGCCAGCTCGAAACGCGGTTCGACGCATTGCTGTTCGACCGGCGCGGCTACCGGCTGCAACTCACGCCGGCCGGACAATTGCTGGCCGACGAGGCGGCGCGGCTGGCGCTCGACGTCGCACGGCTGACGCAACGCGTGCGACAGGTCGCGAGCGGCTGGGAGGACCGGCTGTGGATCGTCAGCGACGAAGTGCTGGAGTTCGATACGCTGCTGCCGGTCGTCCGCGCCTTCGATGCGCTCGATTCCGGCGTGTCGCTGCGTTTCACGCACGAGGTGCTCGGCGGGACTTGGAAGGCATTGCGCGACGGCCGCGCGGATCTGGTCGTCGGGGCGACCAACGAGCCGCCGGCGATTCCGGGCCTCAAGTGGTTCGAACTCGGTGCGATGGAATGGGTGTTCGCGGTGTCGCCGCGCCATCCGCTGGCGTCCGCGAGCGGATGGCGCGCGACGCGATCGGCGCGCACCGCGCGGTCGTCGTCGCCGATTCGTCGCGGCGCGCGGCCGGCCGCGCGTACGGCCTGCTCGGCGGGCAGGCGATGCTGGCGGTGCCGTCGATGCGCGCGAAGATCCTCGCGCAGCGCGATGCGCTCGGCGTCGGCTGGGTGCCGCGCCGGCGCGTGACGTCGTTGCTCGCGCGCGGCGAACTGGTCGAGAAGCAGACGGCCGATCCGCGCGAGCCGAATCTGCTGTACGTCGCGTGGCACGGCGACCGCGACGGTCGCGCGCTGCAATGGTGGCTGGAGCGACTGCGCGAGCCGAGACTCGCGCGGCGGCTGCTCGACGGGATCGACGTGGTCGGTTGAGCGCGCTCGTTTCAACATGTTCGATGTTTTCGAACATGTTCGTCGCGGCGGTCGTACGGCAACGCCGCGCGCCGCGCGCATCCTGTGCTCACGGTCAACTCACCGGTTCACAGGAGAACATCATGCAACGCTTCGAAGGAAAGACGGTCCTCGTCACGGGCGGCAACAGCGGCATCGGCCTGGCGGCCGCCCGCGCATTCGCGGCCGAAGGCGCGCGAGTCATCATCACCGGGCGCGACGCCGACACGCTGGAAGCCGCCCGTCGAACGCTCGGCGAAGGGGCGCTGGCGATTCGCAACGAAGCCGGCAGCGTCGCGTCGGCCCGCGCGCTGGCCGACGCGATCGCCGCCGCCGACGTGCGGCTCGACGCGGTATTCGTCAACGCGGGCGTCGCGAAACTCGCGCCGTTCGCCGACAGCGACGAAGCGATGTGGGACCTCGTCTTCAACACCAACGTGAAGGGCGCGTATTTCCAGATCCAGTCGCTCGTGCCGCTGCTGAACCGCGGCGCATCGATCGTGATCAACGGCTCGATCAACGCGCACATCGGGATGCCGGGTTCGTCGGTGTACGCGGCGAGCAAGGCGGCCGTCAATTCGTTCGCGAAGACGTTGTCGACGGAACTGCTGCCGCACGGCGTGCGCGTGAACGTGGTCAGCCCGGGGCCGGTGCAGACGCCGTTGTACGGCAAGCTCGGGCTCGATGCGGCGACGCTCGACGAGACGGCCGACAAGATCAGGGGCCTCGTGCCGGTCGGCCGGTTCGGCACGCCGGACGAAATCGCGTCGACGGTGCTGCACCTGAGCGCGCCGGAATCCGCGTTCATCGTCGGCGCGGAAATCATCGCGTCGGGCGGGATGGGCTTGCTCTGAGGGGCGACGCGGACGGGGACCGTCACCGGCCGATACGGTGCCGGGCGAGCGGCCCCCGTCACATGCGCTAGCGGGACGCACAGGCGCCGCGCGCGGCGTCGCCGGTTTCCAGTTGCGTCACCGTCAACCCCGCGAACGTCGCGCGGCCTTGCTCGGCGAACACGGCCACGCGATCCGCATCGAGCGGCGGAAAGATCAGGTCCGTCAGCGCCACGCGGCCGCCGTTCGCGAAGACCTCGACCGACCCGCGATCGACGACGATCTCGAGCCGCAGTTGCCCGTGTTCGAGCGGCAGATCGACGATGTGCTCGCGGCTGAACGTGCCGGCGAAATTCGCTTCGCCGGATTGCGAGCGGTCGAGCGTCAGCGTGCGCTTCGCGGTGTCGTACACGATCCGGGTGCCGATCGAGCCGTCGCCCGAGCGCCGGACGATCAGCCCCGCGCGCGCGGCACGCTGCGGCGAGATCGTCACCGTGATGCGCTGGACGACGCCGCGCGTGGCGGCCGACAGCACCCGGGTAGCGGAGTCGACCGTGACGTCGCCTTCATGCACGGCGGGCCGGCCGTCGGCCCATGCGTCGAAGGCGGCGGCGGGCGCGACGACGAGTCTCGGCTCGCCGTCGATCGTCTTCAGCGACAGTTCGCGCGGCAGCGTGGTCGCGCCGCGCCATGGGGCGGTCGGCGCCTTTGCCGCGTAATCCCAGTTGCTCATCCATGCGATCGCGACCGGTCGGGCGCCGGGCGCGCCGGAGAACGTGCCGGCCGCATAAAAATCGGCGCCGTGATCGACCCAGCGGAATTGCGCGGGATCCGAGCCGCCCGGCGCGACGCGGTCGGGCACGAACGTGCGGCCGTCGAAGTCGCCGACGAAATACATCGCGCCGGAGCCGCCGGCGATCGACCACGGATTCACGTTGACGATCATCACCCACTTGATGCGGCGGGGATCGCCGTCGAGCGGCAGCGGGACGAGATCGGGCATTTCCCACAGCGCGCCCGCATGCGGCACGTCCGGCAGCGTGAAATCGCTCAGGAACGACCAGTGGATCAGGTCGTCCGAACGATAGAGCTTCACGACCTGCGCATCGGCGACGACCGTCGTCATCAACCAGTAGCCGCCCGGCGCATACCACGACACTTTCGGGTCGCGAAATTGCTTCGATTCCGGATCGAGCGTCAGCACCGGGTTGTGCGCGTACGACTGCCACGTCGTGCCCCGATCGAGGCTGTACGCGAGCGACTGGGCCTGTATGCCGGGTGCGTGACCCGAGCCGGGCTTGTAGACGCTCGTATAGAGCGCGACGAGCGGCGTGTGGCCCGGTTTGCCGAGGCCGGACGTGTTCAGGGTATCGGCGACGATCGAGCCGGAGAAGATTTCCTCGGTGGCGTTCGCGCGCATCGCGACCGGCTGCTCGCGCCAGTGGACGAGATCGGTGCTGATCGCGTGGCCCCACGACATGTTGCCCCAGTCGTTGCCGAGCGGGTTGTACTGATAGAACAGGTGATAGCGGCCGTTCTCGTAGACGAGCCCGTTCGGGTCGTTCATCCAGTTGCGCTGCGGCGTGTAGTGGAGGGCGGGCCGCCATTGCGGCGTGCCGTTTTCGGCCGGCGTGTGGCATGGCGCGGCGGCGGCCTGCGTGCAGGCCATGCAGACGAGCAGCAGCCGGACGAGGCGGACGGAACAGCGAAAAGACGTCGATTTCATGCGGGGCCAGGCGCTTCGTCGGACGAAGCGGGAAAGGAGGGCGCAGGCCGGCTGCAACGGCGGCATGCGCGATGGTCGAAAGAAAAATCGAAATAAAAAAGAGGAGGCGCACACGCGACACGCGCGATACGCGCCTCCTGAACCTCGTGCCTTCAGAGACGATCGTTATCGTTGGTTGTCCTGATTGCCGCCGCCGTTACGGACGGGTGCCCGGGCCGCCGTCGTGGCCGGCGCCCGTCGCCGGCAGGTTCGCCGGGATGTCGCCGTAGCCGCCGAGGCCGCCGCGTCCGTACGTGCGGTCGACCGCCGTCGACGTGCCGTTGATGTTGACCTTCACCGTCGGCGCGAGCGTGCCGCCGCGGCGCGGGCCGATCGCATCGATGAACGACTCGACGAGCCCGCCCGGCATCACGTAGTGCGAATACGACTGGAATTCGCGCGGGTTCTGGTTCGGGTCCTGCGAATACGGTGCGCCGGCCGGCGCGGAGAAGTCGGTCGGGTTGCCCAGCACGAGGCCGCTGCCGCCGTTCAGCGGCAGGAAGTCGCTGCGGATGCCGTTGCCGACGAAGCCGTACACGCCGTCCGGGCCGTCGACGCCGGCCGCCATCGTCGTGCGGTGGCTGATCGTGAACAGGTAGTACTTGCCGTCCTTCAGATAGATCTGCGGACGCTCGGTCTGGTCGTCGACGCAGTTCGCCGACAGGATCGGCGGCAGGAACTTCCACTGGGTCAGTTGCGGATTCGTCGCGACCGCAAGGCCGACGTTGGCCTTTTGATACACTGCGCCCGAATTCATCACCGCGTTGAGATCTTCCCGGTTCGGATCGTTCGGCGCATAGCCGAGATCGGCCTCGGTGCAGGTGCGGGCGCCGCGCGGGCCGCCGGTATTGCCTTCGAACACCATGTAGGTCTTGCCCGGATGGGCGGGATCGGTGAACACGAACGGATCGCGGAACGAGAAGTAGGTATTCTGCTGGCCGGTCTGGTAGTAGTTGCCGTCCGGTTCCAGCAGCGCCTTGTGATCGTCGAAGCCGGTGAACCACACGTGCTTGTCGTCGGCGTGGATGTGGCCGTCGGCGCGCGTGATGATCGCCTGCGGCGGCGTGATGTCGGCGCCGCCGGGGGCCGAGCGGTTGAACGACGTCGCGGTGTAGTAGAGGCTGACGTTGTCGCCGTTGGTGAGGCGCGCGGAGCCCGACCATTCGGCGTTGTTGGTCATCGGCGCGGTGCCGAACACCTTGACGCTCGCACCGTCCGGGAACAGGTGGCCGCCCCAGGTCCAGCCGCCGTTCGCCGGGCGTTGCGACGCGGGGATGCCGGCGCGGCGATAGAAGAAGCCGATGCGGGCGTGGACGTGACGGTCGTCGAACGTGTAGCCGGCGTGCGGATCGGCGGTGAGCGAGAAGATCACCTCCCAGCCCTTGTAGCTGAGCTGGTTCGCGCGCAGGTCGGCCAGCGGCCACGTGTCCCATACCCACACGTTCGAGTTGATCAGCGGGAAATCCTGCGGGATGTCCGGCATCGTCAGCGCTTGCGGCAGCGAATTCCTGTCGGCGCCGGCGGTATGCGATTGCGCGACGATCTGGCGGATGTCCGCCCGCGTCCAGCGCATCGTGAAATTGCCTTCGGGATCGTAGGCCTGCTGCGTATGGGGTGTGGGCATCGGCGCGCCCGTGCCGCTGGACTGCGCGTGCGCGACGGACGCGAAGGCGGCGAGTGCGCCGCCAGCGAGCAGCAAACGTTTGGCCGCGGTCGGGCGGAAAAGGGGAAAGTATGTCATCTCGTCGTCGTTTCCTGGATAGTTGAAAGTGAACGGCTGAGTGGGCATCGATGTCCAAACCGGTTTGGATGCTATTTCAAACCGGTTTGGAACGCAAAAGATATTTATTTGACGGTAATCATTACCCAATGGAAATAATTACCCGGTCGGTGCGTCCGAGTGTTCGGGCGGCCGGGCGGATCGGCGACTGCGAGGGATGACGGTGACGGGGAAGGTGAATCTGAAGGCGCTGTCGGACGCGCTCGGGCTGTCGCGGACGACGGTCAGCCGTGCGTTGAACGGCTACGACGACGTCAGCGAGGCGACGCGCGAGCGCGTGGCGAAAGCCGCGCGGGAAATGGGCTACGTGGCCGATCCGACCGCGCGCCGGCTCGCGACCGGCCGGGCCGACATGATCGGGATCGTCTACCCGTTCGGCGCCGGCGATCTCGGCGATCCGCGGTTCGGCGAAGTCGTCGCGGGCATCACCGAGCGGCTCGCCGAGCGCAATCTCGATTTCATCATCGCGTCGGCGCGACCGAACGCGGAACTGGACACCTATCGGCGCATCGTCGACGGCAAGCTCGTCGACGGGCTGATCGTCGCGCGCACGCTGGTGGACGACCCGCGTATCGCGTACCTGCGGGCGAGCGCGTTTCCGTACGTCGCGTACGGCCGCACGCAGGCGGCCGGCCCGTGTGCGTGGTTCGACTTCGACAACGAGGCGGGCGCGCGCGACGCGGTGCGCCGGTTGATCGGCTTCGGGCATCGGCGCATCGCGATGATCAGCGCGCCGCTGACGCTGAATTTCGCCGCGCAGCGGCGCGCCGGTTATCTGTCGGCATTGCGCGAAGCCGGTATCGACACGCAGCCGGCACTGCTCGTCGAGTGCCCGTTTACGCACGACGGCGGGCTGCAGGCGGCGCGGGCGTTGCTCGCGCACGCCGAGCCGCCGACCGCGCTGCTGGTCGACAACAACATCGCGGGCGGCGGCGCGTTTCGCGCGCTGGTCGACAGCGGATTGCGCCTGGGCGCGGACATGTCGCTGATCGTCTATGACGGCGTGCCGCCGGATATCGCGCATCCGTACCGTGTCACGGCGGTCATGCAGCCGACCGGGCATGCATCGGGACGCACGCTGGCGGAACTGATGCTGCGGCTGCTGGACGACGGCGTGTGCGATCAGCGGCTCGAAGCGCCGGCAATCGAAGCGGGCGATACGGACGGTCCGTTGCGCGGATAGCCGGCGGTGGCCGGCGCCACGGCAGGGCGGCGGGCGGCGATCGCGATGTCGGACTGCGCGCCCCGTCGAAAAAGCCATGACGATGGCAGGGGCGAATACGCGTTCTTCTAGACGACCGGTCTAATCCGGAGATATCATCCGTCCTCGTGAATGCGGCGACGTTCCTGGCAGGTTCATGCAGCGGGACGCCGTCATTTTATTTCGGCTGCTTCTAGACGACTGGTCTAATAGGCGTATATCGCATGCGGACGAATGGATCGCACGTTGCCGCCTGCTGGCTGACTAACCGACAGGCGCGCCGTGCCGACGTGGGCCCCGTTCCCCGTTCATTTTCGAAGGAGTGTCCGATCATGAAGATTCTGGTTGTCCTGACCTCGCACGACGCGCTTGGCGACACCGGCAAGAAAACCGGCTTCTGGCTCGAGGAACTGGCCGCGCCGTACTACACGTTCAAGGATGCGGGCATCGAGCTGACGCTCGCATCGCCGAAGGGCGGCCAGCCGCCGCTCGACCCGAAGAGCAGCGATCCGGCCGCCCAGACTGACGCGACGCGCCGCTTCGACGCCGATGCGGCAGCCAAGGCCGAACTCGCGTCGACGCGCAAGCTGGCCGAGGTGTCGGCGGACGACTACGACGCCGTGTTCTACCCGGGCGGCCACGGCCCGCTGTGGGATCTCGCTGAGGATCTGCATTCGATCGGCCTGATCGAGCGCATGCTCGCGGCCGGCAAGCCGGTCGCGGCGGTCTGCCACGCACCGGGCGTACTGCGTCACGTGAAGAACCCGCAGACCGGCGAGTCGGTCGTGCGCGGCAAGCGCGCGACGGGTTTCACCAACAGCGAGGAAGCGGCCGTCGAGCTGACCGAAGTCGTGCCGTTCCTCGTCGAGGACATGCTGAAGACCAACGGCGCGGCATTCGAGCGCAGCGCCGACTGGGCGCCGCATGTCGTCACCGACGGGCTGCTGATCACCGGGCAGAACCCCGCGTCGTCGGCGCCCGCGGCCGAGGCGCTGCTCGCGAAGCTCGGCCACCGCTAAGCACATGGCGCCGGCCGGGCCGGCGCCGCTTCGTTGCCGTCGCCGGGCGCAGCCGGCCCGCCGGCGGCCCGCATCGTGGCGCGGTGCGCCCCGCACCGCGCATTCCCAACCGTTTTCGTAGAACCCAGCAAAGGAGTCGTGGATGTCTGCCCTGTTCGAACCGTTCAAACTCAAGGATGTCACGCTGCGCAACCGCATCGCGGTGCCGCCGATGTGCCAGTACGTCGCCGAGGACGGCGTCGTCAACGACTGGCATCACGTGCATCTGGCTGGCATCGCGCGCGGCGGCGCGGGCCTCGTGATCGCGGAGGCGACGGCCGTGTCGCCGGAAGGGCGCATCACGCCGGGCTGCGCGGGGTTGTGGAACGACGCGCAGGCCGACGCGTTCGCGCCGTCGGTCGCGGCGATCAAGGCGGCCGGCGCGGTGCCCGGCATCCAGATCGCGCATGCAGGCCGCAAGGCGAGCGCGAACCGTCCGTGGGAAGGCGACGACCATATCGCCGACGGCGATCCGCGCGGCTGGCAGACCATCGCGCCGTCGGCGGTGCCGTTCGGTGCGCACCTGCCGAAGGTGCCGCGCGAAATGACGCACGACGACATCGCCCGCGTGCAGGCCGACTTCGTCGCCGCGGCGCGGCGTGCGCGCGACCTCGGTTTCGAATGGCTCGAATTGCACTTCGCGCACGGCTATCTCGGCCAGAGCTTCTTCTCGGCGCATTCGAACCAGCGCGCCGACGAATACGGCGGTTCGGCCGAAAACCGCGGCCGCTTTCTCGTCGACACGCTCGCGGCCGTTCGCAAGGTCTGGCCCGAGCATCTGCCGCTGACCGCGCGCCTGGGCGTGATCGAATACGACGGCCGCGACGAAGAGACGCTCGCCGAGTCGATCGCGCTCACGCAGCGGATGAAGCGGGAAGGGCTCGACATGCTGAGCGTGTCGATCGGCTTCTCGACGCCTGCCGCGCAGATTCCATGGGGGCCGGCGTTTCTCGCGCCGATCGCCGAGCGCGTGCGTCGCGAGGCCGGACTGCCGGTGTCGTCCGCGTGGGGAATCGACACGCCGCAACTGGCGAACCGCGTGATCGAGCAAGCGCAGCTCGATCTCGTGATGGTCGGCCGCGCGCACCTGGCCGACCCGCACTGGCCGTACTACGCGGCCAAGCAGCTCGGCGTCGAGCGTCCGTCGTGGACGCTGCCCGCGCCGTACGCGCACTGGCTCGAGCGCTACCGGATCGCCGACAAGGCCGCCTGAGCGGGGCGCGTCGACGTCGCGCCGGGCGGCCCGCGCATCGCGCGGGCCGCCGATCCGGCGCCGATGGATAGAATGGCGGTTCGTCCAGGCCGGTTGCCTGGGCGAGCCGCCATTTTTTTCATTTCGACAGAGGTGCCATGGGCGCACATGTCCCGTCGTCTCACGATTCCGCCGCGCGGCCGCGCGCGCAGCAGATCGCCCGCGTCGCGCTGTATGCGGCGCTGCTGGTGCTCGCGCTGTGGGTGATCCGCGACTTCATCCCCGCCATCGCATGGGCCTGCGTGATCGCGATCGCGATGTGGCCGCTGCTGAAACGCTTCGAATCGCACCGGCTGTTCCGCGATCGGCCGACGTTGATCGCGACCGTCATCACGGCGGCGATTTCGCTGCTCGTCGTGCTGCCGGTGGCCGTCGCGACGGCCCAGGCGATCGCGCAGGCGCACGACCTGCGCGAGTGGCTGCGCACGATCCAGGACAACGGCATTCCGCTGCCTGACGTGGTCGGTCGGTTGCCGTACGGCGCCGCGCAGATCACCGAATGGTGGCAGGCCAATCTCGGCCATCCGCTGCATGCGGCCACCGCGATGCATGGCGTCAACGGCGAGAAATTCCTCGCGTTCGGCCGGCAATTCGGCACGAAGCTCGCGCATGTGCTGCTCGAATTCGGTTTCATGCTCGTCACGCTGTTCGTGATCCTGCGCGCCGGCCACAAGCTGTCGGGCGCGCTGCTGCAGGGCGCGCGGCGCGCGTTCGGGCGCAACGGCGCGGAACTGATCGAGCGCATGGTTGCGGCCGTGTACGGCACGGTGACCGGGCTCGTCGTCGTCGGGCTCGGCGAGGGCGCGTTGCTCGGCGTCGCCTATGCGCTCGCCGGCGTGCCGCACGCGGCGCTGCTCGGGCTCGTCACGGCGGTCGCCGCGATGCTGCCGTTCTGCGCGCCGGTCGTGTTCTGCGGCGCGGCGCTCTGGCTGTTCGTGCAAGGGGCAACCATGTGGGCCGTCGTGGTGGCGGTGCTCGGGTTCGTCGTCGTGTTCGTCGCCGAGCATTTCGTGCGGCCGGTGCTGATCGGCGGGTCGACGCGGCTACCGTTCCTGCTCGTGCTGTTCGGCATCCTGGGCGGCGCCGAGACGTTCGGCCTGATCGGGCTGTTCGTCGGGCCTGCGCTGATGACGGTGCTGACGATGCTGTGGACCGAATGGATTGCCTGATCGCGCATGCCGCTGCATGGGGGCTGCTGTACCGGTGCAGCGGGATGGATGCGCGCGCATCGTCTGCGACGATCGATGACGATTCGGCCGTCGCGAAGGCGCAAATGCAGAGATCCGGATAAAGATCTCTACATTTCTTTTCGATCCGGACCCAAAGGTCGAGTAGCATGGGGCTTTCGATCACGCCGGTACGGCGCAGCAGATTTCCCGAGCATGCGATTGATTTCGATGTCCCGTCCCGCAGCGACGCTGTCCCTGGCCGCCAGCTGCCTGATGTTGCATGGCTGTGCGTGGTTCGACTCGTGGCTGCCGTTCTCGTATTCGCGCACGCCGCTTGCACGGGCCGCGTCGCGGCACGGCGCGACGCGCGCCGACGTCGTCCGCGCCGCCGGCAACCCGCGCAGCGTCTGGATGGTTCGCAACGGCAGCGGCGTCTGCTACAACTACTTCATCGAGCACGGCAACGATCACCGGCCGTACTTCGTCGTGTTCGACAAGGCCGGCGTCGTCACGCAGTACGGCTTCGATACCTGCATGGACGCCGATCGCAAGGGCGCGCTTCAGGCGGGCAAGAGCGCGTCGCGATAGGGCGGCGGCCGCGCGCCGCGCGAGTGCGAGCGCGCCATGCTGCCGTCACGCTATCGTGTCGACCACGCCGCCGTCGACGCGCAACGCCGCGCCGGTCGTCGCCGACGCCTGCGGCGAGCAGACGTACACGACCAGGTTCGCGACTTCCTCCGTCGTCGCCGGTCGCCGGATGATCGAGCTCGCGCGCTCGCTGCGCACGAATTCCACGGCAACGTCGTCGATGCTGCGGCCCGTTTCGTCGGCCTGCGCCTTCAGCATTGCGCGCACGCCTTCCGACATCGTCGGCCCCGGCAGCACCGAATTGACGGTCACGCGGGTTCCGGCCGCGAGCTTCGCGAGGCCGCGAGCGATCGACAACTGCGCGGTTTTCGTGAACCCGTAATGAATCATGTCGACGGGGATGTTCAGGCCCGATTCCGACGAAATGAACACGATGCGCCCGGCATTGCGTTCGATCATTCCTTTCAGGTAATGCCGCGCGAGCCGCACGCCGGACATCACGTTGATCTGGAAATAATGTTCCCATTCGGCGTCGTCGATGTCGAAGAACGCCTTCAGGCCGTAGATGCCCGCATTGTTGACGAGAATGTCGGCGTCCGGCGTGTGCTGCGTGACGCGCGCGACGCCGGCCGCGTCGGACAGGTCGGCGGCGACGCCGTCGAAGCGCGCGCCGGGCACGGCGTCGCGCAGTGTCTCGAGCGCGGACTGCACCGACGCATCGCTGCGGCCGTTGACGACGACGTGCGCGCCGGCGCGCGCGAGCCCTTCGGCGATCGCGAATCCGATGCCGGCGGTGGAAGCGGTGACGACCGCGGTCTTGCCTTTCAGATCGATCTGCATGAGCGTGACGGGGGAAGAGTGAACGGGAACCGCCGCGCGTGCCGCGGCGGACGGAATTCAAAGCTTAGGCAAATTCCGGTCGATCGGCCATGTCGCGAGCATGTCCGCGGCGTCGATGCGAAGCCGATCCTCTCGGCTCGCGCGCCCGAGCAGGCGGCATGCCTGCAAGCGAGGGCGGGGGCTGTTATCGCGTCAGCGCGACATGCTCCGCATCTTGTGTCGATGCTTCGGCGGGGCAGGATTGTGCCGCGATCGGTTTCGCGCGTGCAATCGCGCCGAACGTCGAAGCCGGCGGGGCGGTTGCGCGACGCTGCACAGTCTTGTACGGTGAGCGTTCGTCGTCCGACCCGGGAGCCCGCCGCGTGAGCCGCATTGCCAACCGATCCGCCGTACCGTCGCCGTTCTGGCGCGATACCGCGCTGCCGTTCATCGAGGCGCGCACCGTCGACGACGGGCGCGCGATCTGCTACGCGAAGCACACGCACGACACGTTTTCGGTGGGCGCGATCGTCGGCGGCACGAGCACGTACGTGAACGGTGCGACGAACGCACACGTCGGGCGCGGCGTGCTCGTGATCATCGATCCGGAGCAGGTGCACGCATGCAACCCGTACGGCCCCGACGCGTGGGCGTACCGGATGGTCTATGTCGACGTGCCGTGGCTCGCGCGCCTGCAGCACGCGCTGGGCCGCGATCCGAATCGCGATTTTCACGGGTTTTCGCCGAAGTTGACTGAGCGCGGCGATCTGTTCGCGCAATTTGGCGGCTTCTACCGCACGCTCGTGTCGCCCGGCATCGACGCGCTCGGCAAGGAGAGCGCGGCGGTCGAATTCTTCACGGCGCTGCACGGCGCGCTCGATCGCGAGCTGCCCGATTCGCGGCCGGGCGACGACAACGCGAAGCTCGCGCGCGCGGCCGACTACATCGCCGCCCATTGCCGCGAGGCCGTCACGCTCGATGCGATCTGCGCGGCGGCCGACCTGTCGCCGTCGTACCTGATCCGCGCGTTCAATGCGCGTTACGGGATGACGCCGCACGCGTTCCTGATCGATCGGCGCGTGCAGTACGGCCGCACCGAACTGCGCCGCGGCCGGCCGATCGCCGAAGTCGCGCTCGACGCCGGCTTTGCGGACCAGGCGCATTTCCAGCGCGCATTCCGGCGGATCGCGGCCGCGACGCCGGGGCAGTACCGCAGCGCCATGCGCTGAACGCAGCTGCGGCTAGCCGGCTACACGTCGAGTAGAAACAGCGCACTGCCCGCGAGCAGCAACGCCATCAGCCGGTTGAACACGCGCATGCGTCGCGCGTTCGCGAGCCGGTGCCGCAGCGATGCGCCCGCATAACCCCAGCATGCGATCGATGCGAAGCAGATCACCAGATACAGCGCGGCGAACTGCCAGATCAGCGCGCGATCGCCGTCGGCCGCATACGCACCCATCGCGGCCACGCACGCGAGCCATGCCTTCGGGTTGAGCCACTGCATCGCCGCGCCTGCCGCGGCCGACGGGCCGGCCACGTCCGGCTCGGCCGACAGTCGGCCGTCGTCGAGCGCGAGCCGCAGCGCCATGTACAGCAGGAACGCGATGCCCGACCACTGCGTGGCCGTCGTGAGCATCGGCCAGCGCGCGAGCGCCGCGTGCAGGCCGAGGCCGATCAGCAGGAACAGCGCGACGAAGCCGAGCGTCGCGCCGGCCGCGTAGCGCAGGCTCGTGCCGAGGCCATGGCGGGCGCCCGCGCTGAGCGCGACGATGTTGACGGGACCGGGGGTGATCGACGAGGCGAGCGCGAACGCGGCCATCGAAACCAGCATGCTCATCAGGTGTCTCCATGCGACATGTCGAAAGTCGCATCGAGACTACGGGCGCCGCGTCGGCCCGTATTGAAGAAAACTGCCCTCGGCGGCGCGCGGCCGCCGTCAGTGCAACGCGCGCGGCACGTGCGCCGGCCGCGCGCCGCGCGGATCGGCCGAATCGGGGGGACCGGTCGGGCCGACGACGTCGGCCGGCCGCGGCGACCCGCCCGACCAGGGCTGCGTCGACACCGAGAAGCCGAACGTATTGACGCCGCCCGAGCACGCGACGAACACGCCGCCGCCGTGCATCTCGGCCACGGCCTTGACGATCGACAGCCCGAGCCCGTGGTTTTCCTTGCTGTTCGCGCGCGCTTCCTCGAGCCGGTAGAAGCGCTCGAACACGTGCGAGCGCCGCACCGGGTCGATCGGCTCGCCGGGGTTCGACACGGCCATCTCGACGAGCGTGTCGCGGCGCGTGATCGTCACGTTCAGCGTCGCGCCCGGCGCCGAATGCTGGATCGCGTTGATCAGCAGGTTCGTCATCGCGCGGCGGAACAGCGACGGATCGACGGCCGCGCGCGCATCGCCGTGCAGTTCGGCGCGCAATTGCGCCTCGTCGAGCGGGATTTCGAGGAAGTCGAGCATGCGCCGCACCTCGTCGGCGAGCGACACGTCCTTCAGGTCGGTCGCGCGTTCGCCGCGGTCGCTGCGCGACAGGAACAGCATGTCGTTGATGATCACGCGCAGCCGCTCGAATTCCTCGAGGTTCGACTGCAGCGTCTGGCGCATCCGCTCGACCGAGCGGTCGCGGCTCGTCAGCGCGACCTGGGTCTGGCCGATCAGGATGCTGATCGGCGTACGCAATTCGTGCGCGACGTCCGCGTTGAACGCTTCGAGCCGTGCGTAGGTTTGCTGGATCCGTTCGAGCGCGCCGTTGAACGACGTCGCGAGATCGCGCAGCTCGGTCGGCAGCGCGTCGGTGTGCAGCCGCTGGCGGCGGTTCGTCGCGCTCACGCTCGCCGCGTCCTGCGACAGCCGGTCGAGCGGCGCGAGCCCGAAGCGCGCGACCGCGCGGCTCAGCAGCAGCGTGACGGCGGTGGCCGTCGCGATCAGCGCGGCCAGCGTCCACACGAAACGGCGCAGCATCCGCTGGGTGCGCTCGCACGACGACGCGACGATCAGCTTCACGTCCGGACGCTCGCCGCTGCCCGCGATCGCGACGGTCTTCGTCATCACGTTGTAGCTGCTGTTGTTGAGCGCGTACTGTTGGAACGCGCCGAACGGTTTGCCGTCGGGCACGCCGTCGACCGGATGACCGAAGCGGAAATCGGCGTCGGGGCTGTCGACCTGATAGCGCGTCGATCCGTCGGGCGGTTCGAGGTCGGCGAGTTTTTCCTGCATCAGGCGGCCGCGCGCGGCCGTGGTCGCGTGCGACACGATCATCTGCGCGACCTTCGCGCGCGTGTCGATCGTCGCGCGCAGCTCGGCGAGCAGTTGGCGCTCCATCATCACGAACAGCCCGCAGCCGACCAGCGTGAACACGAGCAGCGACACGATGCCGAACATCGCCGACAGGCGCAGGGCGATCGAGCGTTTCATGCGTGCTTCTCCGCGTCGCCTTCCTCGCGCGCCTCGAGCACGTAGCCCATGCCGCGGATCGTGTGCAGCAGCTTGTCCGCGAACGGGCCGTCGAGTTTCGCGCGCAGGCGCTTGATCGCCGTCTCGACGACGTTCGCGTTGCTGTCGAAGTTCACGTCCCACACGAGTTCGGCGATGGTCGTTTTCGACAGCACCTCGCCGCTGCGCCGCGCGAGCACGCCGAGCAACTGGAATTCCTGAGCGGTCAGATCGAGCCGCGCGCCGTCGCGGGTTGCGCGGCGGCCGATCAGGTCGACGCGCAGGTCGCCGATCGAGATCAGCGTCGATTCCTGCACGCGCGCACGGCGCGTGAGCGCCCGCAGTCGTTCGATCAGTTCGAGGAACGAGAACGGCTTGGTCAGGTAGTCGTCGGCGCCGCCGCGCAAGCCTCGCACGCGGTCGTCGACGCGATCGCGCGCGGTCAGCATGATCACGGGCGTCTGCTTCTGCGCGCGCAACGCACGCAGCACGCCGAAGCCGTCGAGCTTCGGCAGCATCACGTCGAGCACGACCACGTCGTAATCGAATTCGACGGCCTTCCACGCGCCGTCCTCGCCGTCGAGCGCGGTGTCGACGACCCAGCCTTCCTCGGTCAGGCCGCTCTTCAGGTATTCGACGACTTTCGGTTCGTCTTCGACGATCAGTACTTTCATGTTCGTTGTCCGCGTAACCGGGTTAAGGGCGGGTCAAGGGCCGACGCCCGCGCTGCGCTGCGGGGCCGCCGACGCGACGTCGGACGGCGCGGGGGCGTTCGCCGCACCGCCGTCCCAGCCGCCGCCGAGCGCCTTCGCGAGAAACACGACGAGCGCCGCGCGCTGGCCCTGGATCTGCACGGCCTGGCGCTCGCTCGTCAGCAATTGCTGCTGGGCCGTCAGCACGTCGATGAACGGCGTCAGGCCGCCCGCGTAACGGTCCTGCGCGAGCGAGACGAGCTTGCGCGCGTCGTCGACGGCCGCGGATGCCTGCTGCGCCGCCTGCGCGAGCACCGACAGGCCGGTCACCGCATTTTGCACCTCCTGGAACGCGGTGAGCACGGTCTGCCGGTAGCTGGCCTGCGCGGCCACGTAGCCGGCCTGCGCGAAATCGACGCCCGCCTTCAGCTTGCCGCCTTCGAACAGCGGCTGGCTGAGCGACCCGCCGACCGACCACAGCAGCGCCGGCACGGTGAACAGGCCCGCGAAGCGCGTCGCATCCCAGCCGATGTCCGGCGACAGCGCGATGCGCGGGAAATACGCGGCGCGCGCGACGCCGATCTGCGCATTCGCGGCGGCCATCGCGCGCTCGGCCGACGCGACGTCGGGGCGCCGCTGCAGCAGGTCGCTCGGCATGCCGGTCGGCAGCGCGGGCGCGTTGATCGGCACCACGCGCGGCGGCAGCGAGAAGGCGGGGGCCGGCGTGCCGACCAGCGTCGCGATCGCGGTTTCGACCTGCGCGCGCTGCTGGATCAGCAGCTGTGCCTGCGTGCGCGTCGCGTCGAGCTGCGCGCGCTGCTGCAACAGATCGAGGCCCGACACCGCGCCGAGGTCGTGGCGCGCGCTCACGTAGTCGAGCGCCTTCTGCTGCAGCTCGATCGAGCGCTTGACCACGTCGATCTCGGTGTCGAGTTCGCGCAACGCGAAATAGCTCGACGCGAGATCGGCGCTCAGCACGAGGCGCGCGTTCGCGAAATCGTCGCGCGCCTGCTCGGAGCTGGCCTGCGCGGCTTCGACGCCGCGTCGCACGCGGCCGAACAGGTCGAGTTCGTAGCTGACCGCCGCGCCGACCTGGATCTCGTTCTGCACGGTCGACATGCTCTTCGTCGCGTAGTTGGTCTGCGGCCGGTCGGCGGAGATCTTGAAGCGCTGGCCGCTCGCGTTCAGGCCGACGGCCGGATATTGCGCGGACGCCACCGATGCGAGCGTCGCCTTCGCCTGGTCGTAGCGCGCGGCCACCGCCTTCAGGTTCTGGTTGTTGCGCAGCGCGTCGGTTTCCAGCGCGTCGAGCTGCGCGTCGCCGAACGCGGTCCACCAGTCCGGATCGAGCGGCGCGCGGGCCGGCGCGGCCGGATGCCAGTACGCGTCGGCCGGGTCGAGCCGCCACGCGGCCGGCGTGTCGACGGCCGGGCGCCGGTAATCCGGGCCGACCGTGCAGCCGGCGAGGGCGGCCGCCGCGATGATCGCGACGGCGCCGATCGCGGCCGGGCACAGGCGCGTGCGCATCGCGCTCACGACTTCGCTCCGGCGACCGCGGATGCCGGCTTCGCGGCCGGCGCCGCCTGCACGACGACCGTGTCGCCGTTCGCGAGCGCGTCGCTCGGGTTTTCGACGAGGCGATCGCTCGGCGTCAGCGGGCCGTCGACTTCGAGCGTCTGCCCGATCGTGCGCGCGATGGTCACGGCTTTCAGATGCACATGGCCGTTCGCATCGACGGTCGCGACCGTCGGCCCTTCGGCGCGGAACAGCAGCGTATTGGCCGGCACCTGCAGGCGGCCGACCGGCGTCATCGGCAGCGTCGCCTGCACGTACGCGCCGGGCAGCAGCCGCCCGTCCGGGTTCGGCAGCGTGATCTCGATCTGCAGCGAACGCGTCGCGACGTCGATCGCCTCGGACGTGCGCGTGATCGTGCCGTCGAACGTTCGCCCGGGCAGCTCGGCCTGCGCGACGCTCACGTGCTGGCCGACCTTCACCTGCTGCGCATACGCCTGCGGCACCTGCACGTACAGCCGCAGCCGGTCGGCCTGCACGACCGAAAACAGCGAGCGGCCCGCGTTGCCGGCATTGACGAGATCGCCGACGTCGACGTTGCGCTGCGTGACGATCCCGTCGATCGGCGCGACGATGCGCTGGAAGCCCTTCAGCTCGGTGAGGCGGCGCATGTTCGCATCGGCCGCGGCGAGGTTCGCGGCGCCCTGGTTGAACGCGCCTTGCCGGTCGTCGAGCTCCTGTTGCGACACGGCATCGCGCTGGCGCAATTGCTGCGCGCGGTCGAACGACGTCTTCGCGAGCGCGAGCGCGGCTTGCGCCTGCTGGCGCTGCGCGGTGGCCTGCGCCAGCTCCTGGTTCAGTTCCGGGGTGTCGAGTTCGGCGAGCGTTTGCCCTTGCTTCACGTGCGCGCCGATGTCGGCATGCCAGCGCAGCACGTAGCCGCTCGCGCGCGCATAGATCGGCGCCTCGACGAAGCCGCGCAGCGTGCCGGGCAGCGTCAGCTTGCCGCCGGTGGCCGCGTCGACCGGATGCGCGACGCTCACGTACTGGCGCGTGTTCTGCTCGGCGACCGCGTCGAGCCGGTTGCGGTTCAGACCGTTGACGATGAGCGTGCGCGCGGCGCCGGCGGCCAGCAGCACGCCGATCACGATCGCGACGATGCGCGCGCGTCGCGACACCGACGCGCGCGCCGGCAGGTGCATGCCGTGGTCGTCCACCTGAATGCCGACGGCGCTGTGATGTTTCTCTTCCATGAATTCAACCAATTCAACCGGGTAGTGGGGCGAAAGTCAGTGTCCGGCCCGGCGCGCGCGCCGCCGGGCCAGCCGCGTATGCACGCCGCCGAACACGAGCGGCACGAACAGCAAGGTCGAAACGGTCGCGAACAGCAGCCCGCCGATCACCGCGCGGCCGAGCGGCGCGTTCTGCTCGGCGCCTTCGCCGAGACCGAGCGCCATCGGCACCATCCCGATGATCATCGCGAGCGCCGTCATCAGCACCGGCCGGATCCGTGTCGCGCCGGCCTCCAGCGCGGCCGTGAGCGGCGGCGCGCCGTCCGCGAGGCGTTGCCGCGCGAACGACACGACGAGAATGCTGTTCGCGGTCGCGACGCCGACCGTCATGATCGCGCCCGTCAACGCGGGTACGCTCAGGTGCGTGCCCGTGACGAACAGCATCCACGCGATGCCGGCGAGCGCGGCCGGCATCGCGCTGACGATGATCAGCGGGTCGAGCCACGACTGGAAATTGACGACGATCAGCAGATAGACGAGCACGATCGCCATCGCGACGCCCGCGCCGAGGCCGAGATACGACGTGCGCATCGTCTCGATCTGGCCGCGCATCGCGAGGCTGGTGCCGCGCGGCAGCGTCGCGCGCGCGTCCGCGACGATGCGGTCGATCTCGCCCGCGACCGCGCCGAGATCGCGACCCTCGACGCTCACGTAGACGTCGATCGCCGGACGGATGTTGAAGTGCGTGATCACGGCCGGGTTCGCGGCACTGCGCACCTGCACCAGATTGCCGAGCAGTTGCAGCGGCATGCCCGTGCGGCCGCTGGCCGAGATCGGCGTGCCGAGCAGGTCGTCGACCGACGAGAGGTTGTATTGCGGGGTCTGGATCTGCAGCGGGTACTGGACGCCGGTGCGCGGGTTGATCCAGAACGACGGCGTCGTCTGCGAACTCCCCGACAGCGAGATCAGCATGTTCTGCGCGACGTTCTGGGCGGAGAGATTGAGCTGCTGCATGCGCGTACGGTCCATGTCGGCCAGCAGGGTCGGCTCGTCGTTGCGTTGCAGCACGTGCACGTCGACGGCGCCGGGGATTTGCCTGATCTTTTTCATCAGGTTGCTCGCAATGGTCATGTTACTCGCGAGATCGTTGCCGAGCACTTGCACGTCGATCGCGGCCGGCTGCCCGAAGTTGAGGATCTGCGTGATGATGTCCGACGGCTGGAAGAAGAACTCGACGCCCGGGAAGCGTTGCGGCAGCAGCGTGCGCAGCGTCTGCACGTAGTGGCCGGTCGCGCGGTGGCCGGGCTTCAGCGCGATCAGCAGCTCGCCGTCGAGCGTGCCGATCGTGCCGGCGTTGCTGTACGACAGGTTGATGCCGCTCACCGGCAGCCCGAGGTTGTCGACGATCGCGCCGAGCTCGTCGGGCGGCACGGTGGCGCGGATCACGCGCTCGACCTGGTCGGCGAGGCGTGCGGTTTCCTCGATCCGGTAGCCGGTCGGCGCGCGCAGATGCAGACGGATGTTGCCGGAATCGGCGTTCGGGAAGAAGTCGCGGCCGAGCACGAACACGAGGCCCGTCGACGCCACGCAGAAGCCGAGGAAGCACAGCGCGTAAAAGCGGCGGCGCACGAGCAGGATGCTGAGCAGCACGATGTACCACGCGCGCAGCCGTTCGAACGCCGCGTTGAACGCGTGATGAATGCGTGCGAAGCGCGACGTGGAATGGCCGGAGCCGGTGCTCGCCTGCTGCGGGCGGAACAGCAGCATCGCGAGCGTCGGCACCAGCGTGCGCGACAGCACGTACGACGCGAGCATCGCGAACACCACGGCTTCGGCGAGCGGCACGAACAGGAAGCGCGCGACGCCGGTCAGAAAGAACATCGGCACGAACACGATGCAGATGCACAGCGTCGACACGAGCGCGGGCACCGCGATCTCGCCGGCGCCTTCGAGGATCGCGTCGTGCAGGTTAGTACCGAACGACGACCCCCACGCTCCCTCCGGTCGCTGCCCCCCGAGGGGGCTGCTCGGCACGCTAGGGGCGGCCCGGCGCGTGCCGAGATGCAGATGCCGCTCGATGTTCTCGATCGTGACGGTTGCATCGTCGACGAGAATACCGACGGCGAGCGCGAGCCCGCCGAGCGTCATGATGTTGATGGTCTCGCCGAGCGCGGACAGCGCGATCAGCGACGTGAAGATCGACAGCGGGATCGAGATCGCGATGATCAGCGTGCTGCGCCAGTTGCCGAGGAACAGCAGGATCATCATCGCGGTCAGCACGGCGGCGATCAGCGCCTCGTGGATCACGCCCTGGACGGCCGCATCGACGAACACCGACTGGTCGAACAGCGGCGTGATCGCGAGCCCCTCGGGCAGCGTCGGGATCACCTTCGGCAGCAGCGCTTTCAGGTCCGACACGACCTTGAGCGTCGATGCGTCGCCGCTTTTCAGGATCGAGATGAGCACGCCGCGCTGGCCGTTCTGGCGCACGACGTTGGTCTGCGGCGCGAAGCCGTCGCGTACCGACGCGACCTCGCGCAGGTAGGTCGTCGCGCCGTTGACGGTCTGGACCGGCAGGTCGTTGATGTCGGCGACCGTATCGGCCGACGCGTTCGTGTCGATCCGGTACTCGGTCTGGCCCATCTTCGCGGTGCCGGTCGGCAGCACGAGGTTCTGCGCGTTGACCGCGTTGACGATGTCGGCCGGCGTCAGGCCCTTCGCGAGCAGCGCCTGCGGATCGAGGTCGATCGCGACCACGCGCGTGCGCCCGCCGTACGGGAACGGAATCTGCACGCCCGGCACCGTGATCAGTTGCGGGCGCAGGAAGTTCAGCGCGATGTCGGCGAGCGACTGTTCGCTGAGCGTCTTGCTCGACAGCCCGAGCTGGATCACCGGAATGCTCGACGCGGAATAGGTGATCACGAGCGGCGGCGTCGCGCCCTGCGGCATCTGCCGCACGATCGCCTGCGCGGACGAGACCGTCTGCGCGATCGCCGTCTGCACGTTCGCACCCGGCTGCAGGAACACCTTCACGACCGCGATGCCGGGCAGCGACGTCGATTCGACGTGCTGGATGTTGTTGACGGTCGTCGTCAGGATCCGTTCATGCACGGACGTGATGCGGTTCGTCATCTCCGTCGCGGAGAAGCCGGTGTAATTCCAGATCACGCTGATCACCGGGATGTTGATCGCGGGCAGCACGTCGACCGGTGTGCGCATCAGCGCAAGCGGGGTGGCCAGCACGATCATGATGGCCATGACGATGAACGTGTAGGGGCGCCTGAGCGCGAGATTGACGATCCACATGGAGGCGGCGGAACAGGCGGTGATCGGGCGTCGGTGAAGGGAACCCGCATGATAGGCGTCGGCCCGGCACGGGTTACTGTCGCGAAACTGGCTGAATTGTCAGGTTGGGGCGCGCCGGCCGTCGGCCGATTCCGCGGACGAAATGCGCGGTTGCGATGGCGGCGGTTTCGCGCATCGGGCGGCGCTCACAGCTGCTCCATGCCGAAGCGCGCCAGCGCGTCGAGATCGACGACGTCGATCTGGTTGTACGCGAGCCGCAACGCGCCGAGCTTCTCGAGCTGCTGCAGCGCCTGGTTGATCCGCTGGCGCGACACGCCGACGAGCATCCCCAGTTCCTCCTGCGAGATCGACAGCGACGGGCCGGTATCCG
Source organism: Burkholderia sp. MSMB1835 (assembly GCF_001526365.1). NCBI lineage: Bacteria > Pseudomonadati > Pseudomonadota > Betaproteobacteria > Burkholderiales > Burkholderiaceae > Burkholderia > Burkholderia sp. MSMB1835. The sequence continues at coordinate 188,532 of NZ_LOYP01000015.1, forward strand.
GGTACAGCGCGGGGTTGAAGAGCTGTGCGAGCGCCTGCGCGACCCGTGCGTCGACATCGAGCAGCCGGCTGTTCTGGATCGACGCGATGAATTCGCCCATCCGGTTGTTCAACTGATGAATCACGAAGCGCGTGAACGGCAGGCTCGTGTCGAGCAGCGCGTGAAACGTGTCGACCGGCACGAACAGCACGGTCGAGCGCTGGATCGCGACGACCTCGTACTTGCGCCGCTCGCGCTTGATCACGCTGCCTTCGCCGAACCAGCCGCCCGACGGCACGCCGGAAAACGTGCAGCCGCGTCCCGACGCGTTGAAGATCGCGAGCTTCAGCAGCCCCCGATGGACGCCGATCCAGTATGCGGACGGCGCGAGTCGGTGCGCGATCACGTCGCCGGCGTCGCACTGCTCGACGTGCGACTGGGCCAACACGAGCGCCTGGTGTTCGGGCGCCAGCGTGCGGAACCACGCGCACTGGCCGAACAGCGTCGCCAGCGGCGGCAGCGGGCCCGGTTCGGGAAGCGTATCGGCCGGGTCGGCGGCCGCGTCGGGGTGGTCGTGCATGGGTGCGGGTTTGCGAGGATAGGGATAACGCGCAGCGCTCGAGCGGCACTCTGTCGTTTCGACGACAGACGGCTCACAATAGCGCCCGTTAGGCTGTCGGCAATTGAACCACATCAAAACGATCCGGGGTGCAGGCGCCCCGGTCGACAGAACACGGGAGACAGGATCATGACGCAGATGTTCGAGGCCGGGCTCGGCCGCCGCGACGCCAACTACGTCCCGCTCACGCCGATCGATTTTCTGGTCCGCGCGGCCGAAGTCTACGGCGAGCGCACGGCGATCGTGCACGGCGACGTGCGGCGCACGTGGGGCGAAACCCATACGCGGGCCAGGCAATTGGCGAGCGCGCTCGCGCGGGCCGGCGTCGCACGCGGCGACACGGTCGCGGCGCTGCTGCCGAACATCCCGGCGATGGTCGAGGCGCACTTCGGCGTGCCGATGGCCGGCGCCGTGCTGAACACGATCAACACGCGGCTCGACGTGTCGTCGGTGCTGTTCATGTTGCGTCACGGCGAGGCGAAGGTGCTGATCGTCGACACCGAATACGCGGAGGTCGCGCGTCGCGCGGCGCTCGAGGTGCCGGGCCTGAAGATCGTCAGCGTGGCCGACGCGATGCCGGCGGATCCCGACCGTTTCGCGGGCGCGACCGACTACGAGGCGTTCGTCGCCGGCGGCGACCCCGACTACGCATGGACGCCGCCCGCCGACGAATGGGAGGCGATCGCGCTGAACTACACGTCGGGCACGACGGGCGATCCGAAGGGTGTCGTCTACCACCATCGCGGCGCGTATCTCGCGGCGATCAGCAACATCCTCGAATGGGACATGCCGAAGCACGCGGTGTATCTGTGGACGCTGCCGATGTTCCACTGCAACGGCTGGTGTTTCCCGTGGGCCGTCGCGGCGCGCGCGGGCGTGAACGTGTGCCTGCGCAAGTTCGACGCGAAGACCGTGTTCGACCTGATCCGTCGCGAGCGCGTCACGCATTACTGCGGCGCGCCGATCGTGCAGAGCGCGATCGCGAACGCGCCGGCCGAGCTCCGCGACGGGATCGACCATACGGTGCACGCGATGGTCGCGGGCGCTGCGCCCGCGCCGGCCGTGATCGCGAAGATGAAGGAGATCGGCTTCGACCTGCTGCACGTGTACGGGCTGACCGAGGTCTACGGCCCGGCGACCGTCTGCGCGAAGCAGGCGCACTGGGACGCGGCGTCCGACGAGGAACGCGCGCGGCTCAATGCGCGCCAGGGCGTGCGCTATCACCTCGAAGCGGGCGCGACGGTGCTCGATCCCGACACGATGACGCCGGTGCCGGCCGACGGCGAAACGCTCGGCGAGATCATGTTCCGCGGCAACATCTGCATGAAGGGCTACCTGAAGAACCCGAAGGCGACCGACGAGGCGTTTCACGGCGGCTGGTTCCATACCGGCGATCTCGCGGTGCTGATGCCGGACGGCTATATCCGGATCAAGGATCGCAAGAAGGACATCATCATCTCGGGCGGCGAGAACATCTCGAGCATCGAGGTCGAGGACGCGCTGTACCGCCATCCGGCCGTCGCCGTGGCGGCCGTCGTCGCGATGCCCGACCCGAAATGGGGCGAGGTGCCGTGCGCGTTCGTCGAGCTGCGCGAAGGCGCGAGCGCGACCGAGGAGGAGATCGTCGCGCACTGCCGGCAACTGCTCGCGGGCTTCAAGGTGCCGAAGGCCGTGCGCTTCGGCGAGCTGCCGAAGACGTCGACCGGCAAGATCCAGAAGTTCCAGTTGCGCCATGCGGTCGGCTCGGACAAGGCGATCGACCTGGCCGGCGAGAAGAAGTAGAAGCAGGCGGCGGGCTTTGCGCCGCCGCGCGTCGACGTCACGAGATTACGCGCCGCGCGCCAGCCGGAACACGCTCACCGCCTCCGACAGTTGCGCGGCCTGGTCGCGCAACGCGACGGCCGCGCGCTCGGCATCCGAGATCAGCCTCGCATTCTGCTGCGTCGCGTCGCCGATCTGCGTGACGGCCAGATTCACCTGCTCGATGCCGGTCGATTGCTCGCGCGACGCGGCGCTGATCTCGCCGATCAGCGTGCGGACCTGGTCGACCCGCGCGACGATGTCGCGCATCGTGCCGCGCGCGGCGTCCGCGATCCGGTAACCCTGTTCGACCGTCGTCGACGATTCGGTGCTCAGCGTGTCGATCTCCTTGACCGCGGCCGCGCTGCGTTGCGCGAGCGCGCGCACCTCGGCCGCGACCACCGCGAAGCCCTTGCCGTGTTCGCCCGCGCGGGCGGCCTCGACGGCCGCGTTCAGCGCGAGGATGTTGGTCTGGAACGCGATGCCTTCGATCGCGCCGGTGATCTCGGCGATCCGGCGCGTCGCGCGGCCGATGTCGTCCATCGTCGCGACCACCCGCTGCACCGCGGCGTCGCCGTTCGTCGCGGCGGCCGACGCGTCCGCGACCAGCGCGTTGGCTTGCGCCGCATGCTCGGCGCTCTGCTGCACGGCGGCGGTGATCTGCTCCATGCTCGCGGCCGTCTGTTCGACGCTGCTCGCCTGCGTCGCGATGCGCGCGGCGATGTCGCCGCTGCCGGCCGCGATGCCGACCGTGCCGTGCGCGATGTCGGCCGCGCTGTTGCGCACCTGCGCGACGATTCGCGCGAGGCCGTCGCCGATCCCGTCGACGGCCTGCACGAGCCGGCCGATCTCGTCGTTGCCCGCGCTGTCGTGCGCGTTCGCGCCGTCGCGGATACGCACGCTGAGGTCGCCCGCCGCATAGCGCTCGGACGCGCGTGCGGCGGCTTCCAGCGGCCGGCTCACGACGCGTCGCACGACGATGACGAACAGCGTCGCGAACGCCGCGACGAGCACGGCGCCGATCATCAGGAAACGGTTGCGGGTGGCGCGCATGGTGGCGAGCAGTTCGTCGTCGAGCGCGATGCCGCCGACGAGCCATTGCCACTGCGGAATCGTCGTGAACGACACGACTTTCGCGGTCGGCCCGCGGTCGTGCGCGGCCGGGTCGGTCGACGTGTATGCGAGCCGGCCCTGGCCGGCCGCGAGCATCTGCGCGTAGGGCGCGCGCGTGCCGTCGGCCGGTTGGCCTGCCGCGTCGGGATGCACGACGAACGCGCCGCGCGACGGGCCCTGCGATGCATCGAGCACGAAGTAGTAGCCGTTGTCGCCGATTTTCAGCGAGCGGATGCCGTCTTCGACGAGCTTGAGCTCGGCGCCGATGTCGAGGCCGACGAACAGCGCGCCGATCACGCGGCCGGTCGCGTCCGTCACCGGTTTGTACTGCGTGATGTACGGCCGGCCGAACAGCTTCGCGAGGCCGGTGTAGCTGCGCCCGGCGACCAGCGGCGCGTACGCGGGGCCGGCGCGGTCGAGCTTCGTGCCGACCGCGCGCGCGCCGTCCTGCTTCTTCAGCGACGTCGTGATGCGCACGAAGTCGTCGCCGTCGCGCGCGAAGATCGTCGCGATCGCGCCGCTTTTCTTCAGAAACTGGTCGGGAATCGAATAGTCGAGGTCGAGCGGCTGGCCGCCGGCGGACAGCGTCGGTGCGGCGACACCGCCGATGTCGACGGTGCGCGCCGGATCGAGCGCGAAGTCGGCCGGCAGGAAGCTCGCGAACAGCGTCATCGCACGCGTCGCTTCGGCCGACAGCGCCTTGTCGAACAGTTCGACCATCGCGCCGATCGACTGCTCCTTGTCGGCGATCCGTGCGTGCGCCTCGTCGGCGAGTTGCTGGCCGGCAAAATGGGCGAGCGCCCACGCGAAAACGGTGAACAGCAGTGCAACGAGCGCGCACGCCAGCGCGGCAAGACGCGTACCGACGCTCACCCGGCCCAATTGGGTCAATCTCATACGGGATCCTGAGTGGGGAGAGAGGGGGCGGAACGCACGCGTCACCGCTTGTCGACGGGTCATCGGCAGTTTCGGCGAATTCTTTAGCGGCGCGCGCACGGCGGCGGCATGCGTCGGCGCGACCCGCGCAACCGGATGACGGACGGCTTCAGTGCGTCACGAGCCACGCGACGGCCAGATAGCGGCCGACCTTCGCGATCGTCACGATCGCGAGAAACGTGGGCAGCGGCTCGCGCAGCACGCCGGCGATCATCGTCAGCGGATCGCCGATCACCGGCGCCCAGCTCAGCAGCAGCGACCAACGGCCGTAGCGCGCATACCAGCGCTCGGCGCGTGCGAGCGCGGACGGCTTGACCGGAAACCAGCGGCGCTCGCGGAAATGCTCGATCCCTCGGCCGAGCGCCCAGTTGATCGCCGAGCCGGCGACATTGCCGACGCTCGCGACGAGCACCAGCGCCCACACAGGCTCGCGCCCGGCCAGCAGCAGGCCGGCGAGCACGGCTTCGGATTGCAGCGGGAACAGGGTCGCGGCGACCATCGACACGGCGAACAGGCCGCCGTAGGTGAGCAATTCGGACATCGCGCGATTGTACCGGCCGCGCGGCGGCGGCCCGGGGTCACACGGCCCCGGGATCGCCGGCGCGCGGCATCAACGCGGCATCGGCCGTGCCGAACGGCAGGTTCGGAATCGTCGACCTGTCGACCGGTTCGTCGTTGGGCGTGCAGGCGAACCGTTGCGGCGGGAACACGTTGTCGGGTTTCAACGGCCGCAGCCGTGCAGGGCGCGGCCACGCTCACGCGCGCGACCGTGCGCGCGGCCGTTCAATTCCAGCCGACCATGATCGCGCCCATTCCGACGAGCAGCCCGCCCGTCACGCGGTTCATCGCACGCATGCGCGCCGGCCGCTGCAACGCGCGGCTCAGCCGATGCGAGAACAGCGCCATCGACGCGACGCCGCCCGCGAACAGCAGCGCGAACGTCGCGGCGAGCAGCAGGTATTGAAGGTTCAGGCTCCAGTCGGCATTCGGGCTGATGAACTGCGGAAAGAACGACGGAAAGAACAGCAGCGTCTTCGGATTCAGCCCGGAAGTCGCGACGCCGCGCCAGAACAGCGCGCGCCCGGTGTCGGCGTCCGGCGCGGCGCTCGCCGTTCCGGCGCCGGCGTCGGCCGGTGCCCCGGCTGCGCCGCCTGGCGCGCGACTCAGCCATTGCTTGCCGCCGAGCCAGACGAGATATGCGGCGCCGGCCCAGCGCAGCACGGTCAGCGCGTGTTCGTCGAGGTGGACCAGCGAATTCAGACACAGCGCGGTCAGCGCGAGTTGCAGCAGCACGGCGAGCGTGCCGCCCCAGACGCACGGTAGCGCGCGGCGCCAGCCGGTGCGCAGCGCCTGGTTCATCGTGAGGAGGTTGACGGGGCCGGGCGCGTAGATGAGGACGACGGAAGCGGCGAGGAACGACAGATAAAGCTTGAACGACATGACGGACGGGCAGGAACGGGGACGCAGGCACCGGCCCCGCACGCGGTCGGATAGGCGTGCGGGCGGCGGGGAATCGCATGCCTGCGGGCCGGCACCGCAACTCGTGATTGCGGCCGTGCGTCCCGCTGCGACGGGTATCGCGGGGAGCGTGCCGGCCAGCAGGCATGGAGAAAATGTATCAAGCGGCCCGGTTAAAAGGCTTCCTGTTTTCCAGCAAAATGGACCTGAAACCGGAATCCTGTTCAGATAGAATGCCGATTTTCAGTAGAAGATTCTTCTCGCCATGGCTACCCGCGAACGCACGCCGAAAACGCTCGACAATCAGGACCGCAAGATCCTCGGTGCATTGCAGAAAAATGCGCGTCTGTCGAACGCCGAACTGGCCGAACAGATCGGCATGTCGACCACCGCCTGCTGGAACCGCACGCGGCAACTCGAACTCGACGGCTACATCGACGGCTATGTCGCGCTGGTCAATCAGCGCAAGCTCGGCTATGCGGACATCGTGATTCTCGAAGTCACGCTCGACCGCCACGAGGACGACGCGCTGGCGCGCTTCGGCGCCGAGCTGGCGGCGCTGCCGGAGGTGCTCGAGGCGTATCTGGTGTCGGGGGAGTACGACTACTGGATCAAGGTGGCGGTGGATGGCACGGCCGGCTACGAACGCTTCCTGCGCGAAAAGCTGTACCGGATTTCGAGCATCCGCCACAGCCGCTCGATGTTCGCGCTGCGGTGCATGAAGGACGTGCCTTCGATTCAGGTGTGACGGAGCGGAGCCGCGCGCGCGGCCGTCGTTGCAACGGCGGGCGTTGGCGGCGACGCGCTGGCGCGGACGAAACCGGCGAACGCCCGACGGCGAAGGCTCGTCGGCGGGATGGCCGGCGAACACGCGAAAACGGAAGAATCTTCCGTCCGCGATGGCCGGGCACGATCGCGGGCCGGCCGGGAACGGCTTTGGGCCGAGGCATGCGGCCGGCGGCAATCCGTATCAATCGGCGCCGATATCGGGCCGAACACGGCCTCGATACGATCTTGAAACGCTCGCCGCGCGGCGAGCATATTCGGCCGGGACGAACCCGGCCGCTTGCTATCTGACCGACGCACCCGTCGCTTGCCCGGTGCAACAGCCGCTGTCGGCGTGCGTCACCGCAAGCGCATCAAGCGGCCGGCAGTCGGCTCAGCGCGGCAGGCGCGCGTGTGCTTCGGCGATGACTTCGCAGTTCGCGAGATGCAGTGCCCAGGCTTCTGCCAGCAGCTCGCCCACGCGTGCGAGCCAGCCAGCGGATTGGGTGGAACGATCGGAGACATTAGACGTTTGCATGACGAAGCCCCATGTAGGTGGCGAGTTAGGGATAACCCTAATCATAGCGAAGGGCTGCCGTCTTGTGAAATGCGATTTCGTTATATGAGAATTACTGACAATTCCTGTTGCTGCCGCGCAACATGACCGTCGGCTGCGCGGGCGTGCCGGACAGGCGCGACGCGGCCGTGCCGGCACGGCTGCGCGTGGAGGAAAAAGGAATTCGAGCGTACGGAGCGGGCGCGATTACCGGCCGATCCATCCGAAGCGCCACGACAATCGCCGCGTCGCGGCCCGCAGCGTCTGCGCCAGCTCGCTGTCCGGCCCGCGCGGAAAGCCGCGCGACGAGCCGATGATCGCGATCACGAGCCGGATGCTGCCGGTGTGATCGAACACGGGTGCGGCAATCGTTCCGATGCCCGGCACCGGCGCGTCGAACGCGAAATCGAGTTCGTCCGCGCGGATCGCCGCGAGCCGGGCGCGGAAGGCCGCGTCGTCCGGTGCGGCGGGCGCGCCGGCGAGGCGCACGGGTTCGTTGGCGAGCAGGTCGGCCAGCACGTCGTCGGACATGCCGGACGCGAAAATCCGGCCGATCGCCGTATTGACGAGCGACATCACGGTGCCGACCTGCAGGCTCACGTGCTGCGGCCGCGCCGATTCCTCGAGCCGGATCACGGTCGGCCCGAGCGGCCCGAGCGTCGCGGCGGCCACGCTCATGTCGGTCGCGCCGGCGAGCGCGACGATCTCGGCTTCCGCGTCGCGCGTCGGCGACACGCGCTGCATCGCGATCAGGCCGAGCGCCTGCGCGAGCGGGCCGCCGTCGAAGCAGCCGGCGTCGTCGCGGCTCAGCAGGCCGATCTTCTGCAGGCTGACGAGATGCGGAAATGCCTTCGCGGCCGGCATGCCGGCCGCCGTCGCGAGATCGCGCAGCGGCAGCGCGCGACCCGCCGACACCAGCGCGAGCAGCAGCTCGCCGGTGCTGTCGAGCGCATGGATTCCGCGCTGGGCTTTCGCGTCGTCGGCCAGCGCGGGCGGGACGCGCGCGGCGCCCGGCGCCGGCGCGGGCGCCGGTTCCGCACGCGCGGCGCCGAGCGACGCGGTGGCTTGCCGCGCCGCCCCGCGCAAGGCCGCCGCGATCGGGCCGTCCCAGTCGACATCGATCGATCCCGTCGAACCGATCACCGTCAACGCGAGTTGCAGGCGCCCGTGCGCATCGAAAACGGGCACGCACATCCCGCTGACGCCCGGGCTCGGCCGGTCGATGCTGCGTTCGATGCCGCGCAGGCGAATCGTGTCGAGTTCGACGGGTTGCGCATCGCCGTCGGGCGCGCCCGACGCGCTGTCGGCGCCGGCGAGCGTATCGCCCGCGCCGGCCTGGCTGGCCGCCATCGCATCGAGTTGCGCGGGCTCGCCGAACGCGCGGAACACCCGGCCGGTCGCCGTCGTGTCGAGCGACATCACCGAACCGACATGCAGGTTCATGTGCAGCGGATAGCCGCCGCGCTCGATGCGCACGATCGTCGGGCCGAGCACGCCCGGCACCGACAGCGCGACGCTCAGGCCGACCGTTTCCGCGAGCCGCGCCGCGTGCGGCAGCGTCGCGCGGTAGGCCGGCTGGCGCTCGATCGACATCAGCCCGAGCCGCAGCGACAGCGGGCCGGGCTCGTAGTTGCCGGTGATCGCATCGCGCTTGACGAGCGCGAGCCGCGTCAGGCTCACGAGATAGGTGTGCGCCTGCGCGGTGGAAAGATCGGCGGCCGCGGCCAGCTCCGACAGCCCGAGCGGCTTGCGCCGGCGCGCGAGCGCGTCGAGCAGCCGGCCGCCGACCTCGACACTCTGGATACCGCGCTGCGCCTTGGGCGGCGCATCGTCCGCGCTGACTTCGTGGTTCTGCACGCGATGATTCTTCCGTTGACGAAACCCCGCATGGTATCCGACGCCATTTCCCGCGCCCGCCCGCAGGTTTACCCGTATTAGACAATAGCAAGCATGTTTGTCATTGACAAATATTCGGTGCGGGCAGATGATCCGCTCATTCCCCTCAACACATGGCTCGAAGCCACGGAACGCACAATGGCCAAAGCATTCGCCTCCCAAGCCGATCTGGAAGAGAAGAAAGTCACCTGGACGCAATTGTCCGAGAACGCATACGCGTACACGGCCGAAGGCGACCCGAATTCGGGCGTGATCGTCGGCGACGACAGCGTGCTGATCGTCGATACGACCGCGACGCCCGCGATGGCGCAAGACCTGATCGCGAAGATCCGCAGCGTGACCGACAAGCCGATCAAGCACGTGGTGCTGTCGCACTACCACGCGGTGCGCGTGCTCGGCGCGTCCGCGTACTTCGACGAAGGCGCGCAGCACGTGATCGCGAGCCGCGGCACGTACGAGATGATCGTCGAGCGCGGCGAGGCCGACATGAAGTCGGAGATCGAGCGCTTCCCGCGCCTGTTCGCCGGCGTCGAGACGGTGCCGGGCCTGACCTGGCCGACGCTCGTGTTCGAGCGCGAGATCACGCTGTTCCTCGGCAAGCTCGAAGTGAAGATCATGCACGTCGGCTCGGGCCACACGAAGGGCGACACGATCGTGTGGCTGCCGTCGCAGAAGGTGCTGTTCTCGGGCGACCTCGTCGAATACGACGCCGCGTGCTATTGCGGCGACGCCCAGCTCGAACAGTGGCCGGCCACGCTCGAGGCGCTGCGCGCGCTCGGCGCCGAGAAGCTCGTGCCGGGCCGCGGCCCCGCGCTGCTGAATCCGGCCGAGGTCGACAAGGGCCTCGACTACACGAAGGATTTCGTCACGACGCTGCTCGCGCAGGGCCGCAAGGCCGTCGAGCGCAATCTCGACCTGAAGGCGGCGATGGCGCTCACGCGCGAAGCGATGGATCCGAAATTCGGCCACGTGTTCATCTACGAGCACTGTTTGCCGTTCGACGTGTCGCGCGCGTTCGACGAAGCGAGCGGCATCACGCATCCGCGCATCTGGACCGCGCAGCGCGACAAGGAAATGTGGGCCGCGCTGCAGGACTGAACGGCGCACGGCGGCGGGGCGGCGTTCACATGACCGCCTCGCCGTTCTTCTGAGGGTTGCGGCATGCGCGGCGGCATCGCGCCGCGGTGCCGGCAACCGTATCCGGTCTCACAAGAAAGCAGGGCGCATGCACGCCCTCGGAGACTGCTGCGCGCTCGACGGCGCGCGGCCCGTTTGGAGAGAGACATGCCCCAATCGCTTCCCGCCGAAGCGACGCTCGCGCACGCGAGCGCTTCGGCGCCGACTTCCGCATCGAACGATGCGCTGCTGTTCCGCAAGATCGCGTGGCGGATCGTCCCGTTCCTGTTCCTCTGCTACGTCGTGTCGTTTCTCGACCGCATCAACATCGGTTTCGCGCAGTTGCAGATGAAGCACGATCTCGGCTTCAGCGACGCGATGTACGGGCTCGGCGCCGCGGTGTTCTACGTCGGCTACGTGTGCTGCGAAGTGCCGAGCAACATGCTGCTCGCGCGGTTCGGCGCGCGCCGCACGTTCACGCGGATCATGCTGCTGTGGGGCATCGCGTCGACCGGAATGATGTTCGTGTCGCAGCCGTCGCATTTCTACGTGCTGCGCTTCCTGCTCGGCGTGTTCGAGGCCGGCTTCTTCCCCGGCATCGTGCTGTACCTGACCTACTGGTTTCCCGCGAACCGGCGTGCGGCGGCGATCTCCGTGTTCTTCGCGGGCGTCGCGGTGGCCGGCGTGCTCGGCGGGTTGCTGTCCGGCTGGATCATGCGCGACATGAGCGGCGTGCTCGGGCTGCACGGCTGGCAGTGGATGTTCGCGATCGAGGGCGCGCCGGCGATCCTGCTCGCATTCGCCGCGTTCGCGTGCCTCGTCGACCGGCCTCGGGACGCCACGTGGCTCACGTCCGACGAAAAGGCGCGCGTCGCCGCGCTGTGCGTCGAAGGCCGCGCACACGGCGGCGCACACGACGGGCGCAGCGTGATGGCCGCGCTCGCGAATCCGCGCGTGTACCTGTTCGCGTTCGTCTATTTCTCGCTGACTTGCGCGTCGCTGACGCTGAACTTCTGGATGCCGCTGATGATCCGCGACTTCGGCGTGACCGACGTCGTCGCCGTGAGCCTCTACACGGTCGTACCGAACGCGGTGGGGGCGGTCGGGCTGATCCTGATCGCGCGCCGCTCGGACCGCACCGGCGAGCGCCGCAAGCACTTCGCGTGCTGCACGATCGGCGGCGGGCTCGCGCTCGCGGCGCTGACGCTGCACCTGCCCAGCTTCGTGGCGATGCTCGCCTGCCTGTCGATCGCGGCGACGCTGATCTTCGCCGCGCTGCCGATCTTCTGGGCCGTGCCGACCCGCTACCTGTCCGGCAACGCGGCCGCGGCTGGGATCGCGCTGATCAGCAGCATCGGGATCACGAGCGGCATCGTCAGCCCGTGGGTGATCGGGATGATCCGCACGCGCACGGGCAGCATGGATCTGGCCGTGTATCTGCTCGCCGCGCTGCTGGTCGCGAGCGGCGTGGCGCTGATGGTCGGCGTGAAGGGCGAAGGCCCGCGGCGCGTCTGAACGGGCAATGGCCGGTCGTCGCCCGCGGGCGGCGGCGACCGACGTTCATCCCCCGTCTGCACCGGAATCCGTCGAGGAGACGAGCGAGGTAAGCCCGTCTGCAAGCTCACGCCGTGCGCGACGCGACGGCGGGACCGGCGACGCGTTGTAGCGCCGCATCGGCGCGCGGATCGTGCCGTTCCTCATCTGCCATATCGTGTCGATCCCGGACCGCATCAACAGTACGAGCCGCCGGCGGTCCGGCGTGCGCTCAGCGAGCCGGCGCGTAGCGCGGCGCGGGCGTGTCGGCCGACAAATGCGGCGCCATCGTGCGGCGTGCGGCCTCGTACGCCTCCCATTCGTCGGCCGCACGCAGCGACGGGATCGTCACGAGTTCGCCGCGATCGAACCCGACCAGCGCCGCATCGACCAGGTCCGTTGCCCGCATCACGATCTCTTTCGGCAGGTGCTCGAGCGGCAGGCCGCCCGTCTGCCAGAAATCGGTGGCCGTCGCGCCGGGCAGCACGGCCTGTACCTGCACGCCCTGGCCGGCGAGCTCGTGATGCAGCGACTGGCTGAATGCGAGCACGAATGCCTTGCTGCCGCCGTACACGCCGTTCAGCGTTTCCGGCGAGATCGCGACGATCGACGAAATGTTGATCACCGCGCCGTGGCCGCGTGCGACGAAACCGGGCACGGCCGCATAGGTCAGGCGCGTGAGCGCGGTCACGTTCAGGTCGATCATCCGCGTCATCGCGTCGACGTCGCTGTCGAGCAGCGGCGCATGCGTGCCGATGCCGGCGTTGTTCACGAGCAGCGTGATGCTCGCGTCCTGTTTCAGCTTGGCTTCGACCGCGGCGAGCGCCGTGCGGTCGTTGAGGTCCGCGTCGACGATCTCGATGCTGCGCTGCGTGTCGTTCGTGATGCGGTCGGCGAGGGCGCCGAGCCGGTCGCGGCTGCGCGCGACGAGGATCAGGTCGTAGCCGCGGCGCGCGAGGCGATCCGCGTAGACGGCGCCGATGCCCGACGATGCGCCGGTAATGAGGGCGGTACCGCGATGTGCTTGCGTCATGATGTACTCCGTTTCGCTGAGGATGGCCGGATGGCGTGAATGCATTCTGGCCTCGAAGCGGTGCGACACAAATGACGTAGATGGGTATGATTCCGGACATCGGGCCAATCGGCACGCGACCGGAGAACGCACATGCACCGAATCGGCTTCTTGATCAGCGACGGCTTTCAGATCATGGCGCTCGCCGCGCAGTCGGTGTTCGAGTACGCGAACATGGGGCTGGACACGCCGTTCTATGCGATGGCCAACTACTCGGTCGACGGCGGCGACGTCCGCTCGTCGCTCGGGCTGCCGGTCGCCACGCGCGCGCTGCGCGGCCGGCTCGGCGTCGATACGTGGATCGTCGCGGGCGTCAACGATCCGCTCGCCGCGCCGGCGCCGGTCGGCGTCGTCGCTTACCTGCGCCGCGCGAACGCGCATGCGCGGCGGATTGCCGGCATCTGCACGGGCGCGTTCGTGCTGGCGGAAGCCGGGCTGCTCGCGCAGCGTCGCGCGACCACGCACTGGGCGTTCGGCCGCGACATGCAGCGGCACTACCCGGAGATTCGCGTCGAGGACGACCGGATCTTCATCGTCGACGGCCCGATCTGGACGTCGGCCGGGATGACGGCCGGGCTCGATCTCGCGCTCGCGATGGTGGAAAAGGACCTCGGCGCCGACGCCGCACGCTCGGTCGCGCACAAGCTGGTGATGCATCAGCGCCGGGCCGGCGGCCAGTCGCAGCATTCGGAAATGCTCGATCTCGCACCGAAATCCGACCGGATCCAGAACGCGCTCGACTACGCGCGCCGGAATCTCGGTCGCGCGCTGACCGTCGAGACGCTGGCCGAGGCCGTCCACCTGAGCCCGCGCCAGTTCAGCCGCGTGTTTACGCTCGAAACCGGGCAGTCGCCCGCGAAGGCGATCGAGCGGCTGCGGCTCGAATCGGCGCGGCTGATGATCGAACAGAGCCGTCATCCGCTCGACGTGATCGCGAAGGAAAACGGTTTTCGCGATCGCCGGCACATGCGCGACGCGTTCGTGCGCGGGTTCGGCGTGCCGCCGCAGGCGTTGCGGCGCGATGCGCGGGCGGACGCGCCGGCAGCGGGCTGACGAGCCGGCGGGGCGGCGGGCGCCGTCCGACGCTTGCCGGCAAAATCGCGCAGAATCTCCATCGACGTTCGTCGCGAGGAGACACCATGCACACTGAACCGTTCGACATTGCGATCCCTGAGCACGCGCTCGACGATTTGCGTCGTCGCGTGCGCGACACCCGCCCGCCGAACCTGACGCCCGCCGAGCCGTGGCAGCAGGGCGTCGACGGCGCGTGGCTGCGCGAATTGGCCGCGTACTGGGCCGACGGCTTCGATTGGCGCGCGGCGGAACGTGCGCTGAACCGGCTGCCGCAGTTCGTCGCGGACGTCGGCGGGCGGCGCGTGCATTTCGTGCATCGGCGCGGTACGGGGCCGAAACCCTATCCGCTCGTCGTCACGCACGGCTGGCCGGGTTCCGCATTCGAATTCCATGCGATGATCGACCGCCTGTGCGATCCGGCCGCGTTCGGCGGCGATCCGGACGACGCGTTCGACATCGTCGCGCCGTCGCTGCCCGGCTTCCTGTTCTCTCCCGCACCGGCGGCGCCCGGCACGTCCGCGCTTCAGGTCGCCGACTGCTGGGCGGAGTTGATGGCCGGCCTCGGTTACCGCCGGTTCGGCGCGCAGGGCGGCGATCTGGGCGCGGGCGTGTCGATCGCGCTCGGCGCGCGGCACGAGGGTGTGGTCGACGGCATCCATCTGAACTACCTGCCGGGCAACTACGACCCGCCGATCGATGCGGCGCTGCCGCCGACCGACGACGAGCAGGCGTTCGTGAAGCAGCGCGGCGATTGGGCGGCGCTCGAAGGCGGATACGCGCACGTCCACATGACGAAGCCGCAGACGCTGGCGGTCGCGCTCAACGATTCGCCGCTCGGGCTGGCCGCGTGGATCGCCGAGAAATTCCGTGCGTGGAGCGATTGCGACGGCGACGTCGCGCGCCGTTTCTCGCACGACACGCTGCTGACCGGCATATCGCTCTACTGGTTCACCGGCTGCATCGGCTCGTCGATGCAGATGTATTGGGAGAACCGGCTGCAGCCGATGCGCTTCGCGGCCGGGCAGCGCGTGGCGGTGCCGATCGCGTTCGCGCGCTTTCCGAAGGAGATCAGCCGGCCGCCGCGCAGCTGGCTCGAACGCGTATTCGACGTGGCGCAGTGGACCGACATGCCGAGCGGCGGCCATTTCGCGGCGATGGAGGAGCCGGACTTGCTGGCCGACGATATTCGGCGGTTTTTCAGGCGCTTCCGGTAACGGGGGCGCGCCGGCGGGAGCCAACCTGTACCGGACCCTGCTCACGCGGGACCGGAGCGGCCGATGCGGATCGCGCCGACTGCGTTATCGCGTAACGAACGCCGTGGCGGCATCCGGCGCCGTACGCGCATGCTTGCGCTGGCGCAGCAGCGCGACGCGGCAATTCTCGCGCGCCGTTTCGCGGCCGTCGTCGTCGAGCAGCACGAGATCGC
Source organism: Burkholderia sp. MSMB1835 (assembly GCF_001526365.1). Lineage (NCBI taxonomy): Bacteria > Pseudomonadati > Pseudomonadota > Betaproteobacteria > Burkholderiales > Burkholderiaceae > Burkholderia > Burkholderia sp. MSMB1835. The sequence continues at coordinate 203,875 of NZ_LOYP01000015.1, forward strand.
CGCGCATCACGTTCAGCGTGATCACGTCCTCGCCCGGCGCGCCGAGCGTTTCCGGCGTGTGCACCGAGCCGGCCGGTTCGAGCACCGTCGAACCGGCGTGCGCGACCCAGTCGTATTCGCGATAGCGCCACGCACCCTGCAACGTATGGACGAACACCTCGCCGTCGTGACGGTGGCGCGGCAGCGTGCCGCCGGCCGGCATCTTCAGCAGCGCGGTCAGCGTGTCCTCGGCCGCATTGATGTGCAGGTACTTGATCGCGAGCCCCGGCAGGTCGGCGCTCATCGGCAGCCACGGCAGCGCATCGCCGGGCAGGCACGAGATCGGCGGCAGGTCGGTGGAGAGCGGGGCGGACGGCTGCGTCATGGCGGAAGGCGGTGCGAAAACGGGAAGCCCGCATTATCGCAGAGCCGGATCGCGCGGCCGAACGGGGATGGCCTCGTGCGGAACCCGTGCGCGACGGGCCGATCCTTACGCGCCGAAATAGACAGTCAAACTGTACAGTTTGACTGTCGACGTGCTATCTTGAATTCATGAAACCGCCATCGTCCCCTCCCGACACGCTCCCGCTGGCCGGTCTCGCCGGCGAACTTCGCATTTCGGTCGGCAAGCTGATGCGGCGGATGCGCGAGCAGACCCATCCGAACGACCTCACGTCCTCGCAGAAATCGGTGTTGCTGCGGCTCGATCGCGACGGCCCGGCGACCGTGTCGGCGCTCGCGCGTGCCGAAAGCGTGCGCCCGCAGTCGATGCGCGTGACGGTCGCGACGCTCGAGGCGCTCGGCGCGGTCGCCGGCGCGCCCGACCCCGGCGACGGCCGACAGACGCTGATCGCGCTCACGCCCGGTTTCCGCAAGGTGCTGCAAGCGAACCGCGCGGCCAAGGACGACTGGCTGTTTCGCGCGCTGCACGCGCAACTGTCGGCGGCGGAACAGGCCGAGCTGGCGGCGGCCGTGAAGCTGTTGCAGCGGCTCGCCGAATTCGAGGACCCGGCGCGTCCGTGAACCGTATCGACCCGCTCGCCGAAAGGATGACCCGTACATGAACCTTCTGCATCTCGTGTCGTACTTCTTCGGCGGCGCGTTTCTCGCGAACGCCGTGCCGCATCTCGTCAGCGGGCTGCGCGGCGAGCCGTTCCAGACGCCGTTCGCGCATCCGCCCGGGCGCGGGCTGTCGTCGTCCACCGTGAACGTGGTGTGGGGCGTCGCGAATCTCGCGATCGCTTATGCGCTGGTGTGCCGGGTCGGCGATTTCGACCTGAAGGTCACGGCCGACGCGACGGCGTTCGGGCTCGGCATCCTGGTGCTGGGGCTGTTTCTCGCGCGGCACTTCGGCGCATTGCACGGCGGCAACGCGCCGGACCGGGAGCGGCGATGAGCGTGCCGGCCGCGGGCGTGTTCCGCTCGCTTCGCAGCTTCAACTATCGCGTGTGGGCGATCGGCTCGCTGGTGTCGAACATCGGCACGTGGATCCAGCGTACCGCGCAGGACTGGCTCGTCCTCACGCAGCTCACGCATCACGACGCGTCGGCGGTCGGCACGGTGATGGCGCTGCAGTTCGGGCCGCAACTGCTGCTGTTGCCGTGGACCGGCTACGCGGCCGACCGCTACGACCAGCGCAAGCTGCTGATGGCGACGCAGGCGCTGATGGGCGCGCTGGCGCTCGTGCTCGGCGTGCTGACGGTCACCGGCGCGGTGCGGCTCGAGCACGTGTACGTGTTCGCGTTCCTGTTCGGCTGCGCATCGGCGTTCGACGCGCCGGTGCGGCAGACCTTCGTCGCCGAACTGGTCGGCGACCGCGAGCTCGCGAACGCGGTCGCGCTCAATTCGACGTCGTTCAACGCCGCGCGGATGGTCGGTCCGGCGGCGGCGGGCTTCCTGATCGCATCGGTCGGCACCGGCTGGGCGTTTCTCGCGAACGGGCTCAGTTTCTTCGCGGTACTGGCGTCGCTGTCGCGGCTTCGGGAAGACGAACTGCGCGCGAACGTGCGGGCAAATCGCTCGCGCAGCAGCCTGCTCGACGGGTTCCGCTACGTGTGGGGCCGGCCGGACCTGACGGCGATTCTCGCGATGCTGTTCCTGATCGGCACGTTCGGGCTCAATTTCCAGCTGTTCATTTCGACGATGGCCGCCAGCGTGTTTCACGTCGATGCGCGCGGGTTCGGTTTCCTGTCGTCGATGATGGCGGTCGGCACGATTTCGGGCGCGCTGCTCGCCGCGCGCCGCGAGCAGCCGCGGTTCCGCCATCTGTGGATCGGCGCGGCGCTGTTCGGGCTCGGCTGCACGTTCGCCGCGCTGGCGCCCGGTTACTGGTCGTTCGCCGCCGCGCTGGTGCTGACCGGGATCGCCGCGATCACCTTCATGAATTCGACCAACAGCCTGATGCAGTTGTCCACCGAGCCGGCGATGCGCGGCCGCGTGATGGCGCTGCGCCTCGCGGTCGCGCTCGGCGGCACGCCGATCGGCGCGCCGGTGGCCGGCTGGGTCGCGAACCATCTCGGCCCGCGCTGGGCGCTCGGGGTCGGTGCGGCGTCCGGTTTCGCGGCGGCGCTCGTCGCGACCCACTTCGTCGCGCGCAAGCGGCCGCCGCCGCGCGCGGGCGACGGCGCGGCCTGATCGAACCGACCGCCGCCGCTATGCGGCCGGCCGCGTGGCCGCATGCGCGGCGTCGAGGCACGACTGGAACAGCAGCGCGGCCCGCGACGGCTGCGGCGAGCGTCGCAGCAAGCTCACGAACCGGCACCGGTAATTGAACCGGTGCGGCGCGATCGGCTGCATCAGCCCCTTGCTTTCGAAACTCTCCGCGTAGTGATCGGGCAGGAAGCCGAGATAGCGGCCGGACAGGATCAGCGTCGCGATCGACTCCTGATCCGACGCGGTCGCGCTGCGCGTGAGCTTCGCGCGATGGCTCAGCTCCATGTTCGGCGAATGGAAGCCGAGCCCGGCGAACGCATGGTTGCGGATGGTCGTCCACGTGAGCTTGCCGTGCGGCGCATCGAAGAGCGGATGCTGGCGGCCGCAGTACAGCAGCATCCGTTCGTCGAACAGCGCTGAATAGACGAGGCTGCCCGAGTTGCGGTGCACGGGAATGATCCCGACCTGGTAGCTGCCGTCGATGACCCCGCGCTCGACTTCGTTGATCGACGCGACGTGCAGGTTCAGCGCGACGTCGGGCGCTTCGTCCGCGAACTGGCGGATCGCGTCGCCGAGCCGCGCATTCGCGTTGGTGGCCGTCTTGTCGAACACCGCGATGTGGAGTTCTCCGCCCATCTTGTCGTGAATGCCGTCGATCCTGCTGCGAAATGCCTCCATCGAGGCGAGCAGTCGCAGGGTCTCCTCGTACACCGTCTGGCCCTCGGGCGTCAGCGTGAAGCCCGCGCGGCCGCGCCGGCACAGCACGAGGCCGAGCCGCGTTTCCAGATCCTTCACGTGCCGGCTGATCGTCGAGATGCCGATATTCAGTTCCAGTTCAGCGGCCGCCATCCCGCCGCACTGCACGACGCCCTTGAAGACCCGCAGCAGGCGCAGATCCATGTCGCTGAGCTGGCCGAGCAGCGCGCGGCTCTTCGGTTTCTTTGCTTGCATGATCGAGCAAGTGAACATTGATATTGCGATATTCAAAAGACTAATTGTCGTCCCGACAATGTGCAACATCATCACGAGGAGGAGGGGCGCGCCGCGCCGACCGACATGACCGACATCACCACCGCCCAGCACGACGACACGAACCTCCGCACCGACGCCGCGTGGCTCGATGCGCACTGGATGCCGTTCACGGCCAACCGCCAGTTCAAGGCCGATCCGCGCATGATCGTGTCCGGCAAGGGCGCGTATTACACCGACGGCGAAGGCCGCAAGATCTTCGACGGCCTGTCGGGGCTCTGGTGCACGGGCCTCGGTCACGGCCGCACGGAAATCGTCGAGGCCGTGAGTCGTCAGGTCGCGCAGCTCGACTACGCGCCGGCGTTCCAGTTCGGCCATCCGAAATCGTTCGAGCTTGCCAACAAGATCAAGGAACTGACGCCGGCCGGCCTCGACTACGTGTTCTTCACGGGCTCGGGCTCGGAAGCGGCCGACACGTCGCTGAAGCTGGCCCGCGCGTACTGGCGCGCGAAGGGCAAGGGCACGAAAACGCGCCTGATCGGCCGCGAGAAGGGTTACCACGGCGTGAATTTCGGCGGCATCTCGGTCGGCGGGATCGGGCCGAACCGCAAGCTGTTCGGTCAGGGCCTCGACGCCGATTTCCTGCCGCACACGCAACTGGCCGAGAACAAGTTCTCGCGCGGCATGCCCGAGCACGGCGCCGAGCTGGCCGACCGGCTGCTCGAGCTGATCGCGCTGCACGACGCATCGAACATCGCGGCCGTGATCGTCGAGCCGTTCTCGGGTTCGGCGGGCGTGGTCGTGCCGCCGAAGGGCTATCTGAAGCGCCTGCGCGAGATCTGTACCGCGCACGACATCCTGCTGATCTTCGACGAGGTCATCACGGGCTTCGGCCGCGCCGGCGCGATGACGGGCGCCGACGCATTCGGCGTGGTGCCGGACATCATGAATTTCGCGAAGCAGGTGACGAACGGCGTGCAGCCGCTCGGCGGCGTGATCGCGACGAAGGAGATCTACGACACGTTCATGGCCGCGGGCGGCCCCGAGTACATGCTCGAGTTCCCGCACGGCTACACGTATTCGGCGCATCCGGTCGCCTGCGCGGCCGGCGTCGCGGCGCTCGACCTGCTGGTGAAGGAAGACGCGGTGGCGCGCGTGCGCGATCTCGCGCCGCATTTCGAGGCGGCCGTGCACGGGCTGAAGGGCCAGCGCCACGTCGCGGACATCCGCAACTACGGGCTGGCGGCCGGCCTGACGATCGCCGCGCTGCCGGGCGAGCCGGCGCGGCGCCCGTACGAGATCGCGATGCGCTGCTGGGCGAAGGGCTTCTACGTGCGCTACGGCGGCGACACGATCCAGCTCGCGCCGCCGTTCATCGCCGAGAAGCGCGAGATCGACAACCTGGTCAACGCGCTGTCCGATGCACTGAACGAAGTGGACTGAGCCCGCGCTCGTTCCAAGCGACAACCGAATTCACGAAAGAGCCTGAACGATGAAACACGACAGCAATGTGACCTCCACCGTCGGCCACCTGATCGACGGCAAGCGCGTCGACGGCGGCAGCCGCGTCCAGCCGGTGTTCGACCCGGCGACCGGCGAATCGCACAAGAGCGTCGCGCTCGCCGACAAGCTGACCGTCGAAGCCGCGATCGCGTCCGCGCAGGCCGCGTTCCCGGCATGGCGCAACACGCCGCCGCTGAAGCGCGCCCGCGTGATGAGCCGCTTCAAGACGCTGCTCGAGGAGCACGCGGAAGAACTCTGCGCGCTGATCACGGCCGAGCACGGCAAGGTGCTCGCCGATGCGATGGGCGAGCTGCAGCGCGGGATCGAGAACGTCGAATACGCGACCTACGTGCCCGAGCTGTTGAAGGGCGAGCACAGCAAGAACGTCGGCCCCGCGATCGATTCGTGGAGCGAGTTCCAGGCGCTCGGCGTCGCGGCCGGCATCACGCCGTTCAACTTCCCGGTGATGGTGCCGCTGTGGATGTGGCCGATGGCCGTCGCGTGCGGCAACACGTTCGTGCTGAAGCCGTCCGAGCGTACGCCGTCGTCGACGCTGCGCATGGCCGAGCTCGCGCTCGAAGCCGGCCTGCCGCCGGGCGTGCTGAACGTCGTGAACGGCGACAAGGAAGCGGTCGACACGATCCTGACCGATCCGCGCGTGAAGGCCGTGAGCTTCGTCGGCTCGACGCCGATCGCCGAATACATCTATTCGACCGGCTGCGCGCACGGCAAGCGCGTGCAGGCGCTCGGCGGCGCGAAGAATTTCGCGGTCGTGATGCCGGATGCCGACATCGGCAACGCGGTGAACGCGCTGATGGGCGCCGCGTACGGCTCGTGCGGCGAGCGCTGCATGGCGATTCCGCTGGTCGTCGCGATCGGCGACGAAACGGGCGACCAGGTCGTCGCGGGGCTGAAGGCCGAGATCGAGAAGATGAAGGTCGGGCCGGGCAACGGCGCGGGCGTCGACATGGGGCCGCTCGTCACGCAGCAGCATTTCGAGAAGGTGACGGGCTTCGTCGACGCGGGTGTGGCGGCGGGCGCGACGCTCGTCGTCGACGGCCGCGGCGTGAAGGTCGACGGCCACGACGGCGGCTACTACCTCGGCCCGTGCCTGTTCGACAACGTGAAGCCCGGCATGCCGATCTACCAGCACGAGATCTTCGGGCCGGTGCTCGGCGTGATCCGGCTGAAGTCGCTCGACGAAGCGATGGCGCTGATCGACGCGCACGAATACGGGAACGGCACGTGCCTGTTCACGCGCGACGGCGAAGCGGCTCGCTACTTCAGCGACAACATCCAGATCGGCATGGTCGGCATCAACGTGCCGCTGCCGGTGCCGGTCGCGTACCACTCGTTCGGCGGCTGGAAGCGTTCGCTGTTCGGCGACCTGCATGCATACGGCCCGGATGCCGTGCGGTTCTACACGAAGCGCAAGACGATCACGCAGCGCTGGCCGTCGGCCGGCGTGCGCGAAGGGACGGTGTTCAGCTTCCCGTCGAATCGCTGACGCGACGCGCGCCCGGTTGCATGCAGCCGGTGCGGCGTGCGAGGCCGACGAGGCCCGCCTCGATCGACGATCGGGGCGGGCTTTTTCACGTCCGTGCGATAGGCGCGGAACGCGGCGCAAGAAGGCTTACGGCGCGACCACGTGCCATACGTTCTTGAAGTTGTCGCCGTTGCGCTCGCCCTGTTTCATGTCCTTCGAGAAGAAGTACAGCGGCTTGCCCTTGTATGCCCATTGCGGGCTGCCGTCGTCGCGCTTGACGATCGTGTAGGGGCCGACCGGCACGTCGGTCGCGCTGGCCTTGTACGGCGGCCAGAGGGTTTCGCATGGGCCCGTGCAGGCGCTGGTGCCGGCGTTGGGTTTGTCTTTGTCGAACGTGTAGACGGTCATCCCGTTCGCGGCGACGAGCGCGCCGTTTTCTTCCTTCGTGATGGATCCCTGGGCCGTGGCCGAAGCTGACGCAATGGCGAGCAGGGCGGAGCTGACGAGCAGCGCGGCTTTCATGAGTGCCTCCTGATGGTCCGGTGGGCGGCCGCGATCGCGCACGGGCGAGCGTGCGCCGGAATCGCGATGAATGGTGCCGGAGCACGGCGCCGTCGCCGCCAGCCCGCCCGCGCGAGCGATGCCGGGGCGAATGGCGACAAACGGGGCGCCTTATTCACGATAGGCGGTTTTTGGCGACGCTGCGAGAAGATCGGGGGGCATATCGGCGTCACGCACGCAGCGCGCAACGGCGCGGCGATCGTCGATGTGCCCGGGTATTCGGCATCCGTCCCCGAGCCTGCGCCGCGCGTGCGTTGCGGAGGCAACGACCGCGATACGGGTTTGCGTGGATGACATCGCGCGCGTTCCGCCGGAATATCTCCGTCAGCGCGAGCCGGGCTCGCGCCGAGCCTTTTCCGGGAGGTGACGACGATGCTTCGGGACCCAGGCGATGTTGCGCGCGCCAGCTATCGCGCGTATGTCGACAAGGACCGCGACGCGATCGAAGCGCTGATCGCGCCGGATTTCCATTTCACGAGCCCGCTCGACAACCGGCTCGACCGCGATGCGTATCTCGCACGCTGCTGGCCGAACAGCGAAATGCTTGCCGGTTTCGAATTCGTCGACGTCGCCGTGCACGGCGACTACGTGTTCGTCGTGTACGAAGCCGTCACGACCGCCGGCAGGCGGTTCCGCAATGCCGAACGGTTGCGTATTCGCGATGGCCGGATCGTCGAGGCCGAAGTGTATTTCGGCTGGTACGTGCCGCATCCGGCGCCGGATGGCGGGTTCATCGAATCGGGCAGGTGAACATAGTCGCGCGGCGCGAAGCTGACGTTTTGCCGTCGCGCGCCGCCCGCCGGGGTGTGTCAACCGCGGCCACCCCGTTGCCGTTGTCGTGTCATCCGACCACGCGGGAGCGACCGATGCGCAAGTTGCTGACGGCGATGTTACTGGGTTGTGCCTCCGCGATCGCCGGTGCGCAGACCGTCGTCCACTTCCCGTCGACCGACAGCCCGACGACGATGCTCGACGGCTATCTGTTTCCTGCGCCCGGCGCCGGCCGCCATCCGGCGCTCGTGTTTCTGCACGGCTGCGGCGGGATGTTCGCCAGGTCCGGCAAGCTCTACGCGCGCGATCGCGACTGGGCCGAACGCTTCAACGCGGCCGGCGTCACCGTGCTCGAAGTCGACAGCTTCACGCCGCGCGGTCACGGCGAGATGTGCGCGCCCGCGCATTTCGTCGGCGACATCTATCGGGCGCGGCCGTTCGACGCGTATGGCGCGCTGCGGTATCTGCAGACGCTCGACACCGTGCAACCCGATCGGATCGGCGTACTCGGCTGGTCGCAGGGCGGCGGCACGGTGCTGAACGCGATCCGGGCGTCCAGCCCGGCCCGGCCGGCATCGCTGCCGGCCGGCGACTTCCGCGCGGCCGTCGCGTTCTATCCGGCCAGTTGCAACACGACCGCGCAGGGACCGGCCTGGCAGAGCCCCGTGCCGCTGCTCGTGCTGATCGGCGAGGGCGACGTGTGGACGCCGTACGCCGCCTGCAAGACGCTGTTCGATTCGGTCGCGCCGGGCACGGACGCGACTTTCCATGCGTATCCGGGTGCATATCACGATTTCGACTGGCCGAACATGCCGGTGCACGCGATCGCGTCGTTCACGACGCGCGCCGGCGTCGTGCCGATTACAGGCACGGAGCCCGCCGCACGCGCGGACGCACAGCAGCGCGTGGCCGATTTCGTCGGCGCCAAGCTGCTCGGCCACTAGGCCGTCGGCGGCGACGCAGGGCGTGTGCCGGCGTGCGTTTCGCTCAACCGGCTGCGTCGTCCTCGCCCAGCGCCTGGATGAACCGCGAAAACAGTTCCGGCTGCGACGCGATCCCGAGCTTCGCGTAAAGGTGCCGCCGATGCACCTTCACCGTTTCGGGCGAAATCGCGAGCCGCTCGGCGATCGCCTTCGACGAATTGCCGCGCAGCACCATGCGTGCGATCGCCATCTCGCGATCGGTCAGCACGCCCGCGCCGAAGCGCGCGAGCGCCTGCTCGACGCGCGCGCCGAGGCCCGCGTCGGGCGTCGCGCGTGCGGTGTCGCCCACCAGCCGCCAATGCTGCCGGATCGTCGCGATCACCCACGGCATCGCGGCCGTCAGCTTGCCGAGCGGCTCGACGTCGAAGCGCGTCGATGCGCCGAGCGACAGCGACAGCAGCGTGTCGGCGTTCGGCCGCACGAGAATCTGGATCTCGTCGTCGCCGACCGCGTCGCGGAAATAGCTCAGGAAATACTCGCTCTGCCGGAACAGGTCGGGTGCGACTTCCTCGAGCCGGTAGCAGCCGTCGGCGAGCCCGTCGTGCGCGGCCTGCAGGAACGGATCGAGCAGATATAACCCATTCAGGTAAAGCGGCACCGGCGACGCGGCGTCGGTGCCGCCCGTGTCGTATTCGTCGAGCACGAGCGGCACGCCGTCGCGGCCGATCGCGGTCGCGAGCGCATTGTCGAACGGCGTCATTTCGTTGAGCAGCAGCACGAGGAACCGCCAGAAGCGCGGCTGGCCGAGATGATCGATTGCGCGGCCAAGCGCCTGGTGCATCGCGATTTCGGAAAAGAGACGATCCATACCACCACCGGAAGGGCGTAACACGAAGGGGGAATAGCGGTCCTGAAATTGGCTTCCTAGACTGCCACGCAATCAATCGGGCCCGAGTATGGGTGTTCAAAAATACGCAGGATAGGAGCGACAGGAGAACGAAATGGCGATGATGTCGGAATCGACGGGCAGCCTGCAAGCGGCGCCTGCAACGGAAGACGCGCCGCGCGCGTTGTCGCAGACGCTCAGCGTGCGCGATGCGGTGATGATCACCGTGTCGGGCGTGACGCCGGCCAGCTCGATCTTCGTGATCGCGCCGTTCGCGATCCAGCAGGCCGGCAGCGGCGCCGTGCTGTCGTTCGTGCTCGGCGGCGTGCTCGCGCTCGCGTTCGCGCTCTGCTATGCGGAACTCAGCGCCGCGCACCGCAGCGCGGGCGGCGAATACGTGATGGCCAAGCGCGTGTTCGGCACGCTGCCCGGCTACCTGACCTTCATCACGGTGCTGTCCGTCAGCGTGTTCATCCCGGCCGTGCTCGCGAGCGGCGCCGCGCCGTACCTGAACAACGCGCTCGGCACGCACTTCGGCAACCAGTCGGTCGCGCTGACGATCGTGCTGCTCAGCTATCTGCTCGGCATGCTGAACATCAAGACGAACGCATGGATCACCGGTGCGTTCCTGGTCGTCGAAATCGGCGTGCTGATGCTGATCGCGGGGCTCGGTTTCGGGGCGCCGCACCGCGGCGCCGACGTGCTGATCGCACCGGTCGTCGCGAGCGGCAATGCGCTCGTGCCGGCGACGCTCGCGGCCATCGTGCCCGCGATCGGCACCGCGATCTTCTGCTACAACGGCTTCGGCTCGGCAGCCTATCTCGCGGAAGACCTGCGCGGCGGCAATCGCAACGTCGCGAAGGCGGTGATCTATTCGCTGCTCGTGATCCTCGTCGTCGAACTGGTTCCGCTCACCGCGATCGTGCTGGGTGCGCCGTCGCTGAGCGACCTGACGAAGAGCGCCGATCCGATCGGCTACGTCGTGCGCTCGCTGAGCAATCCGGCCGTGTCGCGCGTGGTCAGCGGCGGGATCTTCCTGTCGGTGTTCAACGCGATCATCGCGATCGTGATCACGATGGGCCGCCTGCTGTACAGCAGCGGCCGGCACGCGCTCTGGTCGCGCACCTGCAACCGCGCGTTCTCGACGATTCATCCGCGCCTCGAATCGCCGTGGCTCGCGACGCTCGCGCTTGCGATACCGTCGGCCGGGCTCGTGTTCGTGTCGAGCCTCGACGAGTTGACCGCGTTCACGGTCGACCTGTTGCTGCTGATCTATCTCGTCGTCGGGCTGGCCGCACTCGCGAGCCGGTTCGTGCGCCGCGACGTCGAGCATCACTACCGGATGCCGCTGTGGCCCGCGACGCCGCTCGTCGCGGTAGCCGGCGCCGCGTATACGCTGGTCACGACGTTGGCGACGGCGACGAAGCCCACCGACCTGATCATCATCGCGGGGCTGCTGGTCGCGGCACTCGTGATGTACGTGGCCTGGGCGCGCCACAGCGACGCGTTCCGCGCGCTCTGAGCACCGGATCGACACCTTGTACCATCGACACACCGAACCATTGAAAGACGGGAGGAATCGCATCATGCGCACGAGGGATCTCGGCATCCGTATCGGACTCGGCACGCCGGGCCGCTTCAACGCGATCACGGACGTGCCGGGCGTGCGGGTCGGACATTGCACGCTGAACATCGAGAACGGCGACGCGTCGGTCCGCACCGGCGTCACCGTCGTCGAGCCGCGCGCGGGCGCCGCGCACGATTCGCCGTGCTTCGCGGGCGTGCACGTGCTGAACGGCAACGGCGACGCGACCGGGCTCGAATGGATTCGCGAAGCCGGCCTGCTGACGACGCCGATCGCCTATACGAACACGCACAGTGTCGGCGCGGTGCGCGACGCGCTCGTCGCGAACGAACGCGAAGCGGCGGCAGGCCGCGTGTACTGGTGCATGCCGGTCGTGATGGAAACCTACGACGGACTGCTGAACGACATCTGGGGGCAGCACGTGAACGCCGCGCATGTCCGGCGCGCGCTGGCTGCCGCCCAGTCGGGGCCGGTTGCCGAAGGCGGCGTGGGCGGCGGCACGGGCATGATTTGCCATGAGTTCAAGGGTGGGATCGGCACCGCGTCGCGCGTGCTGGCGAGCGACGCGGGCGGCTGGACCGTCGGCGCGCTCGTGCAGGCGAATTACGGCGTGCGCGAGATGCTGCGCGTGGCCGGCTACCCGGTCGGCGAAGTGCTGCGGCACGTGCATTCGCCGTTCCGCGACGCAGAGGCGAAGGGCGAAGCCGGCATGGGCTCGATCGTCGTCACGATCGCGACCGACGCCCCGTTGCTGCCGCATCAATGCACGCGTCTCGCGCAGCGCGCGAGCGTCGGGCTCGCCCGCGTGGGCGGCGGCACCGAGGATTCGAGCGGCGACATCTTCGTTGCGTTCGCAACCGGTAACGACGGCTTGCCGGCAGCGAACTACGGCAGCAAGGGCATGCCGACCGCCGACGTGCGGATGGTCAACAACGACCATATTTCCGCGCTGTTCGTCGCGGCGGCGGAAGCGGTGGAGGAGGCGATCGTGAATGCGCTCGTCGCGGGCGGCGACGTCGAGTCGCGCGGGGCGCGGGTCGAAGGGCTCGGGCAGGCGCGCTTGCTGGATGCGTTGCGCGAAGTGGGCTGGCGGCCGGGGCGCGGCGCCTGAAACGGCAAGCGCCGCTTCAATCGAAGCGGCGGGGAGCGGGGCGGCGATGCGGCGATCGGCCGGACCGCCGTCCGCCCGCGCACGTCGTGCGTGCGGTGCGGGCGATGCGGGCCTGGCCGTGACGAGGCGGCGTCATGCTCAGCTGCCGAAGTAGATGTTGCAGAAGCTGACGGGGCCGACGCAGGCGTTCGGGTCTTCCTGCTTCGATTGCGCGCGATCGACGCGGCCGGCGGCCTTGATCGCCTCGGCGCGGTTCGCCTGTTGCGGTGCGGCGTCTGCCGGCGCCGGCTGCGCGTGGGCGACGGCAGCGGTGAGCGACAGGGCAACGAGGGCGAGGTGCAGCGGCTTCATTTTGTTTCTCCTGGGTGAGTGCCAGTCTCGCTGGCAGTGAGGAAACTATAGGCTCGCACTGCTTGAAGATTAATCGCCGCGGGTGGAGAGCTTATTTCCATCCGGAACAACGATCCCGTTGCGCGCGCATCGAGCTTCAACGGCGATGCCGATTGAACGGCGCGTCCTTGTCGAGCAGCGCGCTGCGCATGAAGTGCAGACAGCCGACGATTCGCTGCATGTTGCGACGCGCGTCGGGCACCGCGTACCACGCCTGCAGCGCATGCTGCGCCGCGCGGATCGCGAGATTCACGGATTTCAGCGTGCGCGCATGGCGAACGGGCGTCGGATCGTCGAAGAAGCGCGGCAGTTCGAGCAGGACCGCATCGATCGAACCGGTCCAGCGCAGCGTCTGCGGCGGTTTCGATGCCCGGAACGCGTGCAACTCGTCGCGCAGGTCGATGACCGCGTGGCCGACCTCGAGCGTCGACAACATCCAGCGCAGCGCATCGCGATGCTGCCGCGTGCGGCGCACCAGCAGCGTGCGCAGTTGCGCCATCAGGTCGTGCGTGCTCGACTGGAAGCGCTGCGCGAGGCCGTCCGGCGCGCCTTCGCACGCCAGCGTGACCTGGCGGCGCAAGTCGTGCGCGATCCGGCCGGTGAGCCAGCGCATGTGCGTCGGGAACACGACGGCGAACACGAGCGCGCAAGCGAGCATCGCGACGACGATCGCCAGCCCGTTGTTGATCAGCACTTCAGGCGTATACGCGATCGCGTTGTCGGGGCCTGCGAGCAGGCAGAAGAACACCGCGAAGCCGATTCCGTAGCCGGACAACCCGGGCCGCATCGCGAGAAACGCGCCGAGGCCCAGCACCGGCGCAAGCGCCGCGCACAGCAGCGGAAAGCCGTCGATGTTCGGATAGACGTAGCACAGGAACAGGTAGCCGACCGCGGTCGCGCACGCCGCACCGACACCCATCTGCGCGACGAACTTCGGCGCGCGCGGCGAGGTCGAGCTGAGCGCGCATGCGATCGCGGTGGCGATCACCGCGAGCGAGCCGCTCGGCCATTCGGACGCGATCCAGAACGCGCTCATCGCACCGACGGCGACCACCGTGCGCAGGAACGCGAAACCGACGAAGAACGCGTTGGTTTTCACCGCGTAATGGGTGACCGAGCGCTCGAACGCGTGATCGTCCTGGTCGAGCGACGCGTACGTGTCGACGTAGCCGAGATATTCGGCGACGAACCGGTACAGCAGCTCGATCGCGGTATCGAAGTCGAGCAGGCCGCCCGCCGCATGGTCCTCGATCACCCGCCGCGACGCGCGCGCGGTCTTCGGCAACGCACCGTGGAAGCGGCGCAGTTCGAGCAATGCGCCGGTCGCCGGTGCGAGGCCGCGCCGGCATTCGTCGCGCAACGCGGCGAAGCGCAGCGCGAGCGCATCGACGTGCGGCGCCAGCGCGTCGAGCACCGCGTCCGAGCGATTCGCGCGCAGCCGTTTGACGAGCTGGTGCAGTGCATGCAGCCGCGTGCAGGCGTTCATGAACTCGCTGTTCAGCCGCGCAAGCCGGCGGCTGCGCGCGCGAATGTGCGGATCCTCGAACGACGCGAACGCGCGGTTGGCTTCGAAGCCGACGATGTCGTCGACGAAATCGGCGAAGCGTCGTTCGAAATCGCCGCGCGCGACGTCGCCCGACAGCGCGCCGGCGGCGAACGCGGCAAACGTCGCGTGGCGCGCGCTCAACGAGCGCATCAGCGCCTTCGCGGAGCTCAACGGCAGGATCAGCGCGCTGACCGCGCCCGAGCATGCGATGCCGAGTGCGACTTCCGCGGCGCGCGTGAGCGCGGACTGGAACAGCGTCTGCGGCGTCATCACGGCCGGCAGGCCGATCAGCGCGGCCGTGTAGCCGGCGAGCACGAAGCCGTACCAGCGGAAATGGCGGTTGCGCACCGCGAGTGCGATGCAGCCGCCGATCCACAGCGTGATGCCGGCCATGTACAGCTCGGGCTGCTGCGCGAACAGCCCGCCGAGCGCGAGCGCGCCGACGAGGCCGGCCGCCGTGCCGAGCACGCGGTAGAAGCTCTTCGCGAACACCATGCCCGACAGCGGCTGCATCAGCACGAACACGGTGGTCATCGCGGTGCGCGGTTGCGACATCTCCAGACGCATCGCGATGCCCATCGCCAGCAGCGCCGCGAGCACGGTTTTCGCGAGGTGCAGCCAGATCAATCCGTCGGTCGCGGCCCAGTCGCGCGCCGCGTCACCGAGCGGGTCGAGCCACGCGCTCCATCGTGCCGGTTCGATGGAAGGTCGCTCGATCGCAGGTGGTGGCTTCATGAAAAGAGGGGGCCGGCGCGGTGCCGCGGCGCGTCCGAACGGCCCGTTCGACTGGGGAGGCGCCGATTGTAGGAGGGCGGCGCGCGCGCATTAACGCCGTTGCGGGGAAACGATAGTTGCAGCCGAGGTAACAATCTCTCGCATTCCGTGGAGGAAAATGGCGGCTCCGCTACAGGTCGTTCACAGGAATGGATACCCTACAAAACATGCGGGTGTTTTCGCGCGTCGTCGAGACGGGCAGCTTCACCGCCGCCGCGCAATCGCTGAATTCGACGACGGGCGCGATGTCGCGCGCGGTGTCGGAGCTCGAGGCGCGCCTGCGCACCCGTCTGATGAATCGCTCGACGCGCCGTCTCGCGCTCACGTCGGCCGGCGAAAGCTATCTGCGGCGCTGCCGCCAGATCCTCGCCGACGTGGACCGCGCGGAAGAGGAGGCGAGCTGCGCGCACGAGCGCCCGGCCGGCGTGCTGCGCATGCACAGCTTCGCGAGCGTCGGTCACCACTACGTGTTGCCCGCGCTGACGCGCTATCACGCGCAGTTTCCGGACGTATCGATCGAGCTGTCGCTGTCGCAGCGCATGCCCGACCTGTTCGACGGCACGAGCGACATGGCCGTCGTCACCGCGTCGTCGTTGCCCGATTCGGAACTCGTGTCGCACCTGCTCGGCTCGACGTTCAGCATTCTGTGCGCATCGCCCGATTACGTGAAACGGCACGGCGTGCCGGCGCGCCCGCAGGATCTCGCCGCGCACGCGTGCCTGACGCTGTGTACGCCTGCGTTCCCGACGCACGAATGGGTGCTCGAAGGGCCCGAAGGCGTCGAGCAGATTCACGTCGCCGGGCCCGTGCAGACCAATACCGCCGAATCGCTCGCACTCGCGATCCGCGACGGCATCGGAATCGGCATGCTGCCGCTGTATTCGGCGATCGATGCACTGCGCGACGGCACGCTCGTCCGTGTGCTGCCCGCGCATATCCTGCAGAAGATGAACGTGCATGCGCTGTACCCGTCGCGCCGCTTCGTCGATGCGAAGGTGCGGACCTGGGTCGAGATGCTGCGCGCCCAGGTGCCGGCGATGATCGCGCGCGACGTCGAGATGCTGAACGCGATCGACCGCGAACCGCAGGCCGCCTGAACGCCGTGCGCATCGGCGCGCGGCGGGTCGTTTCATTTCCATGCCGAATACGCGTCGCTCGCCATGCATGCGCGATGCGAGCGACGCGCACCGTCACGGCGCGGGCCTCGCCGCCGCGCCCGATTCGGTTGCCGGCTCGCCGGCCGGGCCGTACGCGGCCTGCGCCGCTTTGCGCTCGGCGAGACGCTTCGCCTGCAGTCGCTCCTGCGCCGCGAGGATGTCGTCCGGATAGTTGCCGACTTCGCCGCGCGCCGGGTTGTAGCCGACCGATTCGAGATCGATCAGCTCCTGCAGCACCTGCGCGCGCGTGACCGGCGATGTCGCCTGCTGGGCGAACGACAGGGCCGGTGCGGCAAGCAGGACGGCGGCGGCCGCGGTAACGACGAGCGATTTCACGTGGTTCTCCTGAATACGGGGTGGGTGGCCGGATCGACACGCCGCACGCGATGCGCGGCTCCGACCTTCGACGTCAGTCTACGCAGCGCTTCCACGCGAAAACACCCCGATTCCAGGAGGGCTGCGTTCCAGAAGGAACAACATTGGCGGCGTCGCCCGCGGCGACCGAACCCGTGTGCGAACACGGGCGCCGTGCACACGGGCGTCGTGCATACGAGTGCCGCGCAGAGGGACGCCGCCGCGCGACGCCGATCAGAACCGCGTGCGCATGCCGATCGTGCCGACCACCTGGTTCGCCGTGCTGGATGCGCCACCCGACGTGTTGATGAACGCCTGATAGCCGCGGCCCGACGCATGCTGGAACATCGCTTCCGCGTACAGGTCGGTGCGGCGCGACAGCTTGTACACGGCCTGCAGGTCGACCTGATGCCATTTCGGGTCGGTCCCATGCTTGCTGTCGGGATTCGACACGCTGGCGTCCGTATAGACATAGGCCGCGCCGACACTGATGGCCGGCGTGACCGCATAGCGCACGTTCACGTCGTAGTTGTTGAACGCGATCTGGCCGCTGGAGCCGAACGCGCCCGTGTTGTCGTACTGCGAGCGCGTGTAGACGAAGCCGGCGGTCACCGGGCCGAACACGTAGCCGACACCGCCGCCGTAGGTGCGCATGCGGTCCGAGCCGATCGACCAGCCGCCCTGGTTCAGGCTCTTCGCTTCGGCCGAATCGGTCGCGCCGGGGCTCGCGCTCGTCGAGCCCTTCGTGCCGTTCATCTGCAGGTACGCGCCGGCCAGCTTCAGCGGACCGTTCGTGTAGCTCGCGGCCACGCTGTATGCGCGGTTCGCGCCGAAGTTCGCCGAGTTGGAGAACGCGTACAGCGCGCCGACCTTGAAGCCCGCGATCGTGTCGCTCGTGTACTTGACCGCGTTGTTGATGCGCAGCGAGTGGTTCAGGTTGTCGTTGTCGAACGGATGCGCGAAGCCCGTATCGCCGAAATCGCCCGACGTCGCGGACAACGGCGCGACGAAGTCGACCATCGTGTCGTACTGGCGGCCGAGCGTCAGCGTGCCGTAGCCGGCGCGGCTCAGGCCGACGTACGCGTGCCGGCCGAACAGCTTGCCGTCCTGGCCGAGCCCGCCGTTGTTCGCGTTGAAGCCGTTTTCGAGCACGAACAATGCCTTCAGCCCGCCGCCGAGATCCTCGGCGCCGCGCAGGCCGAAGCGGCTGCCGTTGATCGTGCCGGTCGTCATGCGCCACTGCGACGCGCCGTTCACGTTGTTGGTATAGGCGATGCCGGCGTCGATCAGGCCGTACAGCGTGACCGAGCTTTGCGCGTGGGCGAGCGGCGCGAACAGGGCGCCGGCGCACGCGCCGGCGATCAGGGTTTTTTTCATCGTGAAGCTCCTGCGTGTGGGACTGGAAACAAAGTTCGGCGCAAGTATAGGAATGCGCGGCGCGCGCAAGGACGCAGCGGCCGCGAGCGCACCGTTCCTGATCCCGCAAGAGTCGTTCACAAAACCGACACGACGACGCGCGTGCGCGCCGGGCCGGCGGTTCCTGCCTGGCGACCGGCACGCGGCTTCGGCCCGGTGCGGCCGGCTGTCGTGTCGATGCAACATGCGCGGCACGTGTGCGCGTCGCCGCTTTCCTCCATACTGGTCGCCCGGACCGCACGGCCGCCGACGCCGATCGCGCGGTCGTGTTCACGCATACGACAAGAGGCCTCCCCATGAACCTGTTCAACGTACGCTTGCGCGGCCGCGACGGCCTGTTCACGATCGGCATCGATGCCGGCAGGATCGCGCGCATCGATGCGCAAACCGCGCCGATCGCGTCGACGAACCCCGACCATATCGACGGCGGCGGCCGCCTCGCGATTCCGCCGCTCGTCGAACCGCATATCCACCTCGATGCCGTGCTGACGGCCGGCGAGCCCGCGTGGAACATGAGCGGCACGCTGTTCGAGGGCATCGAGCGCTGGGCCGAGCGCAAGGCGACGATCACGCACGAGGACACGAAGGCACGCGCGCATGCGGCGATCGGCATGCTGCGCGATCACGGGATCCAGCACGTGCGCACGCACGTCGACGTGACCGATCCGACGCTCGCCGCGCTCAAGGCGATGCTGGAGGTGAAGGACGAGGCGCGCGGGCTGATCGATCTGCAGATCGTCGCGTTCCCGCAGGAGGGCATCGAATCGTTCGACGGCGGCCGCGCGCTGATGGCGCAGGCGATCGAGCTCGGCGCGGACGTCGTCGGCGGCATTCCGCATTTCGAGAACACGCGGGAGCAGGGCGTCAGCTCGATCCGCTACCTGATGGATCTCGCGGAACGCACGGGCTGCCTCGTCGACGTGCACTGCGACGAGACCGACGATCCGCATTCGCGCTTTCTCGAAGTGCTCGCGGAAGAGGCGCGCGTGCGCGGCGTGGGCGCACGCGTCACCGCGAGCCATACCACCGCGATGGGTTCGTACGACAACGCGTACTGCTCGAAGCTGTTCCGGCTGCTGAAGCGGGCGGGGCTGAATTTCATCTCGTGCCCGACCGAGAGCATCCATCTGCAGGGGCGCTTCGACACGTTCCCGAAGCGGCGCGGCGTCACGCGCGTCGCGGAGCTCGACCGTGCCGGGCTCAACGTGTGCTTCGGGCAGGATTCGATCAAGGATCCGTGGTATCCGCTCGGCAACGGCAACATCCTGCGCGTGCTCGATGCGGGTCTCCATATCTGCCACATGATGGGTTACCAGGATCTGCAGCGCTGCCTCGACTTCGTGACCGACCATAGCGCGACGGCGATGCACCTCGGCGACGGGTACGGCATCGCGGTCGGGCGTCCGGCGAATCTCGTCGTGCTCGACGCGGACAGCGACTACGAAGCCGTGCGCACGCAGGCGAAGGCCACGCTGTCGATGCGCCACGGGAAAGTCATCATGCGGCGCGAACCGGAACGCCTGACCTATCCGGACTGACGCGGCAGGCGGTCATCGCGGGCCGCCGGCGTTCGTGCATTCGGAAAATGCATGAGTTGATCAGAAAAATACGTTTGTCTCATGATTGGCGCGGGCCTACGATGCGGTCCTGACGACGGCGTGCGCGGTGCGCGCCGTCTTTTCGATCCCGTTCGCCGACCCCATGCGCTTCGATCTTCCATCCGCTCCTGCTGCTTCGTCGCCGCCCGTCAGCCCATTCGCGCGCATGGCCGTCGTCACGGTCCTGACCGGCATCGGCGCGGGTCTCGGCGGCATGCTGCTCGCGTTGCTGCTGCATGCGATCCAGCACGTCGCGTACGGCTACGACGTCGCGCACGTGATCGGGTCCGAGAGTTTCCTCAGCGGCGTGAGTGGGGCCGAGCCGTTGCGTCGGCTCGCGGTGCTGGTGGTGTGCGGGATCGTCGCGGGCGGCGGCTGGTGGGCGCTTTACCGATACGGCCGGCCACTCGTCGGCATCCGCCGCGCGGTGCGTGCGGCCGATCCGCGGATGCCGTTCGTCAGCACGACGGTCCATGCGCTGCTGCAGATCGTCACCGTCGCGCTCGGCTCGCCGCTCGGCCGCGAAGTCGCACCGCGCGAGATCGGCGCGCTGCTCGCCGGGCGGTTGGCCCATGCGGCGGGGCTCACGCCCGACGACTGCCGGCTGATGGTCGTGTGCGGCGCCGGCGCGGGGCTCGCGGCCGTCTACAACGTGCCGCTCGGCGGCGCGATCTTCGTGCTGGAGGTGCTGCTCGGCACGTTCGAATGGCGTGCGCTGGTCGTGGCGGTCGTGACGTCCGCGATCGCGGCGGTCGTCGCATGGATCGGTCTCGGCAACGAACACCAGTACGCGGTGCCGGCGTTCGTGTCGAGCACGCCGCTCGTCGCATGGTCGATCGTTTGCGGGCCGCTGTTCGGCTTCGCCGCGTACGGTTTCGTGCGGCTCACGACCCGCGCGCGGGCGAACGCACCGAAGGACTGGCGGCTGCCGGTGTTCGCGCTGCTCAACTTCGCGGTGATCGGCGTGCTCGCGACGAAGTTTCCGCAACTGCTCGGCAACGGCAAGGGCCCGGCGTCGCTCAGTTTCGACGGCACGCTGACGATCGGTCTCGCGGCGGCGCTGCTCGTGCTGAAGGTGCTGATCGAGGCCGGCAGCCTGCGGGCCGGCGCGGAAGGCGGGCTGCTGACGCCGGGCCTCGCGAACGGCGCGCTGCTCGGTGTCGTGCTCGGCGGACTGTGGAGCATCGTGTGGCCCGGCGCATCGCTCGGCGGATGCGCGCTGATCGGCGCGACCGCGTTTCTCGCCGCGTCAATGCAGATGCCGATCACGGCCGTCGTGCTGCTGCTCGAATTCACGCGCGCGAATCACGACAGCCTCGTGCCGATGCTGCTGGCCGTGGCGGGGGCGCTCGTCGCGTATCGGGGCGCGCAGCGGCTGGCGGAGCGGCGGGTGAGTGTGGGTGAGACTATGAGCGCACCGGCGACGACGGTGCGTTGACGCACGGTCTGCCATTTCCTTCCAAGGCGGCGCGGATCCTGCCGCCTTTTCCGTTTCCCTGTTCCGACACGACGTGATCGTGACTGCGTGCGCCAAAGCGCGTCTGCCGGTTCTGTGCAAGAATCCGCGCGTTTCCGCGCCTCAACCAACAACGATACGCGCGGAGGTCCCTATCAGGAAACGAGGAGCTCAAGTTGATCCAGCGCATTTCCCGCTTCTTCACGCAGGTGGTTCACCGCGTGTTGCCCGACCCGTTGATTTTCGCGATCCTGCTGACGATCGTCACGTTCGCGCTTGCGTTCGGGCTCACGCCGAACACGCCCGTGCAACTCACGACGATGTGGGGTTCCGGCTTCTGGAACCTGCTCGCGTTCTCGATGCAGATGGTCATGATCCTCGTGACGGGCCACGCGCTCGCGAGTTCGCCGCCCGTGCGGCGCCTGCTCGTCGCGCTCGCGAGCGCCGCGCGCACGCCCGGGCAAGGCGTGATGCTCGTCGCGTTCGTCGGCGCGCTGGCCTGCGCGATCAACTGGGGCTTCGGCCTCGTGCTCGGCGCGATGCTGGCGCGCGAAGTGGCGCGCCGCGTGGCCGGCAGCGACTACCGGCTGCTCGTCGCGTCCGCCTACATGGGCTTCCTGAGCTGGCACGGCGGGCTGTCGGGTTCGGTCCCGCTCGTCGCGGCCACGAAAGGCAATCCGATGGAAAAGACCATCGGCTTGATTCCGGTGTCCGACACGATCTTCACCGGCTACAACGCGTTCATCACGATCGGGTTGATCGTGATGCTGCCGTTTCTCGCGCGGATGATGATGCCGAAGCCGGGCGACGTCGTCAGCGTCGATCCGGCGCTGCTCGCCGAGCCGCCGAGCGTCGAGCGCAAGCTCGCGCCCGACGCGACGTTCGCGGAACGGATGGAAGAGAGCCGCGCGCTGTCGATCGTCGTCGCGGCACTGTGCGCGGCGTTCCTCGTGCTGCGTTTCGCGCAGAAGGGCTTCGCGCTCGACATCGACACGGTGAACCTCGCGTTCCTCGCGGCCGGCATCCTGCTGCACCGGACGCCGATGGCCTATGCGCGCGCGGTGGCCGGCGCCGCGCGCGGCGCGTCCGGGATCATGATCCAGTTCCCGTTCTACGCGGGCATCCAGGCGCTGATGGATCACTCCGGGCTCGCGGGCGTGATCACGAAATGGTTCGTCGATATCGCGAACGTCCATACGTTCCCGCTGCTCGCGTTCCTGAGTTCGGCCGTGATCAATTTCGCGGTGCCGTCGGGCGGCGGCCACTGGGTCGTGCAGGGACCGTTCGTGATGCCGGCCGCGCAGGCGCTCGGCGCCGATCTCGGCAAGGCGGCCATGGCGATCGCGTACGGCGAGGCGTGGACCAACATGGCGCAGCCGTTCTGGGCGCTGCCCGCACTGGCGATCGCGGGACTCGGCGTGCGCGACATCATGGGCTATTGCGTGACGACGCTGTTGTTCTCGGGCGTGGTGTTCGTCGCGGGGATGTATCTGTTCTGACGAAGCGAGGCGGGATGCCGGCGGCGACGTGCCCGCATCCCGTCGGCTCGAGTGTCGTCCGCCTTCAGTCGCGCGAGCGCCCGTCGGCGCGCTCGTGTCCGTGACGCAACGCGAGGCTCGCACATGCCGCGACGGCGAGTGCGGCCGCCAGCAGCGTCAGCCCGTTCTTCGCATTGCCGGTCGCCTGTTCGATCGCGCCGATGACGGTCGGGCCGACGAAGCCGCCGAGCAACCCGCACGTATTCACGAGCCCGAGCCCGCCGGCCAGCGCGCTGCCGGCGAGCCGCGAAGCCGGAAACGTGAACACGATCGACTGCACGACGAAGAACATGGACGCGGCCACGCACACGCAGAGCAGTCCCGCCAACGGCGACGCATGCGCGGCGCCGATCATCCCGGCCGCCATGACCACCAGCCCCGCACACAGCATGCGGCGCGCGTGACGCGACTCGCGTGCGAAGCGCGGCAGCGTCCCGGCCCCGAGCGCGGCGGCGAGCCAGGGCAGCGACGTCAGCAACCCGACCGCGACCGGCGAGAGGCGTCCCGATGCGCCGATGATGCCGGGCAGGAAGAAGATCACCGTGTAGATGGTCAACTGGTGGCAGAAGTACACGAAAATCGCGAGCCAGATCTGCGGATCGCGCAGGGCGGCGCCGAACGCGTGGCCGCCGTGCGCGGCGACGCCCGCGTCCTGTTCGGCGGCCAGCTTGCGCTCGAGCGCGCGGCCGGTTTCCGGGGCGAGCCACGGCGCGGCGCTCGGCCGATCCGGCAAGCGCGTCCAGACGACGAACGCGAGCAGGATCGCCGGAATGCCTTCGACGACGAACAGCCATTGCCAGCCGTGGAAACCGAGCGTGCCGTCGAGCTCGATCAGTGCGCCGGCCAGCGGCCCGCCGACGATGTTGGCGATGCACACGCCGAGCAGGAAATAGCCGGTGGCGCGCGCACGCTCCTCGCGGCCGAACCAGTACGTCAAATACAACATCACGCCGGGAAACAGCCCGGCTTCGGCCGCGCCGAGCAGCAGGCGCATCACGTAGAACGACGTCTCGCCGCCGACGAACGCCATCGCGACCGACAGCGCGCCCCACGTGATCATGATCCGCGTGATCCAGAAGCGCGCGCCGACGCGATGCATGATCAGGTTGCTCGGGATTTCGAAGAGCGCGTAGGTGAGAAAGAACAGCCCCGCGCCGAGCCCATACGCGGCCGATGAAATGCCGAGATCGACGCCCATCGAATGTTTGGCGAACGCGATGTTGGTGCGGTCGAGAAAACTGATCACATACGCGGCGATCAGCAGCGGCATGAGTTTGCGGAACAGCAGCCGGTTCAGCGACGCGTTCGCGTCGCCGGCGGCGGACGACAGGGCCTGAGCGTGATGAGTGGACATGCGGACGACTCCGGTAAGGGCGAACCGGCGCGCACGGCAAGCACGGCGCGCCGCGTTCGGCAGATGCCGCTGCGGTGCAGGCAGCGAATGGGCAGACGACGGAGCCGCGCCGGCGGCGCTCGAACGGAGCGGGGCGATCAAGGGCGTCCTGGCGCCGGCCGGCTCGGGCCGGCGCCTCGTCACTGTGCTTGCGGATACGGGTGTTGCGGGCGCGAGCCGGCGCTCAGAAATTCACCGCGTCGCCGCCCTTGAGGGCGAGCATCGCGCGCGCCTCGGCCGGCGTCGCGATCTCGAGCGACAGGCCTTCGAGCACCTGACGCATTTTCAGGACTTGCGCGGCGCTCGATTCCGCGAGCTTGCCCGGCGCGATCCACAGCGAATCCTCGAGTCCGACGCGTACGTTCGCACCCTGCGCCGCGCCGATCGTCGCGAGCGGAATCTGGTTGCGCCCGGCGCCGAGGATCGACCACACGTAATCGCTGCCGAACAGACGGTCGGCCGTACGGCGCATGTGCATCAGGTCTTCCGGGTGCGCGCCGATCCCGCCGAGCAGGCCGAACACGCTTTGCACGAAGAACGGCGGCTTCGCCAGCCCGCGATCGACGAAGTGCGCGAGGTTGTACAGATGCGAGATGTCGTAGCACTCGAATTCGAAACGCGTGCCGTTCGCGCCGCAGCGCGTGAGGATCGTCTCGATGTCGGCGAACGTGTTCTTGAACACGAGGTCGCGGCTTTTCTCGAGATGTTCGCGCTCCCACGGATGCTTCAGCTCGCGGAAGCGCTCGAGCATCGGGTACAGCCCGAAGTTCATCGACCCCATGTTCAACGACGCGACCTCGGGCTGGAAATGCAGCGCGGGCTGCAGCCGTTCGTCGACCGTCATGTGCGGGCTGCCGCCCGACGTGAGGTTGATCACCGCGTCGGTCCGGGCCTTGATGCGCGGCAGGAATTCGGCGAACACGGCCGGATCCTGCGTTGGTTTGCCGTCGGACGGGTTGCGTGCGTGCAAGTGGAGGATCGCCGCGCCGGCCTGCGCGGCCGCGACCGCGGCCGTTTCGATTTCGTGCGGCGTCACGGGCAGGTACGGCGACATCGACGGCGTGTGGATCGCGCCGGTCGGCGCGCAGGTGATGATGACTTTGCGAGCGTTTGCCATGGATGAATTCCTTTCGATGAACGATGCGGGAGGCGTCAGAGCACTTCGACGTTGCCGCAGACGGAGATCGCCTGCCCGGTGATCCCGTGTCCGCCCGGCGAGCACAGGAACAGCGCGGTCGCGGCGATCTCGGCCGGATCGGTCATGCGCCGCAGCGAGATCTTCTCGAGATAGCGCTTCTCCATTTCGTCGTAGCCGATGCCGAGCTGCTGCGCACGCGCCTCGATCACGCGGCGCATCCGCGGGCCGCGCACGATGCCGGGCTGGATCGCGTTCACGCGGATGCCGAGCGGCCCGAGTTCGATCGCGAGGCTCTTCACGAGGCCGACCACCGCCCATTTGGTGGCCGCATACGGCGTGCGGAACGCGTAGCCGAGCCGGCCGGCGACCGACGACAGCGCAATGATCGCGCCGCCGTGTTTCGACTCGCGCAGCAGCGGCACCGCGCGGCGCGCGAACTGGAATTGCGCGTTCAGGTTGATCGCGACCGTCTGTTCCCATTGAACGGGGTCGATTTCGTCGATCCCGCCGGTCGGGCCGGCGATGCCCGCGTTGTTGACGAGCACGTCGAGGCCGCCGAGCGTGGCCGATATGTCGGCGAACACGCGGTCGACTGCCGCCGGATCGGATACGTCGGCCAACGTTGCGCTGATCGCGCTCGTCGCGGCGTGCGGCGGCCGATCGGCGAGCGCCGCGATCGCGGCCTGCGACGCGTCGCACACGTGCACGCGCGCGCCGCATTCGGCGAACGCGCGGGCGATTTCGAGGCCGATGCCCGACGCGCCGCCGGTCACGAGGACGCGCAGGCCGTCATAGGGTTTCAGCAGGTCGGAAGCTGTCATGCCGGGTTGTCTCCATCGTTGATCTAGTGGGGTGGCCGGCCGCTCGTGCAAAGGCCGGCCGTCGCCAGCGGCCGCTACGGCTTCGCGTTCGCGGTTCGCGGCGTCTGTTCGGCCCGCAGCGTCTCGGCGAGATCGTGTGCGGCCCCGCCGATGTCGAGCGCGATGCCGGCGCGCACGCCGGCGCCGTCGCGCCGTTCGAGCGCATCGACGATCGCGCGGTGCGCGTCCATCGAGCGCCGCATGTGCGGGATGTCGAGCGCGACCATGTTGAGGAACGGGCCGACGCGCATCCACAGGTTCTCGACGATCGCGAGCGTGTTTTCGCTGGCGCCGTGCGCGTAGATCGCGCTGTGGAACGCAAAATTGCTTTGCAGGTAGGCGCGCGAGCGGCCGGCCTCGACGTGCGCCTGCATCGTCTCGCAGGTCTTGCGCACGGCCGCGATCTGCGCATCGGTCATCCGTGCGCACGCGCGCTCGGCGATGCAGCCTTCGAGCGCGATTCGCACGTCGCGCAGCTCGTCGAGCGTGTCGAGCGTCATCGGCGGGACGACGAGCGCCCGATTCGGGCCGTCGACCAGTGCGCGTTCGGCGCGCAGCCGCGTGAGTGCGGCGCGCACGGGCATCGTCGACGAGCCGACCGCCTCCGCGACGCTGCGCAGGCTCAGCGCCTGGCCAGGCGCGAAGCGGCCGCTCATCAGCGCTTCGCGCAGTTGCTGATAGACCTTGTCGGCCATCGTTTCCTGTTCGATGGCTTTCAGTGCGGGCGGGACGATACGAGGCGGCAAGGCGGGGTTCTCCTGGGTTTGATCTGCGATCTGTGATCACACTTGCGATGGGCGAAGTTTTGTCGATCGGTGCGCAGGAGTCAAGTCGAACGAGATCGGGGAAAACGAGGGGGTGGAGCAGAAGAAGGATCGGCGTCTGGAAAGTTGCCATCCTTACAAAAGTGTTTCAATCGCGCATCATGCCCCCTGATTCGAAGGACTCGAAGGTACTCGGAGCACATGAGCTGTCGCGGGTTTTCGATGCGTTCCTCGAGTCGAATTCATTTCAACAACAAGGAGCCAAAGTGAAACGACCATCATTCGCCGTTGCGTGGGCGGCATCCCAGCGAATCTACGACCCGGCAAATTCCGGTGAACGCGTCGCGAAAGTGATAGGTGGATACGTCGAGAAGAACGTCAACAATCCGAATTCGACAGAACGATGGAGCAACACATGCGCGGTGAGGATGAGTTATATCCTGAGTGAAGCCGGTATGGTGATGCCGAGAATCCCCGAACAAACGGTGTCGGGCAGAGACAATCGGCAATACTTTTTTCGTGTCAGGGACTTGATTCGTTTTCTCGAG
Source organism: Burkholderia sp. MSMB1835 (assembly GCF_001526365.1). Lineage (NCBI taxonomy): Bacteria > Pseudomonadati > Pseudomonadota > Betaproteobacteria > Burkholderiales > Burkholderiaceae > Burkholderia > Burkholderia sp. MSMB1835. The sequence goes on from NZ_LOYP01000015.1 coordinate 231,233, forward strand.
CAACGATGGGGAAAGGCTGAGGGCGTCAAATATCCGCCGGCGAACGGAGGGCCACTTGCCGGTCGACAGGGTGTCATTCTGTTCGAGGTGTCGGGGTGGAGCGATGCACAGGGGCACGCCACGCTGTTCGACGGGCGGACATGTTACGACCATTGTTACTTCAACGAACCGGGCACGCGGTATCGTACCGATCGCGCAAATTTTTGGAGCCTGTCATGAGGGGAGTCCGAGTCGCTGCCGCGTTGGCGTGCCTGGCGTTTCAACCGGCGATGGTCATGGCGAAGGACGCCGGACAGGTGTCGCCTGGGGCCGGTTCACGCACTTACCTCCAGAACTTCAAGGACATGGTGCTCGCGGAGTGTCTGGCTACCGCATACGAGCAGACGCCCGGCGTGAGCAGGGACATCGGCAGCAGTACCAGTGCGTTGCGCGACTGGACTTACTACGACATGGAACGTGCGCCGGACGTCGTTCACGCGCTGGTCGCGAAGTATCTGGCTCGCGACTACCGGAATCCGGTTGTCGAATCGGAAGTCGCGGATGTGAAGTTCGACTTCCTGAAGTGCATCGATCTGTATCACGGCAAGGAACTGGACGCCGCGGCGAAGCAACTCGTATCGCGCCCGAATCGTACCTACCGGGCCGAGCATCCGCCGAAGCCGCAGTAGCGATCGAACGCCGTTGCGCGATGCAACGGCGCGCCGCGTGCCGTTTCGCCGACGCTATTCGAGCGTCCGGATCGAATTGCTGATCCCGCGCGCGCAGTCGATCACCGCCGGCGCGAGCTTGCGGCGCGCATCGTCGAGCGTCCAGCGGCTCGTCGGCGCGACCACGTGCACGGCCGCGACCGGCTGCCCCTGGCTGCCGAGCACGGGCGCCGCGATCGACATGTCGCCGATGAACAGTTCTTCCTGGTTGGTCGCGTAGCCTTCGCGCCGCGCGCCGTCGAGCAACGCGACGAGATCGTCGAGCGCCGTGACTGTGCGCGGCGTATGCGGCGTGCGCGCCATGCCGTCGAGCCGCACACGTGCTTCTTCCGGCGGCAACGCGCTCAGGAACGCGCGGCCGGAGCCGGTGCAGTACATCGGGATACGGCTGCCGATCGGCATGTGGATCGGCACGAACTTGGTCGACACGAAACGCGCGACGTACACCATTTCATCCTCGTCCGGCTCGGTGAGGTTGGTGGTTTCGCCGGTCAGGTTCGTGAGCTCGGACAGGAACGGATTCGCGACGTCGATCAACGTATCGGCCGCGAGATAGTTGAAGCCGATCCGCATCACGTGCGGCGTGAGCTGGTAGCGCCGTGTGACCGGATGCTTGCGGATGTAGCCGAGCTTCTCGAGCGTATAGACCATCCGCTGCGCGGAGCTTTTCGTCATCCCCGCCGCGTCGGCCACTTCCGCCAGCGTCATCGTGCGCCGCTTCGCGCTGAACGCGCGCAGCACGTTCAGCCCTTTTTCCAGCGACTGGTTGAACAGCAGATCGTTTGCTTGGTCGGGCGACGTTTCCATGGCGGCGGGGCGGGATCGATTCGATATCGCATCATATCGTATCGAATATCGATACGCAAAAATCTATTTGCGATGTTTTTGATTCGTTTTAAGATCAAACCATCGTCGCAGTGTCGATCAGCGACCGGCCGGCGCCCGGATTATTCGAGAAGGAGTCACCATGGTTCCGTTCATCAAGCGGTTCGGCGCATTGGCCGCCGGTTTCGCCACCTGCATCGCACTGTCCACCGCATCGGCGAGCGCCGTGGCGGCCGAGCCCACGCTGAAGGTCGGCGCGACGGCCACCGGCGTGCCGTTCACGTTTCTCGACGTCAAGAGCAATTCGATTCAGGGGATGATGGTCGATGCGATCACCGCGGCCGGGAAGTCGGCCGGGTTTCGCGTCGACGTGCAGCAGACCGTGTTTTCGGCGCTGATCCCGTCGCTCACCACGCAGAAGATCGACATCATCTCGGCCGCGATGCTGAAGACGCCGGCGCGCCAGCAGGTCGTCGATTTCTCCGACACCGTCTACTCGTTCGGCGAAGGCCTGATCGTGAAGGCCGACGATCCGGGCCGCTATACGTCGATGGACGATTTCAAGGACCAGGTGGTCGGCGCGCAGGTCGGCACGGCGTTCGTCGACGCGCTCAACAAGAAGGGCATCTTCAAGGAAGTCCGGACCTACGATTCGATTGCCGACATCATGCGCGACGTCGCGCTCGGGCGCATCAAGGCCGGCTTCGCCGATCAGCCGATCGTCGCGTACCAGATCGAGCACGGCGTCAATCGCCAGGTGCGGCTCGTGCCCGAATACCAGAGCGTCGTGAAGGGGCAGGTCTGCTTCATCGTGCGCAAGGGCGACACCGCGACGCTCGAACAGCTCAACGGTGCGATCCGCAAGATGAAGAGCGACGGCACGCTGCAGCAGATCCTGCAGAAGTGGCACATGAGCTGAGCGTCGGCATTCGATTCCCGACCGGCGTCGCCCGCGCGTCGCGCGCATTCGCGGCGACGGAGCGTCCGGCCATCGCATAGGAGACCTCATGTTTTTTCAGAACGCGATCGATTTCCTGCCGATCCTGTTGAAGGGCGCGGTGGTCACGATCGAGATCACCGCATGCGCGTTCGTGCTCAGCTCGGTGCTCGGGCTGGTTCTCGCGCTGCTGAAGGTGTCGCGCCATCGCGCCGTCTCGACGGCCGGCAGCGCGATCGTCAACGTGATCCGCGGGCTGCCCATCATCGTGCAGCTGTTCTACATGTACTTCGTGCTGCCCGATCTCGGCGTGCAGCTGTCGGCGTTCCAGGCCGGCGTGCTCGGCCTCGGCATCGCCTATTCGGCGTATCAGGCCGAGAATTTCCGCGCGGGCATCGAGGCGATCGACCGCGGCCAGATCGAAGCCGCGCACGCGATCGGCATGCGCGGCCCGATGATCATGCGGCGCGTGGTACTGCCGCAGGCGTTTCGCATCGCGCTGCCGCCGTACGGCAACACGCTGGTGATGCTGCTGAAGGATTCGTCGGTCGCGTCGACGATCACGGTCGCGGAAATCACGCGCGCCGGCCAGCTGATCGCGTCGTCGACGTTCCAGAACATGAGCGTCTACACGCTCGTCGCGCTGCTGTATCTCGCGCTCGGCCTGCCGCTGATGTTCGGCGTGAACCGGCTCGGCAAGCGGCTCGCACTGAGGAGAGGCGCATGATCCGGATCGATTCGATACACAAGCGGTTTCAGCAGCACGCGGTGCTGAAGGGCGTGAGCCTCGACGTGCAGCCGGGCGAAGTCGTGTGCCTGATCGGGCCGTCCGGGTCCGGCAAGTCGACCGTGCTGCGCTGTATCAACGGTTTCGAGACCTACGACGAAGGGTCGATCACGATCGACGGCGTGAAGGTCGACGCGCATTCGAAACGGATCCACGAATTGCGGATGCGGGTCGGCATGGTATTCCAGCGCTTCAACCTGTTCGCGCACCGGACGGCGCTCGAGAACGTGATGGAAGGGCCCGTGCACGTGCGACGGAGGCCGGCCGCGCAGGCGCGCGAACAGGCTCGCGCGCTGCTCGACAAGGTCGGGCTGTCGCACCGGATGAACGCGTATCCGTCGGAACTGTCGGGCGGCCAGCAGCAGCGCGTCGCGATCGCACGCGCGCTCGCGATGGAGCCGCAGGCGATCCTGTTCGACGAACCGACGTCGGCGCTCGACCCCGAGCTCGTCGGCGAAGTGCTCGGCGTGATGCGCGGGCTCGCCCGCGACGGGATGACCATGGTGGTCGTCACGCACGAAATGGCATTCGCGCGCGAGGTGGCCGATCGCGTGTGTTTCTTGCACGACGGGACCATCTGCGAAAGCGGACCGGCGCGCGAGGTGCTCACGCAGCCCGCGCATCCCCGCACGCAGGAATTTCTGCGTCGCCTGCTGGCGTCGGACGGCGCGGACAACCCGGATCGAACATGAGCGCAACGAACGCGACACCCGGATGGCCGGACGCACGGTGGCCGGATTCGCTGTGGGCGGCGACCGCCGCGCCGGCGCCCGATACGCCCGCGCTCGACGCGTCCGCGTCGTGCGACGTGGCGATCGTCGGCGCCGGATTCACGGGTTTGTCGACCGCACTTCACCTGGCCGAACGCGGCGCGAACGTCCGCGTGATCGACGGCGCGCAGCCGGGCTGGGGTGCATCGGGCCGTAACGGCGGGCAAGTGATTCCCGGGCTGAAATACGACCCGGACGAACTCGTTCGCCGGTTCGGCGACGAGGCCGGCGAGCAGCTTGCCGGCCTCGTCGGCGGCGCCGCCGATACCGTGTTCGACCTGATCGCGCGCCACGGAATCGACTGCGATGCGCGCCGTCACGGCTGGATCCAGCCGGCGCCGACCGCCGCGATGCTCGACACGGTCGCACGCCGTGCGCAGCAGTGGGCCGCGCGCGGCGCGCCGGTCGACGTGCTCGGCCGCGACGACGTCGCGCGACGGCTCGGCACGCGGGCGTATGCGGGCGGCTGGATCGATCGCCGCGCGGGCAGCGTGCAGCCGCTCAGCTATACGCGCGGCCTCGTGCGCGCCGTGCAGGCGAGCGGGGCGGTCGTGCACGGCTCGACCCGCGCCGTCGGGCTGACACGCGCCGACGGCCGCTGGCGGATCGCGACGTCCGGCGGCGCGACGCTGTCGGCCGAGCGCGTGGTGATCGCGACCAACGGCTACACGGACGGGCTGTGGCCCGGCTTGCGCCAGTCGGTGATCGCCGCGAACAGCTTCATCGTCGCGACGGAACCGCTCGCGCCGGCGCTTGGCCGCGACATCCTCGCCGGTGGCGAAGTCGCATCGGATGCGCGGCGTCTGCTGCTGTACTTCCGCCGCGACGCGGCCGGGCGCCTGTTGATGGGCGGCCGCGGCCCGTTCGCCGACCCGCGCGCGCCGAGCGACTGGCGCCACCTCGAACGCGCGACGACGCTGTTGTATCCGCAACTGAAGGGCGTCCGGTTCGAATACCGCTGGGCGGGGCGCGTCGCGATCACCGCGGATTTCCTGCCGCACGTGCACGAGCCCGCGCCGGGCGTGACGATCGCGCTCGGCTACAACGGCCGCGGCATCGCGATGGCGACGACGCTCGGCAAGCATCTGGCCGCGCATCTGTCGGGCGATGCGCGACTGCCGCTGCCGTTCCGCGTCACGCCGATCCGGCCGATTCCGTTGCACGGGCTGCAGCGCTTCTATATCGCGGCCGGGGTCGCCTGGTATCGGTTGCTCGACAGCCTGTCCTGACGACGCCCGGCCGGCAATCAGCGCTGCGCCGGCGCGTCCGTCAGCGTGCCGAGAAACGCTTCGATGTCCTTGATGTCCTGCGCCGTCATCGCGGGCTTGTCGCCGGGCTTGCGATCGAACGGCGCATCGGTCACGTCGACGTTCGCGCGATATTTCGGCGGAATGTCGTCGTATTCGTCGACCTTGCCGTCCGCGCCGCGCGAATAGAACTTCTGCGGCGAGATGCTGCGCTCGTTGTAGAACGCCATCACCTGGTCGAGCGTGTGGAACACGCCGTTGTGGAAGAACACGTGGCGCGTCGCCGAATTGCGCAGCGTCGGCGTCAGGAACATTCCGCAGTACTGGGTCTGGTCCTTCAGGTCGTCGCGGAACGGCCCGCACACGCCGAGATCGTAGAACGCGGGGTTGCGGTTCTGCGCGAGCGCGCGGTTGCGCGGCGCGCCGAGCGCCTCGTACTGGTAATCGGTAAACATCGGCGGCAGCCCGTCCTTGCCGGGTTTCGACAAATGACAGCCCGCGCAATTCGCCTTGTCCGGATCGTTGAACAGGCGCAGCCCGCGCAGTTCGGCCTGCGTGAGACGCGCACGGCCTTCGAGCCAGCGGTCGTACTTGCTGTCGTACGGATGGAAGGACGGATCCTCGACCTGATAGCGCGCGATCGCGAACATCGCCTCCGACACCGCGAGCTGCGGGCTGTCGAACACGCGCGCGCCGAACAATTGCTCCAGTTGCGCGCGATGCGACGACTGCGCGAGCTTGTGCGCGACGTCGTCGACGCTCGCGTTCGCCATCTCGACCGGATTCAGCAGCGGGCCGAACGCCTGTTGCTGCAGCGTGTCGGCGCGACCGTCCCAGAACATCCCGCCCTGCGGCACGAGCTGCGGCGCGGCCGACGTGCCGGCCACCTTCTGCGCCTTGACGACGCCGGCCGCCGCCGTGGCCTGCTGCGCGACGCTCGGCGCGGCGTCGTTTTCCCCGGCATCGGGGCCGATGCTGAAATTCGGCTGGCGGTACAGATACATCAGCGACGGCGGCGGACGATAGCCCTGCTGCGTCATCGCGAGGCCGCCCGGCTGCACGTCGAGCGCATTCGGCGGGCCGTACGCATGATCGGGGCTGTGGCACGACGCGCACGACTGCTTGCCCGACGCCGAGAGCGACGGATCGTGGAACAGCGCGCGCCCGAGTTGGGCGACCGCCGACAGCGGCTGCACGGCGGGCCGTTGCAGTACGACCGGATGCGGGTTCGCGCCGGTCCAGTCGGCGACCACGGTGCCGATCGCCGCGGGTACCCGCGCGGGAAACGCGATAGCGAACGCGCCATAGCCGATCGCGGCCGCGCCGAGCACGAATGCCGTGCGGCGCAGCAGGCGGGAAGGGGCGCGCGGCGCGGGCGTGCCGGCGGCATCGGGAGACGGAAACGCGGGGCGAGCTGTCATGCTGTCGGTCGAAAAACGGGTGTCGCGCAAAGCGGCGCGTTGAAATGGAAACGGCCGGCGCATCGCCATGCGCCGGCCATGCGGTCAGGCCGCGACGGTCAGATCGACGGTGCGGCGCTCAATACGGTGCCGAGCGTCGGGTCGAGATAGAGCGGCGTCGTGTTCGGCTTCGACGTGAAGTCGAACAGGTTGCGCAGGTCGCCCGCCGTCGCATCGAACGAGCCGCCGCCGATACGCTGGCCGCCGAGCCAGTTGTCCTCGATGAAGCGCACGACGGACGACTGGTCGAGCATCGTGTGATCGACGTAGTTCTGCTTCGCATACGGCGAGATCACGACCAGCGGAATGCGCACGCCCGGGCCGCAGCGGCCGTTCACGGTCGCGCCGTTCACGCCGGTGGTGCCGCCCGTGCCGCACTTGCCGGCGCCGTTGAGCTGATCGACCGGGTCCGACGACGCGTGCGTCGGCGACGTGTACACATGGTCGTACCAGCCGTCCGAGTCGTCATAGGTGACGATCACGGCCGTGTTCTGCCAGTCCGGTTGCTGCTGCAGGAAGTTGACGACCTTCGTCACGAACGCCTGCTCGTCGAGCGGATCCGAATAGCCGGCATGCCCGTCCTGTGCGGCCGGCGCCTTCAGGTAGCTGACCGACGGGAAGTTGCCGGCCTTCACGGCGGCGAAGAAGTCGTCCGTGTCGTACTGGTGGTTCGCCGGTTCGGCGGTCTTGCCGTCGGCCTCGACGCTCGAGCCGATCGCCGCGATCGAGCTCGGGCGCGTGTGTTGCGGGTTCGCGGTCGACGCGTAGTACTGGAACCAGTTGTGGTGCGGGATGTAGTCGGCGGTCGCGGCGTTCACGGCGGTGGCGACCGTGCTGCGCGCACAGCCCGTCGTGCCGTTGCCGTTCGTCGTCGACAGGTTGAAGCCGCCCATGAAGCCGCCCCACGTGATCTTCGCGGCGTTCAGCAAGTCGCCGATGTTCTTGCCGGACATCATCGCCTGGTCGGTCGTGCTCGAGCACACGTCGAAGCCCGGGTCGACGTCGTTGATCATCGTGAAGCCGCCCTGGCCGTCGTTGATGTAGTACGAGCTGGCGGCGAGCGTCGACGGCTGCTTCGACGTCTTGACGATCTGCATCCCGTTGGTCTGCCCTGCCACGACGTTCAGCGCGCCCGGCGTCGACGGGCCGTAGACCGTCGTGTACGTGTTGTCGCTCATCGCGAAGCGCTGCGCGTAGTTCCACAGCGCGGTCACCGTGTTGCCGTCGAAGTAGCCCATCACCTGGCCCTTCGTGCCGAACGCGCCGGCGCCGCCGGACGAGCCCTTGCCCGTGTACTTCGGGAACAGGTCCGCGAGGCCGTTGTCCTCGGCCTGCTGCTCGGCGGTGTAGGCGTGGTTCTGGTCGGCCGTCGCGGCCTGCGTGCGGTCGAGGCGGAACGGGTTCGCCGCGTCGGTGCCGTTGGCCGTGTTCGTGAAGTTCGGGTTCGCGGTGAGCAGCGTGCCCGTCAGACCGTTCGGCGTCGGCGTGCCGGGTTTCGCGGTGAACGCCGGTTCGCCCGACGGGTTCGTCGCGTTCGGATAGGTGCCGAAGTAGTGGTCGAACGAGATGTTTTCGCCGTAGATCACGACGACGTGCTTGATCGGCGTGGCGGTCTGCAGCGCATCCTGCGACGACACGGCGGGCGCCGGCGTGGAATCGTCGCTGCCGCCGCAGGCGAACAGCGCCAGCGCTGCGGCTGCGCAGGCGGTGACGAGCAAGGCTTGACGGAACATCGGGAAACTCCAGGGTAAGGTCTTCGATGGTGGAGAACGGCCCCGTCGCCGTGTCGGTTCGGCGCGAAGCTCGTGAGGGAGCACGCGCATTGGAACAGTTGCGTATGAAGATATGGGGACGGAGTGTTTTCGCGACGGTTGCGCCGTGGTATCGATTCCATTACGCCGCAGTGCGAGGCGAAAGAGAACGGAAAGGGGTGGACCGCCGGCAACCTTCGTGTCACATGGGGCAGCGCGCAGGCCGCGCGCGGCGCCCGCGTTGCGGGGCGGGCGACCGAGCACGCGGCCGAATTCTTTACGGCGGGCCGTCGGTCGCTTTTTTGACAATCCGGTGACGCATTCATACGATGAACGCCTGCCGCGCATCGCGCAGCTTGACCGTCAGGGAGGTTTCAGCGTGCCGATTCCGGTTCTGTTCGCCGTTCTGTGTGCGGCGTTCCTGCACGCGTCATGGAATGCGCTGGTGCGCAGCAGCGGCGACCGGCTGCGTTCGGCCACGGTGCTGCAGATCGCGATCGGGCTGTTCGCGCTGCTGTTCCTGCCGGCTGCCGCACCGATCGCGCCGGCGAGCTGGCTGTGCGTCGTCGCGTCGGCCGTGATCCACGTCGTCTATACGCTGCTGCTCGTCCGCGCGTACGAACACGGCGACCTGAGCGTCGCATATCCGGTCGCGCGCGGCACGGCGCCGCTGCTCGTCACGCTCGGCGCGGCGGCGTTCGCGGGCGAGCGCCTGAACATCGGCGCGCAATGCGGGCTCGTGCTGATCTGCGCGGGCATCATGGCGATCGGGCTGGAACGCCGGCGCGGCGCGAAACACCGGATGACGCAAGTGCTGCCGACCGCGTTCGCGACCGGCGTGTCGATCGCCGCGTACAGCGTGGTCGACGGAATCGGGGTGCGCGAGAGCGGCAGCACGGTCGGCTATACCGCGTGGATGTTCGTGCTGACGGGCGCGCTGATGGCCGCGTACTACAGGCTGCGGGTGGGGCCGCTGCGGTTGACGCAGGCGGTCGACGAGACGGCGAAGGCCGCATGCGGCGGCGTATTCGCGGCGCTCGCCTACGGCATCGTGATCTGGGCGATGGACCGCGCGCCGATGGGGCCGGTGTCGGCGCTGCGGGAGACGAGCGTGGTCTTCGCGGCGCTGATTGCGCGCATCTACCTCGCCGAGCGGCTGACGCCGCGCCGGGCCGCCGGTTGCGCGGTGATTGCGGCGGGAGCGTTGTTGATCGGTGCGTTCGAGGCGGCGAGCTGAACGCATCGACCCTGCGCGCCGGGCGCGTCAGCTTTCCACCGGCATCGCGCTCGTGCACTTGATCTCGTCGAGGCACACGCTCGAATGCACGCCGCTCACGCCGGGAATGCGCATCAGCGTTTCGAGCAGGAACGTCGACAGCCCTTTCAGATCGTGCGCGACGACTTTCAGCACATAGTCGATGTCGCCCGTCACCGAGAAGCATTCCTGAATCTGCGCGAGATCCGACACGAGTTTCTGGAACTTCGACAAATCGCGGATATGCCCACGCTCCATCGTCACGTGCACGAACGCGGTGACGCCGAACCCGAGCGTATCGGGGCACAGCCGCGTTTCGTAACGGCGGATCGCGCCGATCTCCTCCAGCCGCCGGTGGCGCCGCAACGTCTGCGCGGGCGACAGGCCGACCGCCTTCGCCAGGTCGAGGTTCGACGCGCGGCCGTTCTCCTGCAACACCGACAGCAAATGGCGATCGATGCGATCGAGGACCGGTTCAGGCATTTTTGTTTCCTCATCTGTCTCCTGGATGCAATCTTATATCATAATGTAGGGTTTGCATGAGCGGGTTACGCAACCCGATTTCGCCGTCGCAACGCTAAACTGACGCCGGATTTTCGTGTGCGGCCGCAGCAATGCGGCGTGGGCAACGAGTCGGCGGTCGATCTGGCCGCCCGCCGACGCGAATCGGACGCCCCGCGCGAGAATTGCAGTCCCCCAACTCGGCGGCTCCACGAACGGCCGCCGGCACAGCAAAACAGCGCCCGGCACACCGAGGCGCGCCGCACCGCGTCAGGCGGAGGCGGACAGAGTGGAGAAGACATGGTTTCTGGAAACGAGAGCGACGGCCTGAAGCGCGGGCTGAAGAACCGGCACATCCAGCTGATTGCGCTCGGCGGCGCGCTCGGCACGGGGCTGTTCCTCGGCATCGCGCAGACGATCAAGATGGCCGGCCCGTCCGTGCTGCTCGGCTATGCGGTGGCCGGCATCGTTGCGTTCTTCATCATGCGCCAGCTCGGCGAGATGGTCGTCGACGAGCCCGTCGCGGGGTCGTTCAGCTATTTCGCGAACAAGTACTTCGGCCACTTCACCGGCTTCGTGTCCGGCTGGAATTACTGGGTGCTGTACATCCTCGTCAGCATGGCGGAACTGTCCGCCGTCGGGATCTACGTGCAGTACTGGTGGCCGGGCGTGCCGACCTGGGTGTCGGCGCTCGTGTTCTTCGTCGCGATCAACCTGATCAACCTGACCAGCGTGAAATCGTACGGCGAGACGGAATTCTGGTTCTCGATCATCAAGGTTGCCGCGATCGTCGGGATGATCGGCTTCGGCGGCTGGCTGCTCGCGAGCGGTCACGCGGGGCCGGAAGCGACCGTGCGGAACCTGTGGCAGCACGGCGGCTTCTTCCCGAACGGCGTGTCGGGCCTCGTGATGTCGATGGCCGCGATCATGTTCTCGTTCGGCGGGCTCGAGCTGGTCGGCATCACCGCGGCCGAGGCCGACGATCCGAAGCGCAGCATCCCGCGCGCGACCAACCAGGTCATCTACCGTATCCTGATTTTCTACATCGGCGCACTGGCCGTGCTGCTGTCGCTGTATCCGTGGGAGAAGGTCGTCAGCGGCGGCAGCCCGTTCGTGCTGATTTTCCATGCGCTGAGCAGCAACCTGGTGGCGAACGTGCTGAACGTCGTCGTGCTGACGGCCGCGCTGTCGGTCTACAACAGCGGCGTGTACTGCAATAGCCGGATGCTGTTCGGCCTCGCGCAGCAGGGCAACGCGCCGAAGGTGCTATGCTCGGTGAACAAGCGCGGCATCCCGCTCGCGGCGCTCGGCGCATCGGCGCTCGCGACCGGCGTGTGCGTGCTGGTCAACTACTTCATGCCGGGCAAGGCGTTCGAGGTGCTGATGGGCCTCGTCGTGTCGGCGCTGATCATCAACTGGGCGATGATCAGCCTGATCCACCTGAAGTTCCGCCAAGCCAAGCATGCTGCCGGGGAGAAGACTTCCTTCCGCAGTCTGGGCTATCCTTTCACGAATTACCTGTGCCTGGCATTCATGGCCGGCATTCTCGTCGTGATGTACCTGACGCCGGATCTCCGCCTGTCGGTGTACCTGATCCCGGTATGGCTCGCGGTGCTCGCGATCGGGTATCGCTTCCGTCAGAAGAATGCGGGCTTTGCGGTGCACGACGGCGCTTCCGCACGCTGACGCAGGCCACGACCGACCCTTCTTCCAAACGAGACCGACTCAAGCCATGTTCGAACACATCGACGCGTACCCGGGCGACCCGATCCTGACGCTCAACGAGAACTTCCAGAAAGACCCGCGCGATCGGAAGGTCAACCTGAGCATCGGCATCTATTTCGACGCCGAAGGCCGGATTCCGGTGATGGGCGCCGTGCGCGAAGCCGAAACCGCGCTGCAGCGCGACAGCGGCCCGAAGCCGTACCTGCCGATGGTCGGCCTGGCCGCGTACCGCGACGCCGTGCAATCGCTGGTGTTCGGCGCCGATCACCCGGCCCGCGCGGCCGGCCGCATCGCGACGCTGCAGACGCTCGGCGGCTCGGGCGCGCTGAAGGTCGGCGCCGATTTCCTGAAGCGCTATTTCCCGGATGCGCAGGTGTGGCTCAGCGATCCGAGCTGGGAAAACCACCGCTTCATCTTCGAGCGCGCCGGCTTCACGGTGAACACGTACCCGTACTACGACGAGGCGACGGGCGGCCTGAAGTTCGACGCGATGCTCGCGGCGATCGACGCGCTGCCGGCGCGCAGCATCGTGCTGCTGCACGCGTGCTGCCATAACCCGACCGGCGTCGATCTCGACGAAGGCCAGTGGGAGAAGCTGATCGACGTGATCGAGGCGCGCGGGCTGCTGCCGTTCGTCGACATGGCGTACCAGGGTTTCGGCGCGGGCCTCGACGCGGACGCGTTCGCGGTGCGCGAGCTGGCCCGCCGCGGCGTGCCGACGCTCGTCGCGAACTCGTTCTCGAAGAACTTCTCGCTGTACGGCGAGCGCGTGGGCGGCCTGAGCGTCGTCTGCGAAGACGCGGCCGCGGCCGACCGCGTGCTCGGCCAACTGGCCGGCGCCGTGCGCTCGAACTACAGCAACCCGCAAACCTACGGCGCGAAGGTCGTCGCGGCCGTGCTCGGCACGCCGGCGCTGCGCAAGCAGTGGGAAGAGGAACTGTCGGCGATGTGCCGCCGCATCGCGCGGATGCGCCAGTCGATCCACGACGGCCTGCGCGACCACGTGAGCGGCGAAGCGCTCACACGCTACGTGAAGCAGCGCGGGATGTTCACGTACACGGGCCTGACCGAATCGCAGGTCGACGCGCTGCGCGAGGTGCACGGCGTGTACATCCTGCGCTCGGGCCGGATGTGCGTCGCGGGCCTGAACGACTCGAACGTCGGCATCGTCGCGGACGCGATCGGCCAGGTGCTGAAGAGCGGCGTCTGAACGCGGCGCGGCGGCGCGCCGCGCACGATGCGGAACCGGCTGCATCCCGTCGCGGGAGCAGCCGGTTTTTTGTTGGGCAGCCGTCATGTGCGGCGCCCGGCTGACGTACGCGCAGGCGCGGCGGTACGATCACGGGAACGCATGCACGACAGAGGAGCGACATGGGCATCCGGATCATCCAGCTCGGCACGCCGCGCGCGGCCGGCGAAGGCCTGCGGATCGGCACGGTGAGGCGGCCGCCGCGCGGCGTACCGAAGGCGGAATTCGCGTCGCGCAACTACTATGATGTATGGTTGCCGACGCTGTCGCCGAGCCCCGAGCTCGTCGCGCTGGCGCAGGCCGCCGAAACCGACGCCGAATGGAAGGCGTTCAAGCGCCACTTCCGCGCGGAGATGGCGCACGGCGATCCGGCGAAGGTGCTGGACCTGCTGGCCGCGCTGTCGGCGACCACCGCGTTCTCGATCGGCTGCTACTGCGACGACGAGCGCCATTGCCACCGCAGCGTGCTGCGCGAGCTGCTCGCGGAGCGCGGCGCGGCGATCGAGCCCGACGCGGGCTGAAGCGGCGTCGGCGGCCGCACCGCGATCGAGCGGTGCAGCGAACCGGTTGACGTGGGTCAAGCGCGCGGTCGCGCGCACCACTATGCTCTCGTCATGGAGCCATCGCGACGATGACAGGCCGACAGATGCACATCACTTTCCCGCCCGAGCCGCCGGAATACTGCGCGCGCGACCTGGTCGTCGCGTTCTCCGCGCTGGTCGACGGGCGTTGCGTCCAGTGCGCGGTCACCGCCGAGGCGCTGGAAGACCATTTCGGCGCGCGCTCGCTGCTCGAACGCGATCTGCTGAGCGCATTCGACGCGCACCGGCCGGCCATCGAGGCCATGGCACGACGAATGCTGGAGGAAATCGGCGGCCGGCCGGTGCTGCTGCACAGCGGGCACTTCCGGCTCGAAGGCTGATACCGCAGGAGGGCGCATGACACTGCAGGGCAACATTCACGAACGCGACTGGTCGGTCGAAGTGGAGACGCGCCCGTGCGAATCGGGCGAGTTCCGCTGCCGCGTGTCGGTCGAGCACGGCGCCGGCGCCGCACGGTTTCATCATACGTTCGAGCACAGCCACGCGTATCCGACCGAGCGCGAGGCGATGATCGAAGGGTTGCGGGCCGGCATGACATGGATCGAGATGAAGGCGTCGCAGACCTTCAACGTATGAACGGGTCCGCGCGGCGAAGCGCGGGCAGACTATCGGCCGGCCGCGATCGAAACATGCGCGCCGCGCCGCGGGAAACACCCGTGCCGCCGCATCGCGAGGCGGCCGGCACATGCAAGGCGGTCGACGAGCGGGCGGCCCCGTCAGGAGAGACGACATGGGCGTGGGCATGCAGATCGCCTGCCTCGGATTTACGGGTTCGGCAGCGCTCGAGGCCGAAGCCGGCGCGCAACTGGTGCGGCTCGAACGGTTTCGCGCGTGGATCGACGGCTGCCAACTCGCGATCGAATCGCGCATGGTGGCCGATGGGGCGTGCCTGTACGACGTGCGGCTCGACCTGACGATGCACGGCGCGGTGCGCCGATCGCTGCCGCCGTGCGTCGGCGCCGACGTGGACGATGCGCTGCGCCGCGCGTTCGCGCAGGCCGAACAGGCGCTGATCGAGTGGCAGACGGGCGCCGCAACGGCGGCGCTGCGCGACGCGGCGACGGGCGACACGATGCGGTAATGCCGCGCCGGCCGTCGTGCCCCCGTCCGTCAGACCTGCGCGAGCGCTTGCGCGTCGATGATGCGCACGCGCTTGCCGCGCGTTTCGACGAGCGCTTCGCGATGGAACCGCGAGAACATCCGGCTGACGGTTTCGAGCTTCATCCCGAGATAGCAGCCGATTTCCTCGCGCGTCATCCGCAGGTTGAATTCCGTCGCCGAATAGCCGCGCGCCTCGAACCGCGACGACAGGTTCAGCAGGAAATGCGCGACGCGCTGCTCGGCCGACATCGTGCCGAGCAGCAGCATCTGGCTCGATTCGCGCACGATTTCGCTGCTCAGCATCTGGTAGAGGAAGTGCTGCATCGGCTTCATTTCGCGGCACGCGGCTTCGAGCGCGCCGAACGGGATGATGCACACCACGCTGTCTTCCAGCGCGATCGCGTCGCAGCAGTGCTGGCCGCCGCCGATGCCGTCCATCCCGAGCGTTTCGCCGGCGATCTGGAAGCCCGTCACATGCTCGCGGCCGTCGCGATGCATCATCACCGTCTTGAACGAACCCGCGCGCACCGCATAGATGCTCTGGAACGGATCGTCGGTGCGAAACAGCGCGTCGCCCTGGCGAATCTGTCGCGTCGTGCAGATGATCGCGTCGAGGCGGCCGTATTCGGCGGCCGTCAGGTGCGGCGGCAGGCACATCGAGCGCATCGCGCACGCCGAGCAGCGGGCGGCCGGATGCTTGACGGCGTCGGCGCGCGCGGCCGGGCGCAGGGCAATCGGGGGCCGGGATACGACGGACACGTCGGCGGCGCAGGCGGTGGCGGTGGACATGAGTCGCTCCGGCTCGTCAGGGGCGGTGCACGCGCGCGTGCACCAGGGATTCGATGACACGGCACGCGGCGTCGAATTCGACCGTCTTGTCGAAGAAATAGTCGGCTCCCGCCGTCGCGCATGCCTCTCTGAATGCCGGCGCCGAGTGATTCGTCAGCACGATCGTGACGATGCGCGGCGCGGCCTTCGACAGCATCCCGATCAGGTCGAGGCCGCTGCCGTCCGCGAGCCGCACGTCGACGATCACCACGTCCGCGCGACTGCTGCGGATATGCGTCCACGCGTCGTGGCCGTCTTCCGCTTCGCCCACGACAACGACGCCGCGGATCGCGCCGACGAGCAGCGCGATCCGCCGGCGGACGGCGACGGCGTGATCGACGAGGAACACCCTGAGCGCGGCGGGTGACAGGCTGGCATTCATGCCGGCAGTATCGTGTTGCGCCGCCGAAATTGGAATCGGCCGAATTGGAACTTCGTGTAGGCCGCTTCGACACGGTGTAGGGCGTTTCCTACACCGCGTACGGGAAACCGCCGGCGTGGCCCGGCGATGCGATGCCGCGCGAACGCTCGCGCGTCCGGGTCAGCCGGCGCGGCGCGCGGCCAGCGCGTCGCGCGCGGTGCGGCACGCGGCCAGGTCCCACGCGGCGCAGCCGACGCTCTTGAACAGCAGCGGGCCGCCGCCGGCGAACGTGCCGTTCAGCACGTCGGCGAGCGACGCGACGTGCCGCCAGTCGACCTGCGCAACGATCAGATCGCCGGCTTCGTGGCGCGCGCCGGCCGGATCGTCGACGACGAGCCGGCTGCCATGCACCGTGCTCGCGTCGATCTCGGCGGCATCCGCGGTGAACGCGCCGACGCCGACCACGAGCCGGCCTTCGCGCGCGGCTTCGCGGTAGACGGGCGTGCGGCTCGTCGTCAGCGTGACGACCACGTCGATCGCATCGGGAACCGCGTCGCCGTCGAGCGGTGCGAGTCGCGGCGCATGCGTGCGGTGAGCTGCGCAGAAGGCGGCCGCGCTGTCCGCTGTCGTGCCGCGCACGCGAAGGCGCGCTTCGGGAAAGATTGCCGCGAGCGCTTCCGCGTGATTGGCCGCCTGCTTGCCGGTGCCGATCAGCAGGATGTCTTGGGGCGCGGCGCCATGCAGCGCCTGGATGCCGAGCGCGGTGATCGCCGCCGTGCGGCGGCCGGTGACGGTCGGGCCGTCGAGCGCGAAGCGCATTGCGCCGGTGGTGGCGTCGTACGCGGTGACCTGGCCGAGGATCGTCGGCAGCCCGCGTGCGCCGTTGCCGGGACACACGTTCACGAGCTTGTGGCTTGCCAGGTCGTGGGCGCTCGACGGCATCGACAGCATCACGCCGCCGCCTTGCAGCGGCACGACCAGGCGTTCGGGGCTGACGATGTCGCCCGCCGCATATTCGACGACCGCTTGCCTGAGCGTGGCGAGCAGCGCCGGGTAGTCGAGCAGGGCGGCCGTGTCGGCTGCGTCGAAAACGGGAATCGGAGAAAGGGCGGTCATCGTGTACGTCGTGGGCGTCGGTGAGCGTGAACGGCGGACGCGTGCCGCGCCCGCCACGGGTCTGCCGGATACCGTGACACAAGGCAGCGTGGATCGAATCTATACCACTTTCTGGCGCGCCAGCAACCCAGAAAATAAAGCGCGTCGTGGATTTTGGTTCTAATATCCGGCCAGAAGCTCGCCGCTGCCGCACTGGCCGCGCCGCTCCGGTATAGTGCGAACCCATTCCAGATCCACGCCCCGAACGGGCAGGAGCCATACGATGATGTCCGCGCGTCCCGACTCACTCGAAGGCGGTTTCAGGCCGCTGCAGATCTACGAGCAGGTAGCCGAAAAGATTCGCGACGAGATCCGCGCGGGACGCTACGCGGCGGAATCGCGGCTGCCGTCCGAGCGCGAGCTCGCGGCGCTGTTCCAGGTCGGCCGGCCGGCCGTGCGCGAAGCGCTCGGCGCGCTGCAGAACGAAGGGCTCGTATTCACGAAGCGCAATTCGGGCACCTACGTCGTCGCGGCGCCGCTCGACGTGCTCGCGCAGCGCGGCGACGCGCACACGGCGTCCGAGGCCGACTTCAGCCCGACGTCGACGCTCGACGTGCGGCTGATCCTGGAGCCCGCGATCGCGCGCCTCGCCGCCGCCCATGGCCGCGCCGATCCCGGCGCCGAGCGCTATCTCGCGCAGATGGAAACCATCACCGACGTCGACGATCCGCACCAGCGCGCGCTGTGGAACGAGAGCGACCGGCTGTTTCATCGACAGCTCGCGCTGATGACCGGCGATGCGCTGATCGTGAAGATCGCGGACGAAGTCGCGAAGACGATGGACCAGCCGCTGTGGAAGCGGCTGAAGGACGACGGCATCTACGACGCGGGCCGGATCCGCCTCTATGTGTCCGAGCACCGGCTGATCTACGAGGCGATCGTGTCCGGCGATGCCGATGCGGCCGCCTTCTATGTCGAACAGCACATTCGCCGCGTGCGGCGCGATATCGCGCCGAAGTAGCCCGCCCGCGCGCAAGTTCGATCTGGTCTTCAATATGACCAAAGTATCCGGAATTATTTTGAAATTGCTTGCGGTGTGACCACGCATGTCCTACATTGGTTTCGCACAAAACCAATCAGGAGACATCATGCGACACCTCACGATCGCGCTCTCGGTGGCTGCCGCCGTCGGCGCGCTGACTTCCGCGCACGCGCAGGAAGTCGTGACGATCGGCCATTCGGCGCCGCTGACGGGCCCGCAGGCCGCCAACGGCAAGGACAACGAAAACGGCGCGCGGCTCGCGGTGGACGAACTCAACAAGGCCGGCGTGAAGGTCGGCGGAAAGACCGTTACGTTCAAGCTGGTTTCGGAGGACGATCAGGCCGATCCGAAGGCCGGGGTTCAGGTCGCGCAGAACCTCGTCGACAAGGGCGTCGTCGCGGTGCTCGGGCCGTACAACTCGGGCGTCGCGATTCCGGCCTCGCGCGTGTATGCGAACGCCGGCGTGCCGATCCTGCCGGTCGCGTCGAACCCGGCGCTCACGCGACAGGGCTTCAAGAACATCTTCCGGATCGGCGCGAGCGACGAGCAGCTCGGCGGCACGATGGCCATGTTCGCCGCGAAGACGCTGAACGCGAAAACCGCCGCCGTGATCGACGATCGCACCGCGTACGGGCAGGGCGTCGCCGAGCAGTTCATGAACGTCGCGAAGGCGAACGGCATCAAGATCGTCGACCAGGAATACACGAATTCGTCGGCCACCGATTTCCTCGGCATTCTCACCAAGATCAAGGCCGCCAACCCCGACGTGATCTTCCTCGGCGGCTATGCGGCGCAGGGCGCGCCGATGGCCAAGCAGATGAAGCAGCGGGGCTTGCGCGCGAAGCTGCTCGGCGGCGACGGCATCTGCTCGGCCGACATGGGCAAGGTCGCGGGCGAGGCGGCGTCGATCGTCTATTGCGCGCAGGGCGGTGTCGCGCTCGAGAAGACGCCGGCCGGCCGCGAATTCCTGAAGAAGTACCACGACGCCTATCACGCCGATACGCAGGTCTACGGCGTCAATTACTACGACGGCGTGAAGCTGCTCGCCGACGCGATGGTCAAGGCCGGCACGACCACCGACAAGGCGAAGCTGAGCGCGCAGCTCGCGAAGTCGAACTACGCGGGCGTCGCGGGCACCTATTCGTTCGACGCGAACGGCGACCTGAAAGGCGCGCCGACCACCGTCTACGTGATCCGCAACGGGCTGCCCGCACCGTACGCGAAGTAATCGCCGCACCGCCCGTCACCGGGCGGCGGCCGCGCCGCCGTCCTTCGTTTCAACGCATTCGATCCACCCATGAAAATTTCCCGCTCCCTTTCCACCGTCGAAGTGCACACCGGCGGCGAGGCGTTCCGCATCGTCACGAGCGGGCTGCCGCGGTTGCCCGGCGACACGATCGTCCAGCGCCGCGCGTGGCTCAAGGAGAATGCCGACGAGATCCGCCGCGCGCTGATGTTCGAACCGCGCGGCCATGCCGACATGTACGGCGGCTACCTGACCGAGCCCGTGTCGCCGCATGCGGATTTCGGCGTGATCTTCGTGCACAACGAAGGCTACAGCGACCATTGCGGACACGGCGTGATCGCGTTGTCGACGGCGGCCGTCGAACTCGGCTGGGTGCAGCGCACGGTGCCGGAGACGCGGGTCGGCATCGACGCGCCATGCGGCTTCATCGAGGCCTTCGTCAAATGGGACGGCGAACATGCCGGGCCCGTGCGCTTCGTCAACGTGCCGTCGTTCATCTGGCGGCGCGACGTGTCGGTCGACACGCCGTCGTTCGGCACCGTGACCGGCGACATCGCGTATGGCGGCGCGTTTTATTTCTATGTCGACGGCGCGCCGTTCGACCTGCCGGTGCGCGAATCGGCCGTCGAAAAACTGATCCGCTTCGGCGCGGAAGTGAAGGCGGCCGCGAACGTGAAGTATCCGGTCGTGCATCCGGAGATCCCGGAAATCAACCACATTTACGGCACGATCATCGCGAACGCGCCACGCCACGCGGGTTCGACGCAGGCGAACTGCTGCGTGTTCGCGGATCGCGAGGTCGACCGCTCGCCGACCGGTTCCGGCACCGGCGGGCGCGTCGCGCAGCTCTACCAGCGCGGGCTGCTCGCGGCGGGCGACACGCTCGTCAACGAATCGATCGTCGGGACGGTCTTCAAGGGGCGCGTGCTGCGCGAAACGACGGTCGGCGACATCCCGGCCGTGATCCCGGAAGTGGAAGGCAGCGCGCATATCTGCGGGTTCGCGAACTGGATCGTCGACGAGCGCGATCCGCTCACGTACGGATTTCTCGTGCGCTGAGCCGCAGCGCCGGTCGCGCCGCCGTCGCGTCCTCGTCGCGCGGCGTTCAGGTTGTGGTACCAGGTTTGGCGCGTCGTTCCGGTCGCGGAGCACGCGCCTTTTTTGCGTCGGCGCCGTCGCGAAACCGCCTCGCCGTGTGCCGGCCCGGCGCCGCCGCGGGTCGGACGGCCGCGCGAGTTTGGTACGATGCAGCCTTTTCAGCCGAGCTCCACCCGCGTGAATCGCCGAAACGTGTCGTCAGTGCGTGACTTGTGTGCCAGATGGGTCGCGCGCGCCCAACCTGTCGCGGCGGCCGCTGTCGCGCGGGCCAAGCCTCTCGCCGCCACCGCGTGGCACCATGTCCGCCACCCGACCCGCCGCGGCGTGCTGCTCACGGCCGCCGCCGTGCCGGCGCTGTTCGCGGCGTACGTGGTCGTGCTCATCCCGTTCACGCCGGGCATCGGCGACATCCGCAAGGCGCGCGTCGACCAGCCGGCGCAGGTGCTGTCGGCCGACGGCAAGCTGCTGGCCGAATTCAAGCCGTCGAACCGGGAATGGGTGCCGCTCAAGCAGATCTCGCCGCACATGGTCGACGCGCTGATCGCGACCGAGGATCACCGCTTCTACGCGCACCACGGCCTCGACTGGAAGCGCACGGCGTCGGCCGCGCTCCATACGTTCTCGGGCAGCCGCCAGGGCGGCTCGACGATCACGCAGCAGCTCGCGCGCAACCTGTATCCGGACGAGATCGGCCGCGCGCCGACGCTCACGCGCAAGGTGAAGGAGGCGATCACCGCGCTAAAGATCGAGGCCGTCTACAGCAAGGACCAGATCCTCGAGACCTACCTGAACACGGTGCCGTTCCTGTACAACGCGTACGGCGTCGAGATGGCCGCGCGCACCTATTTCGACAAGTCGGCCGACGAACTCGACGTGCTCGACAGCGCGACGCTCGTCGGGATGCTGAAGGGCAACAGCTACTACAACCCGGTGCTGAACCCCGAGCGCGCGCTGCAGCGGCGCAACACGGTGCTCAGCCAGATGGTGAAGTACGGCAAGCTGTCGCCGGCGCAGTTCGCGCAGTTGCAGCGCCGGCCGCTGCGCATCGACTTCGAACGCCAGAAGGAGCCGCCCGGTCCGGCGCCGCATTTCGCGCAGCAGTTGCGCAAATGGCTGATCGCGTGGGCCGACCGCAACGACTACAACATCTACTCGGACGGCCTGATCGTGCGCACGACGATCGACGCGCGCCTCCAGCAGATGGCGACGCAGGCGCTCACGCTGCAGGGCAATCAGCTGCAGGGCATCGCGAACAACGCATGGAGCGGCCGCGACGGCTGCGGCACCGACAACGAGGTGTTCCGCACCTTCATGCGCGAATCGCCCGAGTACAAGGCCGCGCAGGACGCCGGCAAGGACGACGCGGCGGCGATGAAGCTGCTCGCGGCCGACCGCGGCTTCCTGCGTGCGCTGTGCAAGTCGAAGACCGACGTGCAGGCCGGCTTCCTCGCGGTCGATCCGCGCGACGGGCAGATCCGCGCGTGGGTCGGCAGCCGCGACTTCACCCGCGAGCCGTTCGACCACGTCGCGCAGGCGCGGCGCCAGCCGGGCTCGACGTTCAAGCCGTTCGTCTATGGCGCCGCGTTTGCGAGCGGGATGAAGCCGGACGACACGTTCATCGACCAGCCGGTCGAGATCCCGTTGAAAGGCGGCGAGATCTGGCGGCCGAACGACGACGTGCCGCCAACGGGCAAGCCGATGACCTTGCGCGACGCGGTCGCGCTGTCGCGCAACCGGATCACCGCGCAGGTGATGGAGAAGGTCGGCCCGGCCGCCGTCGCGCGGCTGGCGCGCGACATGGGCGTGCGCGAAAGCCCGCTCGAACGCGTGCCGTCGCTCGCGCTCGGCACGAGCCCGGTCACGCTGAAGGAAATGGTCGCGTCGTACGCGACGATCGCGAACGGCGGGCTGTACGTCGAGCCGCAGATGGTCACGCGCATCGAGAATCGCCAGGGCGACGTGCTCGCCGAATACGCACCGGCGCCGCCCGAGCGCGCGCTCGACGCCGAAACCGACAAGATGCTGCTCGACGTGATGCGCGATGTCGTCACGCGCGGCACGGGCGGCAGCATCCGCACGCGCTTCGGCATCCGCGGCGACGTGGCCGGCAAGACCGGCACGACGCAAGACAACGCGGACGGCTGGTTCATCCTGATGCAGCCGGGCCTCGTCGCCGGCGCGTGGGTCGGATTCGACGACGGCCGCGTGACGCTGCGCAGCGACTACTGGGGGCAGGGCGCGCACAGCGCGCTGCCGATCGTCGGCGATTTCTTCCAGCGCGCGCAGCGCGCCCGGATCGTCGATACGAAGGCGAAATTCGATACCGAGCCGTCGCCGGGCTGGTTCGCGTCGCTGCGCGAGCGCGCGACCGACCTGTTCGACACGTGGTTCCCGCCCGAGCCGAAGAAGGCGCCCGCGCCGGTCAGGACGCAGCGCATCGAGCGCCCGGCCGACGCCGACGAAGGGGCGGCGTCGGCGACGTCCGCCGCATCGGCGCCGGATGCCGCATCCGGCGGTATCGTCGAGGAATGGGTGCCGGCGTCCGAAGTGGCCGCGTCGGCCGCCGCGCTGTCGGCGGGCGCTTCGCAACTGCAGCCGCAGCTTGCGCCGCCGCCGGCAGGCGCCAGTGCGACGAGCGGAAGCAGCGCCGGTATCGGCGTCGCCCCTTCGGCCGTGCCGGCTCCGCCGCCGTCGGTGCCGATGTCGGCCGCGCCCGATGCGACCGGCGCTTCGCAGTAACGACGCCGTGTCGCGGCATTCGGCGCGCAGGTGGCGGTAATCGTCTGATGAAACGGCTTATTCCCGCTCGATTGTACGGTTTCGGTCAACAGTGAATTTGCGATTTAAGTATTTACCCTGATAGTCGAGCCTCCTAGACTTCTACTCATGCGCAACGACCTCGCGTCCGAAGCGCCTGACAAAACAATCCCGGAGGTAACGCATCATGAAATCGCTGATCAAGGCAGTTGCACTGGCCGCCCTGGTGGCCGCACCGGTCGTCTCGTTTGCCCAATCGAACCAGCAGCCGCTGACCCGCGCGCAAGTGCGCGCCGAGCTGGTCCAGCTCGAAAAGGCCGGCTACAACCCGAACGACTGGATGAACTATCCGGAAAACATCCAGGCCGCCCAGGCCAAGATCGCCGCCGCGCAGAACGCCGGCGCGCAAGCCGACGCAACCGGCTACGGTTCGAACCCGGTCGCGACGTCGCAGTCGGGCCAGCGCGCGGTCGTGCCGGCCGTGAGCGACCGCTCGTCGGTGTACTTCGGCCACTAAGCCAGTCGCCGTTTCGCGGCCCTGAAGGCCGCGGCTGACGTCGTATCGAGAAAGCCCGCACCCGGTTCGGTTCCGGGTGCGGGCTTTTTTCCATGATGCGAAGCCCAGCGATCCGGCGCAGACGACGAGCGAAATCGTCGGCCGGGCAATCCGATATTTGCCGACGCGGGGAGATCTCTCTTCCCATGGATCCGTTCGAGCAAAATCCGCGGCAATCGACCCCGACCACCTGCAGCACCCGTGTCCGTGATCGCGGTGCATGCGCAATCGTTCCCGAGCGAGTCTCCGGCTGCAGCCCCGCACCCCGCTGACAATCCGCCGCGCGTGCGCTAGCATCGCGGTCGATGTCGCCGCGGGTAGCGCGGCCCATCCACACGGGGCGCTGCACGGCACCGGGTTCCCGACTTCAACGAACAACAAGGAGCATCCATGCGTGTCTTGACCGGTCTGCTGGGCTCGCTGGCGCTGGCGGCGAGCGTCGCCCATGCGCAAGCGAATTGCGCGGACGCGACGGATCAGGCGACGATGACGGCGTGTGCCGATCGCGCGTACAAGAAATCCGACGGGGAACTGAACCGGACTTACCAGGCCGTCACCGCGCGCCTGCGCGACGCGCGGCCGCTTGCCGACAAGCTCGTGAATGCGCAGCGCGCGTGGATCGCGTACCGCGATGCCGAATGCCATTTCTCGAGCGCGAATGCCGAGGGCGGCAGTGCGTATCCGATGGTCGTATCGACCTGTCTCGACGATCTGACGAAAGCGCGTACCGAAACGCTGAAGGGCTATCTGTCCTGCGAGGACGGCGACCTCGCGTGCCCGGTGCCCGCGAAGTAACGATCACGCGCGGGCCGACCGGGCCCGCCCCATGCCGGCTAGACATCGTCCGTTACACGTCGCCGTTACACGTCGTCCGTTACACGTCGTCCGTTTCGTCGAGCAGCTTGTGCCGCATCGCGTAACGCACGAGCGCCGCTTCGTGCGGCATCTGCATCTTTTCGAGAATCCGGGTCTTGTAGGTGCTGACCGTCTTCGCGCTCACGCACAGCGCGTTCGCGATCTCGGTCAGCGTCTGGCCGGCGGCGATTCGCCGGAACACGTCGAATTCGCGGTCGGACAGCCGCTGGTGCGGCAGCGTTTCGGCCGGCTCGTTCAGGCTCTGCGCGAACTGCTCGGCCATCGCGAGGCTCACGTAGACACCGCCCGACGCCACTTTCGCGACCGCGCCGACCAGCTCCGCGCTCGCGCTTTCCTTCGTCAGATAGCCGGACGCGCCCGCGCGGAACGCGCGCACCGCGTATTGCTGCTCCGCGTGCATCGTCAGCACCAGCACGCGCAGCGCGGGTTTCTCGTCCTTGATCTGCTTGATCAGCTCGACGCCGTTGCGGCCCGGCATCGACAGGTCGAGCACGAGTACCTGCGCGGGCGTCGCACGCACCAGCGCGATCGTCGACGGGCCGTCGCAGGCTTCGCCGGCCACCTCGAACCCGGTGGCGTTCTGGAGGATGTGCCGCAGACCGTCGCGTACGAGCGTATGGTCGTCGGCGATGAGCACCTTGATCATGTGATGAGCGTGTCCTGTTGAACGGTGCCGAGCGGAAACGCGACGGTAATCGAGAAGCCGCGCGCGAGCGCGGTGTCGATCGTCACGGTGCCGCCCAGCATGTGGGCGCGTTCGCGAATGCCGATCAGGCCGAACGACTTGTCCTCGTGGGCCGGACCGCCGGGCGCCGCGCCGCGGCCGTTGTCCGCGACGCGCAGCACGCAAAAGCCTTCCTCGATGTCGAGCCGCAACGTCACGCGCGTCGCATCCGCATGACGCGCGACGTTCGTCAGCGCTTCCTGGACGATGCGGAACAGCGTGGTCGCGCCCGTACTGGTGAACGTGAGGCCGCCCGTTTCGATGTGACGCTCGACATCGATCCCGTAGCGATTCGTGAAATCGTTCGCGAGCCATTCGATCGCGGGCACGAGGCCGAGATCGTCGAGCATCACCGGCCGCAGATCGGCGGCGATGCGCCGCACCGACGCGACCGTCGCGTCGATCAGCCGCCGCATGCCTTGCAGATGCAATTGCACGCCTTCGTCGGGCTGTGTGTGGCCGGGCACGCGCAATTGCTGCTCGACGACCGACAGGTCCATCTTCAACGCGGTGAGCTGCTGCCCGAGATCGTCGTGCAGCTCGCGCGCGATGCGGGTTTTTTCCTCTTCGCGCACGTTCTGCAGGTTCGCGGACAATTCGCGCAATTCCTCGCGCGATTGCTTCAGCGCATTCTCGGCCCGCTGCCGCTCGGTGATGTCGCGCAGCATCACCGTATAAAGCTTGCCCGACGCGTCGCGGATCTGCGAGATCGATGCTTCGATCGGAAATTCCTCGCCGTTGGCCCGCAGCCCGAACAGCACGCGCTGGCGGCCCATCTGCCGCTCCGACACGCCCGTCACGCCGAACTGGTCGACGTGCTTCGCATGTGCGGCGCGGAACCGCTCGGGAATGAAGCGCGACAACGGCGCGCCGATCGCCTCCATCGCGGATACGCCGAACACCTGTTCGGCCATCGGATTGAAGATCACGACCGTCTGCTTTTCGTCGATCGTGATGATCGCTTCCATCGACGAACGGATGATGCCCATCATCCGCGCCTCGTTGAGGATGCCGCGGCTGCTCGCGCCGGCGTCGGCGCGCCCGCGCAGCAGCGCATGGACGAGCGCCGCGAACCCGAACGACGCGATCAGCCCGGCGGCGAGCACGGTGCCGGCCGCCCGCTGCGCGCCGGTCGCGCTCGGCCGGCCGTCCGCGGAATAGGCGAGCGTCAGCGCGGTGCCGCCGAAATTCAGCACGTCGGTGCGCCGCATCAGGTCGGGCGACGCCGACGCTTCGTCGGTCGTCGTCTCGACGCTGACGATCGCGCGCGAATCGCCGCCGGCGGTCATTCGCAGATCGATCCCGCGCTCCGCGTCGAGCGCGCGCTCGATCAGGCGCCGTGGGCTCAGCGCCGCGAACAGCATGCCGTCGGCGCCGGCTTCGCGCGTGCCGGACGGCGTGGCGGCGGCCAGCGGCGAGGCCGTCACGGGCAGAAACAGCGTCAGGGTGCGTGCGTCGCGGGAGGTGTCGTCGTCGGCGGGGTGGACGCCGAGCGCGATATCGCCGGTCCGCAGCGCACGCGTGAGCGGCGCCGCGTCGAACGCGCCGAAGCGCACGACCGGCGCGTTCGACGCGGGGGCGCTAAGCGTCGCTGCCGCGAGCGTATCGGCCGGCAGCGGCTTCGTGCCGGCCAGCGCGCCGCGCGCCGCGGGCGTCAGCGGCGCATAGCCGATCTGCCGGACCGGCGAGCGGCCGCTGTCGAGATCGAGCGTCTCCGCATACCGGCGCCATTGGCCGGGTGTCATGTCCGGCACGAGGCCGAACGCGCCGCGCGCGCCTTCGAGCACGGCGGCGCCGGCCTGCAGTTCATGCCGCAGCATCGCGGTCACGTGCGTCGTGCGGCGTTCGAAACGCGTGCGAACGGCGCCTTGCCACTGCTCGCGCACCAGCAGCGCGACACCGAGCGACAGCACCGCGCCCGCGCACAGCGTCACGACGCCGGCCGCGAGTGGCTGGCGTAACATGATCTGAAGGCGCGTGGGCCCTCGGGCGTCCCGCGTCGGGGTTCCACTGGCGGTCATTCGATGGCCATTCTGTTGTTCGGACTACCCGGGGCACTCGGGCAGCGCGGCAAAACCGGCGGAAAACTCGCACCGGCTGCATGCAACGATTATTTTCAAGATGAAATTGTGCGCGTTTTACACGTTTTTTGTAATGGGGTCGGTTGAAATTGCGGTAAAGGCGCGAAACAGCGGGCGCGCCGGCCGCGGTTGACGCGCGTCAACGCGCGCGCCGGCACGTGGGGCAGACTGTTCGACAGGCAAGCCGGCGCCGGGCCGGCTTGCGATAACGGGCCGTCGTTGCGCAACGCGCGACGTCCGCCCGGTCGGAGGGACGGACCATGTACAAGCGGATTTTCGTCGGGCTCGACGGCAGCCCGAGCGCACGTCTCGCGCTGAACGAGGCGATCCGGATCGCGACGGCGTCCGGCGGCGAAGTGACGTGTGCGTACGTCGTCGAACATCGGCCGCAGCTCGTCGACGTCGACGCCGGCTTCGCCGCCGAGCGCGACGGCGATGTCGCCGCGACCGATGCGGCGACGCCGGTACTCGACGCAGCGAAAGCGATGCTCGCGCAGCAGCATGTGCGAGGCACGGTGCGCGCGCTCGACGCGTACGGCGAGGACATCGCGACGGTGCTGATGCGTACCGCGGCCGAAGCCGACGCCGACCTGATCGTGATGGGTACGAGCGGGCGGCACGGCCTGCGCAGGCTGTTGCTCGGCAGCGTGGCGGAATCGCTGCTGCGTGCGGCCGACCGGCCGGTGCTGTTGGTACGGCACGACGAGGCGGGCACGTCGGCGGCCGCGTGACCGGCGAGGTACGGCGGGCCGATGCGGCACCAGCGCGCGCAGTTGGCGCGCTGCCGCACGGCATCCCGGGCGTCTTGCGCGAGCGGGTGTGCCGCGTCGTCGCGTCGCCCGACACAGCGCGGCGAGCCTCGCCGATACGCATCGCCGATGCGCGATTGCCCGTCCGCAGTTGCATCACGGCATGCAGTTCTGGCAGCATCGGCCGGTGTCCGCTCGATCGCCGCGCGCATGGCCGCGACGATCGACGCAGGGGCATCCGGCGGCACCCGGGCGCATGAATCGCGATCGGACGGTCGGCCGGATGCCGGTTTTCTCCCTTACCGACGTCATCTGCCATGCCGATTTCCGCGACCGACCTGATTCGCCAGTTCGACCTGCAGCCGCATCCCGAAGGCGGCTATTTCCGTGAAACCTATCGCGCGACCGAGTCGGTCGTGCGCCCGGCCGACGGCGCGCCGCGCGCCGCGTCGACCGCGATCTACTACCTGCTGTGCGACGGCGCGTATTCGTCGTGGCATCGCATCCGCTCCGACGAAGTCTGGCATTTCTACGCGGGCGATCCGATCGAAGTGTGGGTGCTCGATGCGCGCGACGGGCTGACGATCCACCGGCTCGGCAACCCGCTCACCCATCCGGGCACCGTGTTCCAGGCGGTCGTGCCGGCCGGAAGCTGGTTCGGCGCGCGCTGCGCGTCGCCGGAGCACGTCGCGCTCGTCGGCTGCACGGTTGCGCCCGGATTCGAGTTCGCGGAATTCGAGCTGGCGGATGCGGCCGCGCTGGCGGCCGAGTTTCCCGACTACGCGGAGCATGTCGCCCAACTCGCGCCGCGCTCCGACGTGTGACCGTCACGGTCGCGTCACGCCGCGCGCAAAGCCCGCGCCGCCGCCCGGTGTTCCGCGCGAGCGAGGCCAAACCCGTTTAGAATGCGCATGATGCATCGGTCGATCGCGGACGTGCCGCGGCGGCCGTTGCGCCGCCGTACCGACGGCCCTGTCGCGCGGCCCGCATGTCTTCCAGGAGCGCCGCCGTGTGGCACTTTCCCATTGCTATTCCATCGTCGCTCGGCCCGTGGGCCGTGTTCGCGAGCGTGTTGATCACGCAGCTCGGCGTGCCGGTGCCGGCCGTGCCGATGCTGATTCTCGGCGGCACGATGGCGGCGATGGGGCAGGCGTCCTGGGTCAGCATGTTCGCGGCGGCGATCGGCGCGACGATGCTGGCCGATTCCCTTTGGTTCTTCATGGGCCGCACGCGCGGCCGGCGCCTGCTGAACGGCCTCGTACGCTTCTCGCTGTCGCTCGACACGACGCTGCGTTTCGCGCGTAACGTATTCGAAAGGTACGGCGCGCCGTTGCTCGTGCTGTCGAAATTCCTGCCGGGCCTCGGGCTCGTGTCGGCGCCGTTGCTCGGCACGACCGCGATCGGCATCGGCGTATTCCTGTTCTGGGATCTGGCGGGCGCGTCGCTGTGGGCGGCGTTCTGGCTGATCGGCGGCGCGGCCATTCACGACCAGATCGTCCAGTTCGTACTGTGGGTGCGCGCGAGCGGCGGCACGATTCTCGACGCGTTTCTCGCGATCTTCATCACGTTCCTGCTGTACCGCTGGGTGCGTCGCGTGC
Source organism: Burkholderia sp. MSMB1835 (assembly GCF_001526365.1). Taxonomy (NCBI): domain Bacteria; kingdom Pseudomonadati; phylum Pseudomonadota; class Betaproteobacteria; order Burkholderiales; family Burkholderiaceae; genus Burkholderia; species Burkholderia sp. MSMB1835. The sequence goes on from NZ_LOYP01000015.1 coordinate 261,161, forward strand.
AGTTCCGCCGCTATCTCGCGCAGGTGCGCATCTCGCCGCCGCAGCTCGTGGAGATGATGACGTCCGACGAACCGCCGCTGATCTTCGATGCACGTCCGAAGGCGATTCGCGAACGCGAGCCGTACCGGATTGCCGGCGCGGTGCCGGTCGATCTCGACTCGCCGGACCTGCTCGATCCGGAAGTGCTGAAACGGCCGATCGTCGTCTATTGCGTGTGCCCGAACGAGGCGACCGCGAAGCGGCTGATCGCGAAGATGCAGCGCAAGAAGATGATCCACAACATCCGGGCGCTGAAGGGCGGCCTCGATGCGTGGGAAAAGCACGGTTATCCGGTCGAGCCGCTGCCGGCGGATCTGGATTCGTCGCGGTATTTCGTGCGGCCGGAGCAGGGTGGGCTGGAAGGCGAGTATACGGTGCGGGCGACGTTGTCGAAGTGATGCGGCCAGCGTTGCCGGTTTCAGCGATCGAGCGCGCATATTTTTCCCATCCTGATTTATATATTTTCGACAAGCGAATTTCGCGGCACTATCGCCGTTTATTTCGCAATGGCGCGGTCAACAATATCGTGAGCATTCGGCCACGATCGACCGATTCGCACTGTAGATGGCACGTCGACAACTTCGGATATCTTGTTGGAGTCCGTGCTACGTGTCGTCAAGCGAGAGCCTGCCAATCTGCTGCGCTTACCTTTCTGGCTCGCGGACGGTCGCGCCGGATCCAAGGCCAAGGTCGCCCTGCATGCCGATTTGCGAGCGGAAATACTTCCATATCGGGCGTCGCTTATCGGCTACCTCATCCGCGAACGCGAGAGCAGTCGACAAATCGTGCTTGCAACTGCCGCACATTGTTCGATCGCTGAGCGTGTGAGCGCGCACCTTGACCTGTTCGATCGTGTCATCGCTACCAGTGGCGATATGAATCTCATGGGGGCGGCGAAACTGGCCTGCATTCGCGAGCAGATCGGCGACGACTTCGTGTATGCGGGTGATTGCAAAGCCCTCTGCGACGACCGCTGTCGGTCCGCATGTCCGACGCCGCTGAAGCTGGCGGCGTTGCAGTCGGTCTCGTATATCGAGGTCTGAGCCTGAGAACGCGCGCCCGCCGCGCGCATTCGAATCCAACCACCGCTTTCACCCGCCGCGATTTTCCCAAAATCGCCTGGCATGAAACCGCCGATCCTCCCTATAATCCCGCCTGCATATTGCGTGCGCTCGATTGCGCACATTCGACGCGCGTTCGTTCGCGCCGAAAGCGATGAATCCCGTTGCCGCCCGTCACGCGCACAGCCGCGTCGCGCGGGGCGGTCGGGTGTATTCCGTGAAAGGCCCTGTCCGTATACCCAGATTGTTCCGGGAAATACGGATAATCCGCGGCAATTCCAACCGAATTGACGCGGCATCCGTGTCGTTTCTCATTCGGAAATCGACAACGGGGATTATTTCGTTTTCGGTTGCCGAAATCGGCATGAACGGTCGCGCATTGTCATCGACACAATGACGGCGGTTCGCTCGCGGCCGCCAGGAGACGAATTTGAAACAACCAGAAGACCAACTGCACCGCGGGCTGGAAGAACGGCACATCAACCTGATGGCGCTCGGCGCGACGATCGGCGTCGGCCTGTTCCTCGGCTCGGCCACCGCGATCCGCACGGCCGGCCCGGCCATCCTGCTGACCTACCTGCTGGGCGGCCTCGCGATCTTCCTGATCATGCGCGCGCTCGGCGAGATGGCGATCACCAACCCGGTCGCCGGCGCCTTCAGCCGCTATGCGCGCGACTACCTCGGCCCGCTCGCGGGTTACCTGACCGGCTGGACCTACTGGTTCGTCTGGATCGTCACCTGCATGGCGGAAATCACGGCGGTCGGCGTCTACATGCACATGTGGTTCCCCGGCGTGCCGAACTGGATCTGGGCGCTCGCGGCGCTCCTGGCAATGGGCTCGGTGAACTTCATCGCGGTCAAGCTGTATGGCGAATTCGAATTCTGGTTCGCGCTGATCAAGATCGTCACGATCGTGCTGATGATCGTCGGCGGCGGCCTGATGATCGCGTTCGGCATCGGCAACGGCGGTGTCGCGACCGGCATCTCGAACCTGTGGTCGCACGGCGGCTTCATGCCGAACGGGATCGACGGCGTGATCGCCGCGCTGCCGATCGTGATGTTCGCGTATCTCGGTGTCGAGATGCTCGGCCTCACGGCCGGCGAGGCGCGCAACCCGGAGAAGTCGCTGACGAAGGCGGTGAATTCGGTGTTCTGGCGCGTGTTGATTTTCTACATCGGCGCGCTGTTCGTGATCATGTCGCTCTATCCGTGGGACCGGATCGGCACGCAGGGCAGCCCGTTCGTGATGACGTTCTCGCGCCTCGGCATTCCGGCCGCCGCCGGCATCATCAACTTCGTCGTGCTGACCGCGGCGCTGTCGTCGTGCAACAGCGGCCTGTTCAGCACCGCGCGGATGCTCTACAACCTCGCGCAGCAGGGCCAGGCGCCGGCCGCGCTCGGCCGCGTGAACCGCAGCGGGGTGCCCGTGTACGGCGTGGCCGTGTCGGTCGCGCTGCTGCTGATCGGCGTGTTGCTCAACTACCTCGCACCGCAGCACGTGTTCACGTGGCTCACGTCGGTATCGACGTTCGGCGCGATCTGGACGTGGTGCGTGATCCTGATCGCGCAGATGCGTTTTCGCCGCACGCTGTCGGCCGACAAGATCGCGCGTCTGCCGATCCGCGTGCCGTTCTATCCGCTCGGTTCGTTCGTCGCGCTCGGCTTTCTCGTGCTGGTCGTCGTGCTGATGGCGTTTACGCCCGATACGCGCGTCGCGCTCGTGATCGGGCCGGTGTGGATCGTGCTGCTCGGCATCGCGTACGCGCTGTTCTACGCGAACCGTCCGGCCGCGTCGATGCCGACGAAGTCGTAAGCGGCGCGGGCAGGGAGCCGCGCGATCGTTGATCGCGATCATGCACGCGCGGGCCGGACGGCCTATGCTGAACGAACGCATTGCTTGTCCGCGCTTCGCGTGACAGCCCGTCGATCCTGCCGCCACGGCGGCGGTCCGACGCGGCAACGCCGCTGCCGCGCGAAGTACCCGTCGTCGTTCGGCGACGACGCGCACGCACGGAGACCTTCGCCATGCAGCCTGCCCAGTCCATCCCGACGCTCGCGCGGATCGCGCTGGCCGTCGATCCGACGCCCGAATCGCTGACCGCCGCGCGTTACGTGCGCACGCTGCTGCGTCCGGGCATGCGATTGCGCATCATATGCGCGATCGACAATCCGCGCCTCGTGTTGCCCGACATTCCGCGCATCGACGCGCTGCTGACGTCGGCGCGCGAGGACATGATGCGCGAAGCGCAAGCCATCTGCGAGCGGATCGCGGCGCTGTTCGCCGACAGCGGCGTCGACGTCGAGCGAACGGTCGTCGATACGTCGGTCACGGGCGGCTCGGTGGCGGACGCCCTGGTGAGCGATACGTCGACGTGGCGCGCGGACGTGCTGGCGATCGGCGCGAATCCGCACCACGGGCTGTTGCGGCTCGTCGAAGGCGCGATGTCGGACACGCTGACGAAACGCGCGCGCTGCGCGCTGCTGATCGTGCCCGGCACGTATGCACGGCCGTCGGACGGCGCGCTGCAGCGGCTGATGTTCGCGGTCGACGGCAGCGAGCCGTCGCTGCACGCGGTAAGCGTCGGGCTCGGCTTCGCGGCGCCGACGACGCTGCTGTATGCGGCATACGTGATCGATCGCGCGGTTCGTCTGACCGATGTCGTGCCGGTGCGCGCGCTCGAGGATGCGTACCGCGCGGAAGGCGAGGATGCGCTCGCGAAGGTCGGCCCGCTGCTCCATGCGACGGGCAATCCGACCAAGCGCGGCATCGTCGAAACGCGTCCGACCAGCGACGACGTGGCCCATGCGCTGATGCGCGATGCCGTGCACTGGCGGGCGGAGCTGCTGGTGGTCGGCACGCATGGCCGTCGCGGCATCGCCGCCTGGCTGATCGGCAGCGTCGCGCGGCGCGTCGCGCATCTCGCGCAGGTGCCCGTGCTGCTGGTGCGTAGCGCGGAATGAATTCGGCGTCGTCGCGCTCGAAGCGGGTTTGGATTGACCTGCATCAGAAACGCAGCGCACATCGCGTGAGACAGTGACGAAACGTCCGGCGATGCGGCTGGCCCGTCGTGCACGTGCGATTCCCGACCGCGCCTGCATGCAGGAAGCGAACGCTGCCGCACTTGCCGCCGTCGCATCGTTTTCAGGAGCGGCGCCGCGTGTTGGTCCGGCGCGTCATCCGACCCGGAACTCTCTGGCACGAGGGTAGGCAACCGACGGTTGCCTTGGAGGACGGGCGGGGTGCAAGTCACCCCGTCCGCTTTCCGCCTGGCCTCGTCGAATTCACTTCCCCGCGGGAATGATGTCGAATGCGGCCGCGTCGAGCGGCGCGCCATCGTGCGCGCAACCATTGCGCGGCGCCGTGCCGCGCGTCGTTTCCGTGCGCCGGTCAGAGGGTGCGAAGAATCGATCGCAGGTCGTGCCGGCGGCCTGGGCCGCGTCGTACCCGCGCATGCGGACGCACGACATGGAGCGGTGCGCATGCGCTGCACGTGCGGTTGCGCAAACGATTCGCATGCGGCCAGCCGGGGCGGGCCTTGCGACGCGGCTCGGAGCCGGCCGGTGCGACGGCCGCGTCGCGCGCGTGGAGTGCCGCGGCGAACCGCTGCAAAGCGAGGACCGACCCCACGACGCTCTGATACTTTTCGCGGCCGATCTGCCCGTCGAGCGTGACGAGTAACCCGGCCTCGCGGGCGAGCGCGAGCAAGGTGTCGAGGTCGTCGGACGGACGGGTGTCGGCCGACGCGGCGCGGGCGGGCAGCAGGGCGCGCGCGTTGCCCGACGCGCGCCGCGGGCCGTCCCGGCCCGGTGAGTTGCGATGTGCCATGGTTGGTCTCCTGCGCCGAACCCCGCGCGCCGGCTCGACGGCCGGCTGAGCGATGTCCGGTATGAACGCCTGGTTCATGTGATCAGTATCGTGTGGCGATGGCGCACTGCCAAGCGGCGTGCGCTGAAGTCGCTGTCAGGAAATTGCGCGACGCGTATCGGAATCCGCTGACACGCGCGGCGGCCGGCCGATCCTGCGCGTTCGTCCGACGAATGAATGGCGGGGGGCGCTTGACGCATGATTTCGGACGGTCTAAGTTTCCCCACTGCATCGGCGTCGGGCGGCGTTCCACCGCTGCCCGACGCCAGTGCCGCGCCTCGGGGTGGCGTGGCAGGGTTTCAGTGACGTTCGCGGGCCACGTGCACCGCGAACACTGCGCGGCCGATTCGGAAACGGATCCACACGGCGGCACGCAACGTGCCGTTGATTGCGCGCAAACACGCGCCGGCGCATCGTACGCCGCGCGTCCATCCAGTCTTTAAGCTTCCGGTACCGTCATCTTTTTCGTTCCTCGACCGTCAGGAGTCTGTCGATGTCCAAGGACAATTTGCTCGATTCACTCAAGGAAGCCGCCGAACGGCGCGCGATCGGCGCGGATCAGCTGCGTGCGATGCTCGACGACGAAGTGCGCGCGCTGTCGTCCGATGCGCGCGTGCACGACTACATCCACGTATTCGCGATCCGGCACCTGCGCGAACGGATGCGCCAGAAAGACGATTTCGATCGCGACACCCGGGCCGACGACGCGCCCGCGGACGCCGATCCGCGTCCGAGGCATCGGCTGTAGCAGGTAGCGGCCGGGCGGCGGGAGCGGCACGACGCGCGCCCGTCGAACCCGGCCATCCTGACGATCCGCCGACAATCGCCGACGCGTTTCGTCATACGTTTCAACGAATTGTCACAACGACCTCAAGTAAGCGGCGCGATTTGCCGTTTACCCGGTGAATTCGTCCACCGGGCGTTCCCGCTCCCTTACCGAGTCGTTGCCATGTTCTCGTCCATTCGCGCCCGCATCCTCGCCGCGTGCGTCGCCATCGTCGTATTCGCGCTCGTCGCCACGACGCTGATCAACTATTTCATCGCGCGCTCGTACAACGACGACGCGATCGACCGCAACCTGACCTCGGTCGCCAGCGGCCACGTGGTCGGAATCGCCGACTGGGTCGCCACCCGCAGCCGGATGATCGCGTCGCTGCAGGATGCCGCGCTGACGCCCGATCCGCTGCCGGTGTTCAAGCAGATGGCCGCGGCCGGCGGCTTCACGAACGTCTATGCCGGCTACGCCGACAAGACGTTCCACTTCTCCGACCCGACCGGCATCCCGCCCGACTACGATCCGACCGGCCGGCCGTGGTACAAGCAGGCCGCACAGGCCGGCAAGCCGGTCGTCACGCCGCCGTACGTCGATGCCGGCACGGGCAACCTCGTCGTCACGTTCGCGGTGCCGATCCTGCGCGACGGCGCGCTGAAGGGCGTCGTCGCCGCGGACGTGTCGATGGACAGCGTGATCGCCAACGTCAAGTCGATCCGCCCGACGCCGGCCAGCTTCGGGATGCTGATCGACAGTAGCGGCCACGTCGTCGCGCACCCGGACGCGAAGCTCACGCTGAAGCCGGTCGCCGACGTATCGCCCGAACTCGGCGCGCTGGGTGTGGCATCGATCGCGGCGGCGAGCGCGCCGGTCGAGGTCGGCGTCGGCGGCGACGCGAAGCTGGTGCGCGCGAAACCGGTGCCGGGCACCGACTGGTACGCGCTGGTGCTGCTCGACAAGGCCGAAGCGACGGCCGGGATGCGTTCGCTGCTGACCGCGTCGCTGATGACGCTGATCGTGATCGTCGGCGTGGCGTCGCTGATCATCGGCGCGATCACCGCGACCGCGTTCCGCCGCCTGTCGCAGGTGCGTCAGGCGATGGCCGCGATCGGCTCGGGCGCCGGCGACCTGACGCAGCGCCTGCCGGCCGACGGCCGCGACGAAGTCGCCGACATCGCGCGCTCGTTCAACAGTTTCGTCGACAAGCTGAATGACGTGATGCGCCAGATCCGCGATGCGAGCGAATCGGTGCGCACGGCCGCGAACGAGATCGCGGCGGGCAACCAGGACCTGTCGTCGCGTACCGAATCGGCGGCGGCGAGCCTCGAGGAAACCGCGGCGTCGATGGAAGAGATCACCGCGACCGTCGGCCAGTCGGCGGCAGCCGCGAGCCAGGCCGACGAACGCGCGGCGGCCGCGTCGCGGATCGCGTCGCACGGCGGCGTGGTCGTGTCGGACGTCGTCGCGACGATGGGGAAGATCGAGGAAGCGTCGGGCCGGATCGGCGACATCATCGGCGTGATCGACGGGATCGCGTTCCAGACCAACATCCTCGCGCTGAACGCGGCCGTCGAAGCGGCCCGCGCGGGCGAACAGGGCCGCGGCTTCGCGGTCGTCGCACAGGAAGTGCGCAGCCTGGCGCAACGCAGCGCGCAGGCCGCGCGCGAAGTGAAGGTGCTGGTCGAATCGACGGTCGCGAGCGTGTCGGCCGGATCGGGGCAGGTGCGCCAGGCCGGCGACACGATGCGCGAGATCGTGTCGAACGTGTCGAACGTGACGACCATCATCTCCGAGATCACGCACGCGGCGAACGAGCAGACGCGCGGCATCCAGGAAGTGAACCGCGCCGTCAGCCAGCTCGACGAAATGGTGCAGCAGAACGCGGCGCTCGTCGAACAGTCGACCGCGGCGGCCACCGCGCTGCAATCGCAGGCCAACGCGCTGGCGACGACGGTCGGGCAGTTCAAGGTCGCCTGACGCGGCCGGCTGCCCGCGGCATGCGGGCCGCAGTGCTCACGAGCCGCCCTGGTCGCGCATCAGCGCGAGCCGGTTGTAGAGCGTCTTCAGGCTGATGCCGAGGGCCTTGGCCGCACGCGGCTTGTTACCGTCGAAGTGACGCAGCGTCGCCACGATGAAGCGCTGCTGCGCATGGTGCAGCGTCGCGCCGAGCGGCAGCGCCATCGCGCCTTCCGACGTGCTGTCGACGGTCGGCATCGGTTGCTTCGGCAACGCGATCTCGATGCCTTCGTCGGACAAGAGGTACGCGCGCTCGATCGTGTTGCGCAGTTCGCGCACGTTGCCTGGCCACGAATACGCGCGCAACGCGGCGATCGCGGCATCCGTCAGCCGCTTGTGCGAGCGATGCCGCTCGTTCAGCGTGTCGACGAATTCCTGCGCGATCGTCTCGACGTCGCCGTCGCGCTGACGCAGCGGCGGCACGTAGATCGCGAATGCGGCGAGCCGGTAGAACAGGTCCTCGCGCAGCCGGCCGTCGCGCACGGCGTCGGCCGGATTGTGGCGGGTGGCCGACACGAACCGCACGTCGAGCGGAATCGGTTCGGTGCCGCCCACGCGCACGATCGTATTCGACTCGATCGCCCGCAGCAGCTTCACCTGCAGCGCCGCGGGCATTTCCGCGATTTCGTCGAGCAGCAGCGTGCCGCCGCGCGCGGCTTCGAAGAACCCTTCGCGCTGCGTGGTCGCGCCGGTAAAGCTGCCTTTCTCGTGCCCGAACAATTGCGCCTCGGCAAGCTCGGGCGGAATCGCGCCGCAGTTCACGGGCACGAACGGGCCGTCACGCCGCGCGCTGAGATCGTGCAGCCGCCGCGCGACGATATCCTTGCCGACCCCGCTTTCGCCGGCAATCATCACGCTCGCGCGGGTCGGTGCGATTTTCTCGATACGGCCGAGCAGCGTGCGCATCGCGGCGGACCGGCCGGACAGCCGGCGACTGTCCGCGCGCTGCTTCGTCCGGTTTGCGGATTCACCCATAGGCATTCGCGGCCGTTTTGAAAAACGGCATCGCAGGTTCCGTTGATTGCAATATTTATCATCGACAGCGAAACGGCGGCGAAGGTGCCGCGGAATAGAAAATTCCAATGCGCGCGACATGATCGACAGAAACAGGCCATCGGGCCGTTCGCGCGCCGTCGACGCGGCGCCGCCTTCGGGTTGCGACCCGCACTTTTTTACAGAAATCCGATGAAAAAAAGCGGTCGTCGATACGGTGCGGCGGTGCGCGCGGCGATGCCGACACCCCATCTGTCCGGCCCGCCGCCGATGCAGGCATAGGGCGCGGCCATGCGTTGCCGCGCACGCGCCCCCGGCCGGCGTCGGGTACGTCGTTTGCTGACGCGTTCCTGCTCGCCCGGCGCGCTCGACGGGATGCCGGATGGTCGAAACGCGGCATCCCCCGCACCCGACGGGAGCCGGCGCGATGCAAGGATGCAATGAGGACTATGACCCGTGAGCTGCTCCGGCAGGGTGCATGGATCGTGCTGGCCGTCGGGGTGGCGTCCGCGCTGCAGGCGTGGGCGATTCAGGCTGTCGGCAAGCACGCGCCGTTTGCGCCGCTGCCTTTTTACGCCGGCGTGGCCGCCGCCGCATGGCTGACGTCGCTCGCCGGCGGCCTTGTCGCGACCGCCGCGAGCGTCGGCGTGATCGCCGCATTGTGGTGGCGCGACGCGCCGCTGGCGACGCTGCTCGCGCAAGCCGGCGCGTTCGTCGCGATCGGTTTCGTCGAATGCGTGCTGGTGACGACGGTGAAGCCGCTGCTGGCGAACGATCGTTTGCGCGAGATCGATGACGACGACGGCGATCCGTACCCGCCGCACCGCGAGCCGTCGTCCGTCGCCGGCGGGTCTGACACCGAGCTGCTGCGCCGCGTGGTCGATGCGTCGCCCGATGCGATCGTCGGGACCGACGTGGAGCGCAGGATCACCAGCTGGAACCCGGCCGCGGCAAGAATCTTCGGCATCGATACGGCCCAGGCGAACGGACGCGACCTCGTCACGATGATCGCGCCGCGCTGGCTGCGCCGGCATGCGGTGCCCGCGTCGTTCGCGGACCTGCGCGAGCCGGTCGGGCCGCTCGACGTACTGTGCGTGCGCCGCGACGGCGGCCGTTTTCGCGCCACCTTCGTCGCCTCGCCGATCGTCGACGCGCAGGGCCGCAGCGCGGGCCTGTCGCTGACGCTGCGCGAAGCGGGCGAACGCCGCCGCAACGAACGCCACAACCTTCGCTCGCTGCGCGGCGCACGCGACGCGCGCATGCAGGCCGACACGTCGAACCGGCTGAAGGACGAGCTGCTGGCGACGGTGTCGCACGAACTGCGCACGCCGCTGAACGTGATCTACGGCTGGGTCGAGGTGTTGCGCAACGCCGACGGCCAGGGCTTCGCGCAGCAGGCGGTCGACGCGATCGATCGCAGCGCGCGGTCGCTGTCGCACATGGTCGCCGATCTGCTCGACGCATCGTCCCTCGCGACCGGCCGGCTGCGCCTCGAACGCGTGCCGGTCGATCTCGTGCGGATCGTGCGCGACGCCGCGCGCGAGCTCGACGCGACGGCGCAGGCGAACGGGCTCGTGCTGTCGACGTCGTATGCGATGCCGGCCTGCGTGATCCCGGCGGACGGCGAGCGCCTGCGCCAGGTCCTGTCGAATCTGCTGTCGAATGCGATCAAGTTCACGCCGCCGGGCGGGCGGATCGACGTGTCGCTGACCCGCGCGGGCGAGCGCGTGCGGCTGTCGGTCTCCGACACCGGGCAAGGGATTGCGCCGGAATACCTGCCGCACCTGTTCGATACGTTCAGCCGGCCGGAGGGCGCGTTCACGTCCCCCAGGCGCGGCCTCGGGCTCGGCCTGTCGATCGTGCGCAACATCGCGCAACTGCACGGCGGCGAGGTCGTCGCGACGAGCGCGGGCGCCGGGCGCGGAACGACCGTCACGGTGACGCTGCCCGCGGGCTGGGACGCCGACGATCCGGTCGAGCAGCCGTCGCGCGCGAAGGACAAGGCCGATACGGTCGCGCTCGACGGCCAGCGCGTACTGGTGGTCGACGACGACGCGACGTCGCGGACCAGTCTCGCGGCGGCGCTCGAAACCATGGGCGCGCAGGTATCGACCGCCCGGTCGGGGCACGACGCGCTCGACGCGGTGGAGCGGCAGCAGCCGAGCGTCGTGCTGTCGGATCTCGCGATGCCGGACGGCGACGGTTACTGGCTGCTGGACCGGATCCGGCATTTGCCGAACGGCGGCGGACATCTGCCGGTCGTCGCGGTGACCGCGCATGCAGGCAAGGCCGACCGGCGCCGGGTAATGGCCGCCGGGTTCGATGCGTATCTGTGCAAGCCGGTCGACATGCCGACGCTCGCGAGCGTGATCGTCGACGTCGTGCCGGACGACGTGGGCGACGGGAAGCCGCGCGAGCGGTAGCGGCGCATACCCGACGCATACGCGGCGCGGCAATCCGGTCGCGTGGCCGTCCGGCCGCATACGAGAAAGGAGACGCGATGGACCCAACGAAAAGCACGCGGCGCGACGGCACGGGCAACGCGCCGGCACGCACCGGACGCAGGACGCCGGTCGTGCCGATCGCGAGCATACTGATGCTGTCGTGTGCATGGATCGCGACACCCCGCTACGCATCGGCCGAGGAGGGCACCCGTGCGAAGCTTGCGAGCCAGGCGTCGGCCGTCGGGGGGCAGATCCGCGATGCGACGCTCGCGTCCCGCGTCAGGGCCGCGCTCGTCGCCGAACGCGGCCTGGCCTCCGGCGACATCGACGTGCAGGTTCGCGACCGCGTGGTCGAACTGACGGGCAACGTGCCCGACGAGCGACAACGCGCGACCGCGATCCGCGTCGCGCACGACGTCAGCGGCGTGAGCGGCGTGCGCGACAAGCTGCAGATCCGCCGGAAGTAACGTGATGCGCGGGCCAGCGCCGGGCCGATCGGGCGTCGCGCGCCCGCGGTCCTGCGCGTCACCGGGCAGGAGGTTCGACATGGACACCATCATCGCGGGCCGTTTCTCGCGGCTCGAGCAGGCGGAACGCTGCGCGGAGCAGTTGCGCGGCCACGCCATGCATCGGGACGACGTGAAGGTCTTCTTTCTCAATCCGCCCGGACAGCACGCGCTGTTCTGGCTCGGCGGCGACGTCTATGCGGACTCGGCCGCGCGGCCGGGCGGCATCGGCGCGCTGGAAGGCGTGGCCATCGGCGCGATCGTCGGGCTCGCCGGGGCCGCGCTGCTCTATCTGGGCGGCCTTCATTCCCCGCTCGCGTGGATCGGCGTGCCGCTCGTCGGCGGGTACGTCGGCGCATTGTGCGGCGCGCTCGGCCGGATGCGCGGCGATGCGCCGGAGGGGCATGGCGCGCTGAAGCAATGCGAAAACGGCGTCGTGCTGGCCGCGCACGTGACGCGGCGCACGATCGCGTTCGCGGAGCGGACGATGCTCGCCGCCGGCGCGCTATCGGTGGAGCGCACCGAGGGCGCGTGGCACAACGGCGAGTGGACCGATTTCTTCACGTCGGCCCATCGTCCCGCGTGACGCTCCGTTGCCCGATACGGAGGCCCGGATGACGAAACCGAACCGGATCAAGCCACGCGGGCGCCGGTCGGCGGCAATCGTCCTGACTGCCGCCGCGGGCGCGCTGACGTTCGCGCTCGCGCATGCGCAGGCGCCGCCTGCTTCGTCCGCGCAGGTCGCGCCGGGCGTCGTGCGCCCCGGTCCGACCGCCGACGAGGCGGGCATGACCCAGCGGCCGATCGGCATCGACGCCGAGTTCGTCGACAAGGCAGGCATGATCGGCAAGGTGGAACGGCAGGCCGGCCAGCTCGCGCTCGATCGCTCGTCGAACGCGGAGGTGAAGGCCTTCGCCCGCCGGATGGTCGACGACCATGCGCGTATCGCGGACGAACTGCGGCACATCGGCGCGCAAAAGGGCGTGCCGGTCCAGACGCGAATGCTCGTCGATCCGGCGGTGACGGCATTGCGCGCGAAGAACGGGCCCGCGTTCGATACGGCGTACGTGGCGTTCGCGGGGCCTCGCGCACACGAAGCGGCGGTCCGGCTTTACGAAACCGAAGCGAAAGACGGTCGCGACCCGCAGCTTCGCGCATTCGCGGCCCGCACGCTGCCGACGCTGAACGCGCACCTGAGCGCCGCGCGGCAACTCGCGAAGGCGGTGGCCGCCGCGCAGTGAACCGCTTTCCGGCCGGCAGGCTTCAGTGCTCCCGCGTGCCGTCTTCGGGGCCGCCCGGCGACGCCTCGTACGGCGGCGAATCGAGCGCCGTTTCGCCTTCCTCGATCAGCCAGTACGGCGAACGGCCGTAGTACGCATGCAGGGCTTCGGCCCATTCGGGGTCGGCCATCGCCGGCCACCGGCTCTTGTCGAAGCCGGGCGCCTCGCGCACACGCGCCGTGTCGACCGGCAGTACGAAGCATTCGCGCTCGACATCGAGGACCAGCGCGTTCCACGGCACCGCGAGCAGCTTGTCGCCGATCCCGAGCAGGCCGCCCGACGACACGACCGCGTATGCGATCCGTCCGGCGCGCACGTCGAGCATGATGTGAGCGACCTTGCCGATGTCGTCGCCGTCCAGCGTCAGCACGCGATCGCCTTCGAGCGTGCGGGCGGCCATCACGTCGGGACCCGGGCCGCCGACGGCCGTATGCGGGTTCGTGCCGACGATGCGCGCGGCGTCGCGCGACGGTTTGTCCGTTGTCATCGAAAACCTCCTGATCGAAGCGGCAACCCGGCCCCGCGCGCGAGTTCGTTGCGCGGGCATTGCGCCGGGGCGGCAGGCCGCGCGGGATGATGGATGGGAACGCCGGTCAGCGGCGGCGCGGCAGCGATACGTCCTCGAGCGTGTTGGCCAGCTCGTCGCGCGCCGGGCCGCCCGCACGCGTCGCGATGTCGCCGAGCGACACCATGCCGACCAGCTTCAGACTGCGGTCAAGCACCGGCAAGCGGTGCAACTGCACGTCGGCCATCCGCTGCTGGACATCGCCGACGCCGTCGTCCTCGACGCACCATTGCACGGGTCTGGACGCGACCGCCTGCACGGGCGTGTCGGGCGAATGACCGCGCGACAGCGCCCGCACCGCCAGGTCGCGATCGGTCACGATCGCGACGAGTTCGGCGCCGTCGCAAACGGGCAGCACGCCGATGTCGAAGCGCTGCATCAATTCGGCGGCATGGCGAATCGTGTCGGTCGGTGCGACGCACACCACGTCGCGCGACATGATCTCGTTGACGCGATACATGAACGTCTCCTTCGTGAGCGGGGACGATGCGGGAGCACCGCGCATGCCGCGCGAGGCGCACACGTCGGGCCCCAAGGCCTCTTCACGCTGATAACGGGCTTGCGCCGGATAGCCGGCGACGGAGAAATTTGCCAGCCTGCTTGTACATCTTCCACGGCGACAGCCGCGGCCGTCGGCGCGGGGCGTCAGTGGCCGATGCCCGTCATCGTGACGATTGCGAGGACCACCGCGCTTTCGATCGCGGCCAGCGCCGCGACGCCGGCCGCGCCGCTTACTTCATGCCATCTGCGTTCAAGGACTTTCATCGATCGCTCCTGAGTGGGCCGGCGCGCGAGTGCGCTGTCACGCAGCGCGTGCCGGGTGCCGCCGTCAGCCGTGATCGCGGGGCGGGGAAGGGACGTGCGGCGCGCGCCGTTCGCGCTCGCCGGACGGCTTGGCGGGGTCGATACGCGTCGCACCGCCGACGGCGGGCGGATCGCTGGCCGGGAACGTCTCCTCGAGCCCTTCGTCGATACGCTCCTCCGTCTTGTCTTCGGACGGCGGACGCGACGTGGCGAGCCGGAGCAGTCCGGCAGCCGGTGACACGGCGTCGCGGCGGCCGGGGTCGTGAGCGGTCATGGTCGAACCTCCTTGTCGATGAAAGGCGCAAGCGCCGTACCCGCGGCGGCCGCGGCACGGCGCTTGCAAGCCGCGAGAACCGGCCGGGCATGCGGATACGACGCGCACGAGGTCGGTATGGACGAGAGGACATCGTGATGAATGCAGCCAGGGAAAGGATACGTTACGACGCGAACGTATGCGGCGGCGATTTCGGCCACGTGCGCGAGCGTTTCGACACGTGGAAGCGCGAATCGCGGGTCTATCGGCCGGAGCGGCGCATGTTCGACGGCAAGGACGAAGTACGCGAGCTGAACGACACCGTCTACGACGGCCCCGAGCGCGCGCAGCAAGCGCTCGTCGCGCAATGCGAACCGTCCGATCCGTTCGCGCTTGCCGTGCAACTGCGTGCCGAGGGGCGCACGATGTGGCTCGTCATGGCCGCCTACGACGACTGAATCCCACGGCCACGGGGCGCGGCGCGACAGCGGGCACGGCGCTTGCGGGGGCTCGCTTCGCCATCGACATGCGCGCGCCGTCGCGCAGGAGTGACATGAAGACGCCATCCATGCTGCACCGCCCCGAACCGACGACACCCGACGTCGACCCGGATCCGCCGCCGCCCGGGCACGACGACCCGGTCGACCCGCCCGTGCCCGACGGGCTGCCGCAAGGCGATCCGCCGTCGAACCCGCCGCCGATGCGGATGCCGGGCGGAGGCAGTGCGCCACCACCGGCCGCGCGAACATTGAAAGGAGGACCGTCATGGACATTCACGTGCAATCGCCGGACAAGCGCGCGATCGCTCAGGTACTGGGCCGCTATTTCGAATCGCGTTCGCTGCACTATCACATCGAGGAATTGCCCGGCGGCGTGCTGCAGATCGGCTTTCGCGCCAGCGGCCGCCCGGTCGCCGTCACCGTTTCGTTCGACGATGCCGCGTACGACACCTATACGCACTGGGACGCGAGCCAGAAACAGCTGGCGCTCGGCCGGCTCGCGGACGGCTTCTCGCGAATGATGTCGACGCGCAGCCCGGCCGCGCTCGCCGGCGACTATCACGTCGAGCGTTTCTGATTCCGCAATCATCCGCCGGCGCATGCCGGATCCCGGCAAAGTGCCCGTCCACAACGGGCGCTTTGCGTCCGCACGCGTGTCGCGTAGGATGTCCGTTAATTCAGCGCACACTACGTTCGCGCAGCGGGCTGCCGACTGTTGCAGCCGCTGAAGCGCGACGCGCTTTCCTTCAGGTTCGTTTCGTGCAGCCGACGGAGACCGCCTTGACCACTGTTGCTCGCCTGTTGCTGTCGCCCGGCGCACGCCGGTTCGTATCCGGCCTTTCGGCATGCGCGGCGCTTGCCGCCGGCGCTCGGGACGCGTCGGCCCAGACGCCTTCGCCGCTCGGCGAATGGCAGTACACGGCGGGCGTACCGCTCCAGAAACTCTTCGATCCGACTATTCCCACGTGGCAGGTGAGCGTCGGCGCCGCGATGACGCTGCAGCCGCGCTACGCGGGCTCCGACCGCTACCGCGTGATGGGCGGCCCGAATTTCGACATCCGCTATCGCGACCTGTTCTTCCTGTCGACCGGCGAGGGCCTCGGCGCGAACGTGCTGCGCGGGCCGAACTGGCGCGTGAGCCTGGCGGTCGGCTATGACCTCGGACGGCGTTCGGCCGACGATCTCGGCCACCTGAACGGCCTCGACAACATCAACGCGGCGCCCGTGATGAAGCTCGCCGCCGATTACGTGGTCTCGAAGGATTTCCCGCTCGTGCTGCGCGCGGACGTCCGGCGCAGCATCGGCGGGTCGAACGGCTGGACCGGCGATTTCTCCGCTTACATGCCGATGCCCGGCAGCAACGAACACTTCTTCTGGTTCGCGGGGCCGACCGTGTCGTTCGCCGACTCCCGCTACATGAACAGCTGGTTCGGCGTGAACCAGGGCGCGGCCGCGCGCTCGGGGCTGCCGGCCTATTCGTCGGGGGCCGGGATCAAGTCGGCCGGCCTCGGCGTGACGATGGTGTGGTTCGTGAACAAGCACTGGTTCGTCACGATGGACGGCGCGATCGAGCAGCTCGTCGGCCGCGCGGCGCGCAGCCCGATCACGCAGCAGTCGACCAACGGCGTGTTCGACATGTCGGTGAATTACCAGTTCTGACCGAAGCCGGATCGAAGCCGGATAGCGGGAAGGCGATGCCGGCGTGCGGCATCGCCCGTCATATTTGATATGATTGCGACCTGTACAAATGTACAGTGATTGATTCCCGTGACGCCTGCCTCGCCGACGCCTCCGGCGTTTTACTACCTGACCAATTTCGAACGCGCGCTGGCCTGGCTCGGCGAGCGTTACGACGACCTGTTCGACGCGCACGAGCACGCGTTCGTCCGACAGTTCGCAACGCTGCCGCAGGCGTCGCGGGCGCTGCTCGTGCGGATGCTGATGCGCAACGGGTCCGATTTCCGTGCGAGCAAGCTCGTGTACGACGAGATCGGCTGCACGCTCGACGCCGCCGCGCCGCTCGTCGCCCTCGGCTGGGTCGACCCGGCACCGCCGCTCACGCTCGACGAGCTGTTCGCGCTGTCGACCAAGGCCGAGTTGCTGCGCATCTTTCCGTCGCTCGCCGCGCATGCGGGCGAACGCAAGGCCGACTGGCTCGACCGGCTGCGCCCCGCGCACGACGTCGCGCAACCGCTCGGCGCGTGGTGCGCACAGGCCGACGACCGCGTACTGCGCGTGACGGTCGGCGCCCTGTGCGATCGGCTGCGGCTGATGTTCTTCGGCAATCTGCATCAGGACTGGAGCGAATTCGTGCTCGCCGATCTCGGCGTGTTCCAGTACGAAAGCGTGCCGATCGCGCCGTCGTCGCGCGCGTTCCAGCAGCGTGGCGACGTCGACGCGTATCTCGCGCTGCAGATGTGCCGCGACGCGCTCGATGCATGGCCCGACGATCTGCCGTTCGACGACCTGATCCGCGCGCTGGACGCCGTCGGCTGTGCGCAGCCGTGGCTCGCGACGCGCCGCGCGAAGCTGCTGTTCGCGCTCGGCCAGGCGTGCGAGCGCCGTGCCGACTGGGGCACCGCCCTCGACGCATACACCCGCAGCGCGTGGCCCGGCAGCCGCCACCGGCGCATCCGCGTGCTCGAACGCTGCGGACGCGACGACGACGCGCTCGCGCTGGCGCTCGACGCGCGCGGCGGTTTCGAGAGCGACGAGGAACGTCAGCGCGTCGAGCGCATGCTGCCGCGCCTGCAGCGCCGCGCCGGCCAGCGGGTCGAACGCGCGGCCGCCGCCGCCGACGTGCCGCGCGAGACGCTGGTGCTCGCGCGTCCCGACGCATCCGTCAGCGTCGAATTCGCCGTGCGCGATCATCTCGCGCAGCCGGCTTCGCCGGTCCACTACGTCGAAAACACGCTGATCAATTCGCTGTTCGGGCTGCTGTGCTGGGAGCCCGTGTTCGCGGCCGTGCCCGGTGCGTTCTTTCACCCGTTCCAGCGCGGCCCGGCCGATCTGCACGCGCCCGATTTCGCCGTGCGCCGCGCGGCGGCCTTCGACGCATGCTTCGCGCAGCTCGATTCGGGCGCGTACCGCGACACGATCCGCCGGCATTTCGCGACGAAGGCCGGGCTGCAATCGCCGTTCGTGTTCTGGGGCGTGCTGACCGACACGCTGCTCGACGAAGCGCTCGCCTGCCTGCCGCCCGAGCATCTGCGGCTATGGTTCACGCGCCTGCTCGCGGATATCCGCAGCAACCGGTCCGGCCTGCCCGATCTCGTCCGCTTCTGGCCCGACGAACGCCGCTACGAGCTGATCGAGGTGAAGGGCCCCGGCGATCGGCTGCAGGACAACCAGACACGCTGGCTCGCCTACTGCGTCGCGCACCGCATGCCGGTGCGCGTCGTCGACGTCGAGTGGGCCGGCGGGGCCGCCGCGCACGCCGAAGCGGCGGGGTTGTCCGCATGAGCTACGTCGTCGCGGTGCGGGCGATGTGCGAATTCACCGCGCGGCGCGGCGATCTCGACCTGCGCTTCACGCCCGCGCCGACCGCGCTCGAAGGCATCGCCGGCCACGGCGCGGTCACGTCGAAGCGCGGCGCGCGCTACGAAACCGAGATCGCGCTGACGGGCACGTGGGGCACGCTCACCGTGCGCGGCCGCGCGGACGGCTACGATCCGGTGGCGAACCGGCTCGAGGAAATCAAGACCTATCGCGGCAGCCTCGACGCGATGCCGGCCAACCATCGTGCGCTGCACTGGGCGCAGGCCAAGGTCTATGCGCACCTGATGTGCGACGCGCGCGATCTCGAGGAAATCGTCGTCGCGCTCGTGTATTTCGACATCGTGTCCGAGCGCGAGACCGTGCTGACGGAAACGCTGGATGCCGGCACGCTCGCGACGTTCTTCGCCGAGCAGTGCGCGTGCTTCGTCGGCTGGGCCGAACGCGAGACGGCCCATCGCGCCGCCCGCGACGCGGCGCTGCGCGCGCTCGCGTTTCCGCACGCGCAGTTTCGCAGCGGCCAGCGCGAGCTGGCGGTGGCCGTCTATCGCGCGGCGCGCGACGAACGCTGCCTGATGGCGCAGGCGCCGACCGGCATCGGCAAGACGCTCGGCACCGTGTTCCCGCTGCTGAAGGCCTGCGGCGAGGGCGAGCTCGACCACGTGTTTTTCCTGACCGCGAAAACGCCCGGCCGCGCGCTCGCGCTCGAAGCGGCGACGACGCTCGGCGCCGGCACGCCCGCGCTGCCGCTGCGCGTGCTGGAGCTCGTCGCGCGCGACAAGGCGTGCGAGCATCCGGACAACGCGTGTCACGGCGAATCGTGCCCGCTCGCGAAAGGCTTCTACGACCGGCTGCCGGCCGCGCGCGACGCGGCGATCGAGGCCGGGCTGCTCGATCGCGATACCGTGCGCGCCGCGGCGCTCGCGCACGACGTCTGTCCGTACTACCTGGCGCAGGAACTCGCGCGCTGGTCGGACATGGTGATCGGCGACTACAACTACTACTACGACGGCAGCGCGATGCTGCACACGCTCGCGCAGCAGAACCAGTGGCGCGTCGGCGTGCTCGTCGACGAAGCGCACAACCTGCTCGACCGCGCCCGCAAGATGTACAGCGCGTCGCTCGATCCGTTCGCGTTCGCGGCCGCGCGCGAAGCCGCGCCCGCGGCGCTGCGCAAGGCATTCGACCGGCTCGCCCGTGCGTGGGGTACGCTCAATCGCGCGCAGGCCGAGCGCTATGCGGCCTATCCCGACGTGCCGGGCCCGATCATGTCGGCCGTGCAGAACCTCGTCGCGGCGATCGGCGAACACCTGACCGACGCGCCGCGCGCGAACGGCGACGCGCTGCTGCGCTTTCATTTCGAGGCGATCCAGTTCGGCGTGCTGGCCGAAGCGTTCGACAGCGCATCGATCTTCGACGCGACGCTGCATGGCGAACCGATGCCGCGGCAGCCCGCGCTCGACGGCGTCGCGACGGCCGGTCGCCGGCGCCGCGTCCAGTCGACGCTGTGCGTGCGCAACGTGATCCCGGCCGGTTTCCTGGCGCCGCGCTACGAAGCCGCGCGCGCGACCGTACTGTTCTCGGGCACGCTGAGCCCGTTCCATTTCTACCGCGACACGCTCGGGCTGCCCGGCGATACGGGCTGGCTCGACGTCGACGGGCCGTTCCGCGCCGAGCAACTGACGGTTCGCGTCGCGAGCCACGTGTCGACGCGCTGGCGCGACCGCGATCGCTCGCTCGAGCCGATCGCCGACCTGATCGCCGCGCAATATGCGGCCCGACCCGGCAACTATCTCGGCTTCCTGAGCAGCTTCGACTACCTCGGGCGCGTGGTCGCGCTGATGCAGACGCGCCATCCGGACGTCCCCGTATGGGCGCAAGCGCCCGGCATGGCCGAAAGCGAGCGCGACGCGTTTCTCGCGCGTTTCGACGCGGCCGGCCGCGGCGTCGGTTTCGCGGTGCTGGGCGGGGCTTTCTCGGAAGGCGTCGACCTGGTCGGCGAACGGCTGATCGGTGCGTTCATCGCGACGCTCGGATTGCCGCAGGTCAACGACGTCAACGAGCAGATGCGGCGCGCGATGGACGCGCGCTTCGGCAACGGTTACGACTACATGTACCTGTACCCGGGGCTGCAGAAGGTCGTGCAGGCGGCCGGGCGCGTGATCCGGACCGAGCACGACGAGGGCGTCGTGCATCTGATCGACGACCGTTACCGGCGGCGCGAAGTGCGCAATCTGTTGCCGCGGTGGTGGCGGATCGGGTGAAGGGCAAAAACCGGCCGACGGACTGCCGGTTGCGGCTCAGGGCACTATTCGTTACGTAGCGGGGTTGCAGGCGTTGCACTGGGGCCGTTCGCGGCGAGCAGGGTGCGCTACAGCACGTTGAGCATCGCGAGCGCCGCCTCCTGCAGATGCGGCAGCACGCGCCGCACGGCCGCGTCGGTCGTCTCCGCGCCGATCGGCATGTTCGTGCTCAGCGCGGCGACGACTTCACCGTGACGGTTCTTCAGCGGCACCGCGATCCCGCGCACGCCGACCTGCAACTGCTGCTCGATCGCCGCGTAGCCGGCGTCGCGCGCCTGGTCGACCTGTTCGAGCAGCCGCGCCTTGTTGGTGATCGTGTGCGGCGTGAACGGCGGCAACTCGGTCTCGTCGAGCCACGCGCGCACGGCCTCGCGATCGGGATGATGGGCGAGCAGCACGACACCGGGCGACGTCAGCGGCGCCGGCACGCGTGCGCCGAGCACGAAGCCCGTCGTCATCACGCGCGACACGCCGTTGCGGGCGATGAACACGAGTTCCCAGCCGTCGAGCACGCTGACGTACGCCGATTCGTTCAGCGACGCACTCAGTTGCTGCAGATAAGGCTGGACCGTGCGCGGCAGCCGCGCCGAATCGAAGTACGACCAGCCGACCCGCAGCACGCGCGGCGTGAGGCCGTACAGCTTGCCGTCGGTGTACACGTAGCCGAGCGACTCGAGCGTCAGCAGGTAGCGCCGCGCGGCCGTGCGCGTGAGGCCGGTGCGCGCGGCGGCCTGCGTGGGCGTCATGCGCGCGTGCTGGCTGTCGAACGCCTCCAGGATCATCAGGCCTTTTTCGAGGCCGGCAATCCAGTCGCGTCGGTCGAGATCGGGCTTTTTCATCGTCGCAGGTGGGCGGTGGATGCGCGGTATTCGCGCGAGTGTGAGCGATTATCGCGCGAGTCATGGGTAATTGGGCGCGCGTGCCCGCCCAATTGTCCATTCAGCCGAATTGCGGATTCGCACCAACAATATACAATTGACGGCGTATATCCACGGAGGCTCAGATGCAGGTCGCTAAATGGGGCAATAGCCTGGCGGTTCGTCTTCCGGCCAGTGTGGTCGACGCACTGGAACTTCGCGAAGGCGACGATATCGAGATCGTGGTCGACAGTCCCCGCGTTTTCGCGGTAAGCCGCAAGCCGAGGCCCGACGAGATTCTGGAGCGACTGCGGCGTTTCAGGGGCAAGTTGCCCGCGGATTTCAAGTTCAGCCGGGACGATGCGAATGAGCGGGATTGAGACGGAGAAATCGTTCGTCGACAGCAATGTCGTGCTTTATCTGCTGTCCGAGGACGAAACCAAGGCAAATCGTGCGGAGGCGCTGTTCCTTCGCCGGCCAACCGTCAGCGTCCAGGTATTGAATGAGGTCGCCAGTGTCTGCAACCGCAAACTGCGGATGCCGTGGCGCGAGGTAGGGGAGTTTCTGGAGCCGATCAGGCGTTTGTGCCATGTCGTGCCGCTCACCGTCGATGCGCACGACCTCGCGCGGCGGCTGGCGGAGTGGCATCGCTTGTCCTTCTACGACGCATGCATCGTGGCAACTGCTTCGATCGAGGGGTGCGAATATCTGTACACCGAAGACATGCACGACGGCTTGCAAGTGGACGGCGGTCCGGTATTGCGCAACCCGTTTGCTTGAGGACGGACGAACCGGAAAAGCGGAGGAACCGGATGCGACGCGACCGTGACGCGCCGCATCCGTCATGACCTTACTCGCTGCTCGTCCACTCGACGTTCGCGCCGACCGAACGCAGGTTCTCGACGAAATGCGGATGCGCGCGGCGGATCGGCAGCGCGTTCATGATTTCCGAGCGGCCTTCGATGCTCGCCGCCACCATCAGCAGCGCGATCGCGACGCGGATGATGTACGGGCTCTCGACGCGCGCCGGCGTCAGTTGCAGTCCGCCGAACGTGATCAGCCGGTGCGGGTCGGACAACAACACGTGCGCGCCGAACTTCGACAGTTCGCCGGACCAGCCGAGCGCGCCGTCGTAGACCTTGTTCCAGAACATCGCGCTGCCTTCCGCGCGCACGCCGAGCGCGATGAAGATCGGCAGCAGGTCGACCGGCAGGTACGGCCATGGCGCGGCCTCGACCTTGGTCAGGATGTTCTGCGTGAACGGCCGGCGCACGCGCAGCGGGCCGTCGCGCTCCGCGCGCGACCAGCCGTCCCGGTGCGTGACGGTGACGCCGAATTTCGCGAAGGTGCGGTCGATCAGCGGGAAATGCTCGGGCGACGAATTGCGCACCGTGATGTCGCCGCCCGTGATCGCGCCGAGCGCAAGGAACGTCGCGATTTCATGGAAATCCTCGGCGAAGCGGAACTCGCCGCCGCCGAGCTTGCCGCCGCCCGTCACGCAGAGCCGCGACGTGCCGATGCCCTCGATCGCGACGCCGATCATCGCGAGGAACTGGCAGAACTCCTGCACGTGCGGCTCGGAGGCCGCGTTCATCAGCGTCGACGTGCCGTTCGCGGCCGTCGCGCACAGCGCGAAGTTCTCGGTGGTCGTCACCGACGCGTAGTCGAGCCAGTGATCGTTGGCCGTCAGCGGCCCGTCGGTACGGACGATCAGCGAATCGGGCGTGCGCTCGATGTGCGCGCCGAAACGTTCGAACACCTCGACGTGCGGATCGATCTCGCGCACGCCGAGCGTGCAGCCTTTCACGTCGTTCTCGAGGCGTGCGACGCCGAAGCGCGCGAGCAGCGGCGGAATCAGCATGATCGACGAACGCATCGCCTCGGGCAGCCGGTGGATGGCCGGATCGAATTGCGTGTTGCGATGGTGAAGCTCAAGCAGGCCCGTCGTGAAATCGACCGACACGTCGCTGCCGAGCGTGCGGAAGATGTCGAGGATCTTGCGCACGTCGGTGATGTCCGGCACGCCGACGAGGCGCAGCGGCTGATCGGTCAACAGGGTGGCGCACAGAATCGGCAGGACGGCGTTCTTGTTCGCGGACGGCTTGATGTCCCCGCGCAGCGGAGTGCCGCCGTGGACGATGAGATTCGACATGATATGGGGGCGTATCGGTGACTGACGTAGGCCCATATGATGCCATTGGTCGGCACGCGGCGTGGAGTGTTCGGAGGGGAAAAGGGGAATCGGCGCGCGTAACTGACAGTGTTTGACGTCGCGCCCGCGATGCGGCGGGTCGAATGCCGGCCGGCACGGCCGAATGACCGCCGCGTGGCCGGCCGCGAATCGGGTCGGCCACGCGCTCATCACGTCATTGCGCGGCCCGCATCCGCGCGGCGACCGCCAGCGAGATCAGGCAGCCGAACGCCAGATAGCCGGCGACGAGGTGCCACGAACCGCCTGCGAGGCTGACGAGGCCGACCGCGATGAACGGCGTGAACCCGCCGCCTACGACGCTCGCGAACTGGTAGCCGACGCCCGCGCCGCTGTAGCGATATTCGGCGCCGAACAGCTCGGTGAACAGCGGCTGCTGGACGCTCACGACCATGTCGTGCGCGGCGTTCGCCAGCAGGATCGAGAAGATCACGATCCATGAGATCGATCGAGCTTCCAGCGCGACGAAGAACGGCACCGCGGAAGCGAGGCCGATCAGCGCGCCGATCAGGTAGATGCGGCGCAGGCCGTAGCGGTCGGCCAGCCATGCGAAGCACGGGATCGTCACGCAGCTCACCGCGCCCACCAGCAGACCGATGTTCAGGAACAGATCGCGCGACATGCCAAGGTTCGTCGTCGAATAACTGAGCGCGAACGCGGTGACGATATACATCGTGAACAGTTCGGCGAGCCGCAGCGCGACGATCAGCAGGAACGCCTTAGGGTGGCGCGTCAGCGCCTCCAGCACCGGCAGGCGCAGTTTGCGGTTGCCGTGCTCGACCTTCTCGACGAACTCCTGCGATTCGTCCATGTTCTTGCGCACCCAGAGCCCGATCAGCACCAGCACGATGCTGAACACGAACGGCAGGCGCCAGCCCCACGACTTGAACGCGGCCTCGCCGAGCGTATGGCTCAGGATCGACACGATGCCGGTGGCCAGCACGAGCCCGACGCCGTAGCCGACTTGCACGCCGCTGCTGTAGAACGCCTTCTTCTGCTTCGGCGCGCTCTCGACGGCCATCAGCGCCGCGCCGCCCCATTCGCCGCCGACCGCGAAGCCCTGGATCGCGCGCATCAGCACCAGCAGCACGGGCGCCCACCAGCCGATCGTCGAGAAC
Organism: Burkholderia sp. MSMB1835; assembly: GCF_001526365.1. Lineage (NCBI taxonomy): Bacteria > Pseudomonadati > Pseudomonadota > Betaproteobacteria > Burkholderiales > Burkholderiaceae > Burkholderia > Burkholderia sp. MSMB1835. The sequence continues at coordinate 286,241 of NZ_LOYP01000015.1, forward strand.
GTCGGCAGCAAGCCGATCGCGACCGTCGACAGCCCCATCAGCATCACGGTCAGCACGAGCATCCGCTTGCGGCCGAGCCGGTCGCCGTAGTGGCCGAACACGATGCCGCCCAGCGGCCGGAACAGGAAGCCGACACCGAAGGTGGCGAACGCCGCGAGGGTGCCCATCGTCGGGCTGACTTTCGGGAAAAACTCGGAATTGAACACCAGCGCGGCGACGATTCCGTACAGCAGGAAGTCGTACCAGTCGACGACGGCGCCGACGAAGCTGCCGATCGCGGCCTTGCGGGCCTGGCTGCGCGCACGGGCGCCGGCGGCGGCGTCGAGGGTGTCGAAGGTGGGGGTCATGGCGATGTCTCCTGGCACGGCGCATCGTGGAATCGTGGCGGCGCCGCGTCCGATGCTGCATTGAAGTCGATGAGTGAACGGAGAATAGGGCGCGGGCCGCACGGCGGCAATCGGCCAATCGGACAATGTGCGCGATTATCGTTCAATTCCGTGCGATTATCGAACGCTTTTCGGGTTTGCACTAGGCCGCGCGACGATATGCCGTTTGGCCGGGGTGTGCCGCGGTGAACGATCTGGTTAAAATCTGCAGCATCGACAACTCGCCCGTTCGGGGCGGAGGCGAGGCCGCCGCATCGGCCGCGCATGCCGCACGCGACGGGCACAATCCCTCATCGACAGCATGCCCCCGGAGACTGGAATGCCCGGCAATTCCCACCCCTTGTCCAGCGATACGCCGCCCGTCGCCGATCCGGCCGCCAATCCACTCGGGATGGCCGGTCTCGAATTCGTCGAATTCGCGGCGCCCGTGCCGGAAGCGCTCGCGCAGCGCTTCGAGCAGTTCGGGTTCAAGGCGATCGCGCGGCACGTCAGCAAGAACGTCACGCTGTACCGGCAGGGGCAGATGCATTTCCTGATCAACGCCGAGCCCGATTCGTTCGCCGCGCGCTATGCGGAGGAATACGGGATGGGCGTCTGCGCGATCGGGTTGCGCGTGGCGAACGCGCGGCGCGCGTTCGAGCGCGCGATCCAGCTCGGGGCGTGGGCGTTCGAAGGCGAAAAGGTGGGCGTCGGCGAACTGAGGATCCCGGCGATCCAGGGCATCGGCGATTCGCACCTGTATTTCGTCGACCGCTGGCGCGGTCGGGACGGCCAGCGCGGCGGCGTCGGCGACATCTCGATCTTCGACATCGATTTCCGGCCGATCGACATCGCGACCGCGCATACCGATCTCGATTGCGCGGGCGTCGGCCTGCAGCAGGTCGACCACTTCACGCAAACCGTCGGCGCGGGCCGCATGCAGGAGTGGCTGGATTTCTACCACGACCTGCTGCATTTTCGCGAGATCCACCAGATCGACGCGCACTGGCATGTGTCGGAGGAGTCGCGCGTGATGGTGTCGCCGTGCGGCGCGGTGCGGATTCCGGTCTACGAGGAAGGTACGCGGCGCACCGAGCTGATGCATGCGTACCTGCCCGACCATCCGGGCGAGGGCGTGCAGCACGTCGCGCTGGCCACTGACGACATCCTGGCGTGCGTCGATGCGTTGCGCGCGAACGGCGTCGAATTCATCGAGCCGCCCGTACGCTATTACGACGACGTCGACGCGCGGCTGCCTGGGCACGGTGTCGATCTCGACGCGCTGCGCCGTCGCGCGGTGCTGGTCGACGGCGAGATCGGCGACGACGGCGTGCCGAGGCTGTTCTTCCAGACCTTCGTCAAACGCCGCCCGGGCGAGATCTTTTTCGAGATCGTGCAGCGCAAGGGGCACCACGGGTTCGGCGAGGGCAACCTCGCGGCACTCGCCCGCGCGCGCGACGCCGGCTGAACGATCAGCCGCCGGCGGCCGGCAAGCGGTTCGGCGCGGGCGTTCGATGTCCGTATCCGCGGCGGCGTAGCCGCTTCGGTCCTGCCAGGGCCGCCCGTCGACCGAGGGTCGAAGTATTGCGGCGAAGACCGGCAGCCCGTCGCGGCCGGTCGATTTGTCACGCCGCGTCGGCCGCCGCGAGTTTGCGGCTTTGCCGACGCATGCCCGCGAATATCGCGTCTGCCATGTCCGCCGGAAAATCCGCCGGGATCTGCGCGGCGGCTTCGGCAATCGCGGGCTCCGTCCGTGCTGCGACGGCCGTCATCGCGGCCCGCACGTCGTCTTCGGTCAGGCCGACGCGCCGGCCCTGTGCGATCCAGTGGCGCGACCGGATTTCCCCGATCACGTAGTGCCGGTTCTTCCCGCAGACGGCCATCGCCAGGCGCGCGCGGCTCGGCGGGATCTGATTGCGGCGCGTACCGATGATCGGATGCGCGGACAGCACGTCGTACAGCGGCGTGCTGCGATACGCATTGCCGGGCAGGTGCGCGATGCTGAAGTTCTTTGCGTGGCCGTCGATCGCCGCCAGCACCCAGAACACGAGCTGTGCGACGAAGAAATTCATCCGGTCGCGGGAAGCGTCGGCCGAATTCGCGAGGATGCCCATGATCGTCTCGATGCCGGGGCCGCCGTCCGTTTCGTATTTCGCCCCGGACGGCGTGCCGGTCGCCTGACACATGTCCTCCTGCGGCAGTCGCAGGATCCACGAGCCGTCGCGCGACGGGCGCCGGTCGAAGCGCTCGACGATCAGCACCTTTTGATCGTCGAACCGGCCGATCTCGCACGGTGCGACCGGCAAGCCGTACGCGGCGACGATCTTCGAGCACAGCCATTCATTTTCGACGGACGTGCGCATGTCGGCCTGCATGTTGCCGACGCGCCCGAGCGGCAGCTTGAAGATGTGGGTCGTCGGCGTGCTGCCCGACGGCCGCAGCCAGCGGTTGCGCCGACGCAGCAGCGCGGTCTTTTCCTGCGCGCCGGCAATCGACAGGCGCAGGTCGTCGTGCGGTTCCCCGTGGCCGGGCAGCGGCGCGGCGGTCGCGTGGCGCAGCACATCGGCAACGGCTGCGTCGTCGAGCGGCGTGCCTTCGATTCCGTTGAGATTGACCGGTGTCTCGTCGGGCGGCAGCATCTGGATCGCGCCGACGCAATCGCGGCCGATCGACGCGAGCAAGTCGAACGGCGCTGTCGACCGGAGCCGGTAACGCTGCGCGATGCGGCGGCGGATCGGCTCGCTGTCCGGCAGCAGATTGTCGAAGTAGTCGGCCACGATCGCGCCCTGGTGCGGCTGGTTGCCGGGCGTGAAGGGCAGCGACAACGACAGCGGCCGGCCCTGGGGATCGTCGAGCCAGTCCGGCAGGTAGACGAGACGCTCGACCCCGCGCCGGATTTCCCAATAGCCGACAGGAATGCCGTTCATCCACAGGTCGAGCCGGTTGCTGCGGGCGCGTGCGACCATCGTCACCAGTCCTCCCGCTCCGACGCGCGTGGCCTGGCCCGAGTCGTCGCTGTCGGGCGCTTCCGCACAGTTCCGACGGCGGCCCCGGTCGGGGTTGTCGTGGCCGTGGTGCCGCGCTTGCTCGCGACCGGCTTGCGGCGCGCCACCGGTTCGGCAGCGGAAGCCGAATCGGCCGCGTCCGCCGATGCATCCCGCTCGTCGAGGCTGAGCATCATGCGAACGCCAAGCGCGTTCATCACCTTGAAAAGCCGTTCGATGCTGACCGCCGACGGGTTGGCTTCGAGCTGAGCATAAGATTGCTGGGTGATGCCGAGGCGGGCGGCCAGTTGCGCCTGCGTGAGTCCCGCGGATTTGCGGAAGCCGACGAGGATCGGGCGCAATTGGGTCAAGGTCTGGACAGGAAAGGCCATCGGGCGCTCCGCGAGATGACAGGCGATCGTTTGTAATCTGAAAATACAGTCTATGGCATGTATCGTCGAAATACAAACCATAGACTGTATTGACAAAAAAACAGGCAATAGCCTGTTACGCGGAGCACGATCGGTCAACCTGCCTGCGGTCGTCGCGCACGACACCCGCGTATCGCCCCATCACGCCGCCCGCGGAGCATACGTGTGCATCGCGGGATGCCGTGCAAGGCATCCCGATACTCCATTACGCGAAACCGTCCCATGCCGTATGCCGCGGCCGTCGCTCGGCGGCGCTCGTGCGGATTTTGCCCGGGAGTGTCGTGCCGCTCGGGTGGGCGGTAGCATCGGTACGCCAAGCACGCCATGCCGATGGCGACATCACGCAAAAGAGGCTCGCGGGGGCGAGCCTCTTCTTCATCCCGAGCACTCGATCGCGCGTATCGAAGCATCGACGAGCGGCGCGACGACCCGCGTTCACGACCCACGCGTCGAGCGATTCGTCCAATCGGCCAGTGCCGGCCACTGCGCATAGCCGCGCCGGATGAACCCGGCGCCCGTGCGGATCACGAGCGCACCGATCGTGAGCGCCGCCAGATCGTCGAGACGGCCGAAACCGAGCAGCGCCGCACTCATCGCGAGCGCCGCGAGCAACGACGACAGCGCATCGGTCCGCACGTGCCAGCCGCTCGCATCGAGCAGCGCGGAGCCGGTCTCGCGCGCCTTGCGCAGCATCCAGTACGACAGCACGGCCTTGCCGGCGAGCGTGACGGCAGCCAGCGCGAGCGCGGTCGCGCCCGGCTGCACGACGGGCGGCGTATCGAACCGGGTCAGCGCATGCCAGATCATCTGTGCGCCGGTCGCGGCCAGCAACGCGCCGAGGCCCGCGAGTGCGAGCGGCTCGTAGGTCGGGCGTCGCTCCGGCGGCAGGCGCGCGTCGAACCGGCACGCGACGAGGATCAGCGCATCGGCCGCAAGATCGATCGCGGCGTGCGCGACGTCCGCGAGCAGCCCCGACGAATGCGCGGACCATGCCGCCGCCGTCTCGACGGCGAGCAGCAGCAGGTTGATCGCGAGGCTGACGGCGAGGACGCGGGACGTGGCTGCGTAAACGTGGGGCGTGGCGCGCGACGGGCGCTGCATGTCGGTTCGCTTGTCGGAATCGGGGCGGCTTCGAACGTTACCGGCCGAAGGTGGCACGCGAATGACAGCCCAAACGAAGGCCCCGGGCGGCGATCAGGCGCCCGGCGATCCACTTTCCGCTCACCCGTAGCGCTCCACGCTTTCGATCATGCTGAAAAAATTACAGCGCGCGTTCGTTGGGTAGCGAATTCGACGGCATCGCATGAGGCTGCCGCGCCGTCGACGCAGGCCGCTCGAGCGAGCGTCGAAGTGCGACAAGCGACGCTGCCGGCCTGCGGACAGGACCGTGATTTGCTCGCGCGACAGCTCGGCATGTTCGCTCAAACGGCGCATGTTTTTTCTCGGACGCCATCGGGTACCGCCGAGCGACGAAATGCACTGCCCACTCGCTTCAGCAATCAGATGCACGACAGCCCACGCCTTTCCCCGTCCGACACGATCCGCGAATCGAGCACGATCGTCGTCAGCCGCGTCGTTCATCCGGGGCGGGAAAGGCAATTCGATCGATGGGCGCGCGAGATCGACGCGGCAGCGCGGCGCTACCCGGGGCATCTCGGAAATGTTCGCCTGAGCGATTCAAGCGGCATCAACTACCTGGTTTATCGTTTCGACTCGCAGGAGCACCTGCATGCGTGGGAGGACTCCGCGGAGCGGCGAAAGCTGGTTGCGAAGGGCGACGAGATATCGGACGAACATCGCGACGCCGCCGTCGGCATGGATGCGTGGTTCGCGATCGCCGGCAAGCCCGCTACACCGAAGTGGAAGACGTTTCTCGTGACGTGGCTGGCGGTTTATCCGGTCCTGCTGTCGATCACCTACCTTCTGAGCGCGCTCCTTCCCGCCCTGGAGCGTCCTGTCCAACTCGCGCTCAGCTCCGCACTCCTGACTTCGTCGCTGACCTGGATCGTCATGCCGTTCGTCACGAGGCAACTTCGGCCATGGCTGCTCCGGGGCGTGAAGCAGGTCGACAGGCTGAGCGACCGACAAAGTAACGGATGACGACCCATGCAGAATGAACAATCGATGTCAGGGATGCCGACGGCCGGCCTGCCGGCCGGCTTCGATCGACGATTCAGCCGGCGCTACGCGCAGGTCGACGACGTACGCCTCCATTACGTGACCGGCGGTCCGGACGACGGCGAGATGGTGATCCTGCTGCATGGCTGGCCGCAAACCTGGTACACGTGGCGTCACGTGATGCCAGCGCTGGCGGAAGAGGGGTATCGCGTCGTTGCGGTCGATTACCGCGGCGCAGGCGAATCAGACAAGCCGCTCGGCGACTACGACAAGGCCTCGATGGCAGGCGACATCCGCGCGCTCGTTCGCCAGTTGGGCGCGACGCGCGTTCATCTCGTCGGCCGCGACATCGGCGTGATGGTCGCCTACGCGTACGCCGCGCAATGGCCTGCCGAGATCGCGACGCTTGCGATGCTCGACGTTCCGGTGCCGGGCACGCGAATCTGGGACGAAGCGAAGGCCCGTGCCGGTCCGCAGATCTGGCATTTCGGCTTGCATCAGCAGCGCGATATCGCCGAAATGCTGATTGCGGGCAAGGAGCACGCGTACATCCTCGATTTCTACAAGAAGAGAACCCACGTCCCGCTGTCGGACGACGATATCGCCGTCTACGCCGCCGCTTATGCGGCTCCAGGCGCGCTACGCGCCGGATTCGAACTCTATCGCGCGTTTGCGCAGGACGAGACGCAGTTCAAGGCGTTCATGAAGCACAAGCTCCCGATGCCGGTACTGGCGCTCGCCGGCGACAAGAGCAACGGCGCCAAGGAACTCGACATGGCGAGGGAACTGGCGCTGGACGTGCGTGGAGCCGTTGCGCCGAATACCGGCCATTGGCTGCCGGACGAGAATCCGGCCTTCCTGACGCGACAATTGATCGACTTCTTCAGGGAAGTGGCGCCCGGCCGCTGAAGGCCGGCGCGCTTCGTGCCGCCGTCGCACGCATGCGGGTGTTTTGTTGCCGCGCATGTGGCGTGTGGCGCGATCGTACTTTTCCGGCTGCCGTGCAAAAGGCGGCTGTCCCGATCCAGCGGATGACCCGAGATGCTCGGTGAATTCGTGGCCATGACCCGATAGGGATTCCAGCGTTTCGATGCTGCACCGCGCCACGCCGTAACGAGCGGGGCCGGATTCGTGCGTCTTCCACCGGGCAATGCTCGACATTATAGAAATAATGTCAAAAGTAAACCAGTCGATGATTGGATATTTGACGGTTTACGTTATATTATTCATCAAAATTCTCGATAGAACCCGCCATGTCCGATCTCGTCGCCGATGAACCTCGCCTGACCGCCGAAATCGAGCGCCTCAAGACCGACTTCCCGAAAACGCGCGAGCTGTACCGCGAAGTCTGCGCGCTGCTGTTCTTCCGCTTCGGCGTCACGCCGACGGCGAACCGCCTGTACCAACTCGTTCGCAAGGGCAGCATGAGCACGCCGACGGCTGTCCTCGGCGAGTTCTGGGCCGAGCTGCGGGAAAAAAGCCGTGTGCGCATCGAGCATCCGGACCTGCCGGCCGATTTGCAGGCAGCGGCGGGCGAACTCGTCGCGGCGCTATGGAACCGGTCGAGCACAGCCGCGGCAGCGGCCCTCGACGCGCTGCGCGCGGAAGTCGAAGCCCAGCGGGCCGCAGCACACGCGGAAGTCGCGACGTTGCAGGCCGAACTGGCCCGCACCGAAACCGCGCTGGAGCAACGCACGGCGGCGCTGCTGGCCGCGCAGGTCCGCATTCAGGAACTGGAGCAGGCGAGGGCGGCCGACGATGCGTCGCGGCAAGCGCTGCAAGCGGATATCGAGCGCCTGAAGGCCGACAACGCGGAGGGCGATCGTGCACTCGCCGAGGCCCGTGCGGATTTCACCACCCAGCTCGACCGGTTGCGCGACGACGCCGGCCGCGCCGAGGAGCGGCTGCGCGCATCGGAGAAGCGGGCGCTTCAGGAAATCGATCGCGAGCGGCTCGCCGCCGCGCGATTGCAAAAGGAGCTCGACGCGGCCGCGTCGCGCGCGGAACAGCGCGATGTGCAGCAGCGGAAAGACATGGCCGCGCTACAGGCGCAACTCGGCGACGCGCTGCATCGCTGCGGCGTGCTTCAGGGGCAGCTCGACGGCGCACTGGCGGCCGAGGCGGCGCGCGGCAACGAGCTCGATGCGGTGAGGCGCGAGATGGCGGCGCTGGTGCGCCGGCCGCCGTTGCGCGGAGTCAAGAGCGCCCCGGCCGCCGAACGCAGCGAGCGTCGGGCGCGCACGAGAAAGCGTGCCGACGAAGCGCCGCGCTGACGGCCCAACCGACTCGCCGTGATGGCATGCCGCCCGCGCACGCCCTGGGCAGACGAGAAGCGCGCTGGCAAGGCATTGGGCTCGCGACGGGGATCGGGTAAAGTGCCGCTCAACATGCCGGCTCGACGTTACTAGACGACCGGTCTAATCGTTGCTACCATACGCCATCATGAATGCATCTTCAGGCGCCGAAGTCCGCCAGCACATCCTGAATATCGCGAAGCCGATCATGCTCCACAAGGGGTTTTCGGCGGTCGGTCTGAACGAGATTCTCGCCGCGGCGGGCATCCCGAAGGGCTCGTTCTACCATTACTTCGGCTCGAAAGAGGCATTCGGCGAAGCGCTGCTCGAATCGTATTTCGAAGGCTATCTCGCGCATCTCGACAACCTGCTCAAGCAGCAGGCCGGTACCGGCGCCGAGCGCCTGATGACGTACTGGGGCAACTGGCTGCACACGCAATGCGCGGACGATCCGGAAGGCAAGTGCCTCGCGGTGAAGCTCGGCGCGGAAGTGTCGGATCTGTCCGAAGCGATGCGCGCGGTACTGCGGCGCGGCACCAGCCAGATCATCGAGCGGCTCGCGGGCGGCATCGAGGCGGGGCTCGCCGACGGTTCGCTGAGCGGCGTCGACGATCCGTCGTACACGGCCGCGATCCTGTACGAGCTGTGGCTGGGCGCGACGCTGCTGGAAAAGATTCACCGCAACCGCAAACCGCTCGAAAGGGCGATGGCCGAAACGCGGCGCATGCTGAACCTGCCGCCGGCCGCGCCGCGCGACGGGGCGCAGTCGTAATCCGGGCGCGCTTGGGCGCGCCTTGTTTTTGCCTTGATTCTAGACGACTGGTCTACTCAATCATTCATGACGAATGCCTCACGCCGCGTTACGCTGTCCCGATCGTTCCAACCGCCTGCCTGCGATCGCACCGGCGCGACCGCCGACGCCGCCGCAGGCGCGCACTTCCCGCTGGTCCATCCCTGATCCGAGCGTGCCCACGCGGCACGTTCATTCCCGTTGACGGAGGCTCACATGCCGCAAAGCAAAACCGCAAACCGCCAGATCGTCCTGAATTCGCGCCCGGTCGGCGCACCGACGCCGGACAACTTCCGCGCCGAAACCGGCGACGTGCCGGTGCCCGGCGCCGGCCAGGTGCTGCTGCGCACCGTCTGGTTGTCGCTTGACCCGTACATGCGCGGCCGGATGAGCGACGCGCCGTCCTATGCGCCGCCGGCCGAGCTGGGTCAGCCGATGGTCGGCGGCACGGTCAGCCGTGTGGTGACGTCGAACCTGCCGGCGTTTCGCGAAGGCGATCTCGTCGTGGCCGGCGCCGGCTGGCAGGACTACGCGCTGTCCGACGGGCGCGACCTGATCCCGCTCGGCCGCGACTTCGCGCACCCGTCGTACGCGCTCGGCGTGCTGGGCATGCCTGGCTTCACCGCGTACACCGGGCTGCTGACGATCGGCGAACCGAAGGCCGGCGAAACCGTGGTCGTCGCGGCCGCGAGCGGCGCGGTCGGCGCGGTGGTCGGCCAGATCGCGAAGCTGAAGGGCTGCCGCGTGGTCGGCGTCGCGGGCGGCGCCGACAAGTGCGCGTACGTGACCGGCACGCTCGGCTTCGACGCGTGCGTCGACCATCGCGATCCGGCGTTTGCCGCCACGCTGAAGGACGCGTGCCCGAACGGCATCGACGTGTATTTCGAGAACGTCGGCGGCGCCGTGTTCGACGCGGTGTGGCCGCTGCTGAACGACCATGCGCGCGTGCCCGTCTGCGGAATCATTGCGCATTACAACGACGCCGCGTACGACGACAAGGCCGTGTCGACCGGCCGCGACCGCGTGCCGGCGCTGATGGGTGCGATCCTGCGCAAGCGCATCCGCGTGCAGGGTTTCATCATTCTCGATCACTATGCAACCGGCTATGCGACGTTCCTGAAGGACATGAGCGAGTGGGTCGCGCAAGGCAAGGTGAAGACGCTCGAGGACGTCGTTCCCGATCTCGCCGACGCGCCGCAAGCGCTGATCGGTTTGCTCGCCGGCAAGAATTTCGGCAAGGTCGTCGTGCGGGTCGGCCCGGACGAACTGGCCTGATCCCCGCTCGGCGACAGACCGCCACTGCACGCTGGCGTCGCGAGACGCCGGCTTGTGGCATGCTCGTTTCCGTTTTCAAAGGAGTGGAAAAAATGGCGCTTCACGTGATTGCTTCGCTGTTCCTGAAACCCGAACACGCGCAGGCCGCCGAGGCCGAACTGCGCAGCATGGTCGCCAAGACGCGCACCGAACCGGGCAACCGGCGCTATGACCTGTTCCGCGAGCAGGACGGTTCGCCGAACCTGCATCTGTACGAAATCTACGACGACCAGGCGGCGTTCGACGCACATCTCGCGAGCCCGTATTTCGGCGAATTCCGTACGAAATCGGCCGACTGGTTCACCGCACCGCCGGTCATCAAGGTGCTGTCGGGCATCGACGTGGCCGAGTAACGACGCAAGCATGCAGCACCACCGTCGCGGCTCGCCCGCACCCGGGCCGCGCGGCAGCCGTTGCGCACGACGCAACGGCGACGACGACCTCACGGCGCAGCACGCCCCGTTCGCGCCGCTTCCCCAATACAACGGCCCCGGAGGCTGAATGATCACCCTCAACATCAACGGCGAAACCCGCTCGGTCGACGCCCCCGACGACATGCCCTTGCTCTGGGTGCTGCGCGACGTCGTCGGTCTGACCGGCACCAAGTTCGGCTGCGGGATCGCGCAATGCGGCGCGTGCACCGTGCATCTCGACGGCGTTGCCGCGCGCTCGTGCGTGCTGCCGGTCGCGGCCGTCGCGGGCCGCAAGATCACGACGATCGAAGCCGTCGGCGCGACGCCGGCCGGCCACAAGGTCCAGCAGGCGTGGCGCGCGCTCGACGTCGTCCAGTGCGGCTACTGCCAGTCGGGGCAGGTGATGGCCGCCACCGCGCTGATCGCAGCGAATCCGAATCCGAGCGATGCCGACATCGATGCGGCCATGGCCGGCAACATCTGCCGCTGCGGCACGTATCACCGGATTCGCGCGGCCGTCAAACAAGCCGCGAAGGAGGCCTGACATGTCACGTGGACTGATCGAAGCAGGTCGGGCCGGCGCGGGCGTGTCGCGCCGCGGGTTTCTCAAGCTCGGCATGTCGCTCGGCGCGGCGGCCGGCGGCGGCTTGCTGCTCGGCTTCAGCCTGCCGGCGGCGGGCGACGATGCGCGCCGCTCGGTGATCGGCGGCGATGCAGCCGAACCCGCTGCGCCCGGCGTGTTCGCCCCGAACGCATTCGTGCAGATCGATCGCGCCGGCAAGGTCACGCTCGTGATGCCGAAGGTCGAGATGGGGCAGGGTGTCTATACGGCGCTGCCGATGCTGATCGCGGAAGAGCTCGAAGTGCCGCTCTCGGGCGTGACGCTCGATCATGCGCCGCCGAACGAGAAGCTGTTCCTCGACCCGCTGCTCGGCGGCCAGCTCACCGGCGGCTCGACGTCGGTGCGCTACGCGTGGGATCCGCTGCGCCGCGCGGGCGCGACGGCGCGCACGCTGCTGGTCGCGGCGGCCGCGAAGCAATGGAACGTCGATCCGGCCAGTTGCCGCGCGGCGAACGGCGAAGTGCAGCATCCGCCGAGCGGCCGGCGCGCATCGTACGGCCAGTTGGCCGACGCCGCGGCGAAGCTGCCGGTGCCGAAGGACGTCGTGCTGAAACAGCCGGCGGATTTCAAGCTGATCGGCACGCCCGCGAAGCGCCTCGATTCGCCGGAGAAGGTCGACGGCACCGCGCAGTTCGGGCTCGACGTGCGCGTGCCCGGCATGCTGTATGCGGTGATCGTGAACAGTCCGGTGTTCGGCGGCACGGTCGCGAGCGTCGACGACACCGCCGCGAGAAAAATCCCCGGCGTGCGTCAGGTCGTGCGCGTCGACAACGCGGTCGCGGTGGTCGGCGATCACACGTGGGCCGCGAAGCGCGGCGCATCGGCGCTCGTCGTGAAGTGGAACGAAGGCGCGGACGCGAAGGTGTCGACGAAGGATCTTTTCGCGGATCTCGCGCACGCGGCGGCGAACGGCAAGGGCGCGGTCGCGCGCAAGGAAGGCGACGTCGGCAAGGCGTTCGCGAACGCGAAGACGCGCGTCGACGCCGTCTACGAACAGCCGTTGCTCGCCCACGCGACGATGGAGCCCGTGAACTGCACGGTGCACGTGCGCGGCGACGGCTGCGACATCTGGGTCGGCACGCAGGTGCCGACCCGCGTGCGCGACACGGCGCAGCAACTGACCGGGCTGGCGCCGGACAAGATCGTCGTGCACAACCATCTGCTCGGCGGCGGGTTCGGCCGGCGGCTCGAAACCGACATGGTCGGCCAGGCCGTGAAGGTCGGCAAACAGGTCGCGGCGCCGGTGAAGGTGATCTGGACGCGCGAGGAAGACGTCCAGCACGACATGTACCGGCCGTGCTACTACGACACGATCTCGGCCGGCCTCGACGCGAGCGGCAAGCCGGTCGCGTGGCAGCACCGGATCGTCGGCTCGTCGATTCTCGCGCGCTTCGCGCCGCCCGCGGTCAAGGACGGCGTCGATCCCGACGCGGTCGAGGTCGCGGCCGAGCTGCCGTACGACCTGCCGAACCAGCTCGTCGACTACGTGCGCCAGGAGCCGCGCCACGTGCCGACCGCGTTCTGGCGCGGCGTCGGGCCCACGCGCAGCACGTTCGTCGTCGAGAGCTTCATCGACGAACTGGCCGCCCAGACCAAGACCGATCCGGTGCAGTACCGCCGCGCACTGCTCGACAAGACGCCGCGCGCGCGCAACGTGCTCGACGTCGCGACGAAGGCGGCCGGCTGGGGCGCGTCGCTGCCGAAGGGGCAAGGGCGCGGCGTGTCGGTCATGCATGCGTTCGGCAGCTTCTTCTCGATCGTCATCGACGTGGCGGTGGACGGCGGCGAGGTGCAGGTCAAGCGCGTCGTGTGCGCGGTCGACTGCGGCATGTACGTGAATCCGAACACGATCGAGGCGCAAGTGCAGGGCGGCATCATCTTCGGGATCACGGGCGCGCTGTACGGCGAGATCACGATCGAGGACGGCCGCGTCGTGCAGACCAACTTTACCGACTATCGGGTGATGCGAATCAACGAGACGCCGCCGATCGAAGTCCATCTGGTGAAGAGCGGCGAGGCGCCGGGCGGGATCGGCGAGCCGGGCACGGCCGCGACCGCGGCGGCGCTGTCGAACGCGATCTTCGCGGCCACCGGCACGCGGCTGCGCAAGCTGCCGGTCGGCAACCAGCTGAAAACGGCCTGAGGGGAGGGGACGACCATGCGACATCTCACCCTGAACCCGAGCCTGAATGCGCTCCGTGCCTCGTTGCTCGCGCTGTCCGCACTGGTGGCCGGCACGGTCGCGCATGCCGCGCAGACGGCGCCCGCCGACAGCGCGCTCGTCGCGCGCGGTGCGTATCTCGCGAAAGCCGGCGACTGCGTCGCGTGCCACACCGCGCCGCGCGGCACGCCGTTCGCGGGCGGCCTGAAGATGGTCACGCCGATGGGCGCGATCTACACGACCAACATCACGCCCGATCCGGAGACGGGCATCGGCGGCTATACCGAAGCCGATTTCGCTGCCGCGTTGCGCAAGGGCGTCGCGAAGGACGGTCACCACCTGTATCCGGCGATGCCGTATCCGTCGTACGCGAAGCTGAAGGACGACGACGTGAAGGCGCTGTATGCGTACTTCATGCACGGCGTCGAACCGGTGAAGCAGGCGAACCGGGCGTCCGACATCCCGTGGCCGCTCAACATGCGCTGGCCGCTCGCGTTGTGGAACATGGTGTTCCTCGACACGACGCCCTACGCGGACAAGCCCGCGAAGGATGCGATGTGGAACCGCGGCGCGTATCTCGTGCAGGGGCTCGGACACTGCGGGTCGTGCCACACGCCACGCGGCGTCGGCTTCCAGGAGAAGGCGCTCGACGAAAGCGGCGCGGCGTTCCTGTCGGGCGCCTCGATCGACAACTGGTTCGCGTCGAACCTGACCGGCGAGCACAACACCGGGCTCGGCCGCTGGAACGAGGCCGACGTCGCGCAGTTCCTGAAGACCGGCGCGAACCAGCACGCGACCGCGTTCGGTTCGATGGTGAGCGTGATCAACCACAGCACGCAGGAACTGACCGACGACGATCTGGCCGCGATCTCGCGCTACCTGAAATCGCTACCGGCGGCAGGCGGCACGGGTGCGCCGCCGTACCGCTACGATCCGAAGGCGACGCAGGCCGCGCTGGGCCGACCGGCAACCGATCCGGGCGCGAAGGTGTATAACGCTTACTGCCTGCACTGCCACGGCGTGGACGGGCGCGGCTATGCGCCGCTGCTTGCGCCGCTCGCGGGCAATCCGAACGTGCTGGAGGCCGATGCGTCGTCGCTGATCAACGTGACGCTGAACGGCAGCGACACGCTCGTGATCGCCGGCGTGCCGTCCGCCTATCCGATGCCGGCATTCTCGAACCAGTTGAACGACCGGCAGATCGCCGACGTGCTGACGTTCATGCGCGCCGGCTGGAACAACGGCGCGCCGGCGGTGCAGGCGGCGGACGTCGCGAAACTCCGCAAGGCGACGGCGGCCGCGCACTGAGCGCGGTATGCTGCGCAACGATGGCGGGCCGCCGTGCCTGCCGCCCATGCCGCCCGGTGCGTGCCTGCCCCGGCGGCGTGGCTTTTTCTGTCAACCGGCGCGCGGCCGTTCGCGGCAGCGCGCGTTTTATCGACGCAATGTAGGGGTGTCTGGATGGCTAACGTGACTTATACGGATACGCAACTGCTGATCGACGGCGAGTGGGTCGACGCCGCGAGCGGCAAGACGATCGACGTCGTGAACCCGGCGACCGGCAAGCCGATCGGCAAGGTGGCCCACGCGGGCATCGCCGATCTCGACCGTGCGCTCGCCGCCGCGCAGCGCGGCTTCGAAGCATGGCGCAAGGTGCCCGCCCACGAGCGCGCGGCAACGATGCGCAAGGCGGCCGCACTGGTGCGCGAACGTGCGGACACGATCGCGCAGTTGATGACGCAAGAGCAGGGCAAGCCGCTCGCCGAAGCGCGCATCGAAGTGCTGTCGGCGGCCGACATCATCGAATGGTTCGCGGACGAGGGCCGCCGCGTGTACGGCCGGATCGTGCCGCCGCGCAACCTCGGTGCGCAGCAGACGGTCGTGAAGGAGCCGGTCGGCCCGGTCGCGGCGTTCACGCCGTGGAATTTCCCGGTCAACCAGGTGGTGCGCAAGCTGAGCGCCGCGCTCGCGACCGGCTGTTCGTTCCTCGTGAAGGCGCCGGAAGAAACCCCGGCATCGCCGGCCGCGCTGCTGCGCGCGTTCGTCGACGCAGGCGTGCCGGCCGGCGTGATCGGCCTCGTGTACGGCGATCCGGCTGAAATCTCGTCGTATCTGATCCCGCACCCGGTGATCCGCAAGGTCACGTTCACGGGTTCGACGCCGGTCGGCAAGCAGTTGGCCGCGCTCGCGGGCCAGCACATGAAGCGTGCGACGATGGAACTGGGCGGCCACGCGCCGGTGATCGTCGCCGAGGACGCGGACGTCGCGCTCGCGGTGAAGGCCGCCGGCGGTGCGAAGTTCCGCAACGCGGGGCAGGTGTGCATTTCGCCGACGCGCTTCCTCGTGCACAACAGCATCCGCGACGAATTCACGCGCGCGCTGGTCAAGCACGCGGAAGGTCTGAAGGTCGGCAACGGCCTCGACGAAGGCACGACGCTCGGCGCGCTCGCGAACCCGCGGCGGCTGACCGCGATGGCGTCGGTCGTCGACAACGCGCGCAAGGTCGGCGCGAGCATCGAGACCGGCGGCGAGCGGATCGGCGCGGAAGGCAACTTCTTCGCACCGACCGTGATCGCGAACGTGCCGCTCGAAGCGGACGTGTTCAACAACGAGCCGTTCGGCCCGGTCGCGGCGATTCGCGGCTTCGACAAGCTCGAGGACGCGATCGCCGAGGCGAACCGACTGCCGTTCGGGCTGGCCGGCTACGCGTTCACGCGCGCGTTCGCGAACGTGCATCTGCTGACGCAGCGCCTCGAAGTCGGGATGCTGTGGATCAACCAGCCGGCGACGCCGTGGCCGGAAATGCCGTTCGGCGGCGTGAAGGATTCAGGCTACGGGTCGGAAGGCGGGCCGGAAGCGCTGGAGCCGTATCTCGTCACGAAGTCGGTGACGGTGATGGCCGTCTGACGACGACTTGAGCGTCGTGACGCCGCCGCTTCCGGGCACGGGGCGGCGGCGTTTTTTTGGGGGGCGCGTCGACCGACGGCGAACCTCAGCGGATCGGCAGAATGTCCTCGAAGACGCGTCTCACTGCGCTCTGCTGGTCGGGGTTCAGATCTCCGTAGGCGGGTGGAACCTTGCCGCATTCGGCGACCTTCGTGCTTTTGACCTTTTCTTTCGCGACTGCCCACTCGCCGGACAGATGGCCTTCGAATCTCATGCCGAAGGGGCTATTGGCGCCGGCCGCCTGACCCCAGCCGTTCACCATCATCGTTTCCTGCGCGCCGCCCCACGCGAGCGGGTGCTTGCCGTCTTGCGACTCGCGGCGGTTCTGGCAGGAGTCGGCATTCGGCACGCAGTGGCCCCCGATGATTTGCGCCGGCGTGGCCTTCTTCAGGTCGGCCAGGTCCAGCAGCATGTAGTTCTCGAGATTGACGAGATAGTCGCGATTGCTTTCGGCGATCAAGATCGCCGCCATCGCGTTGCCGAGCGCCTGATCGTTCGCGGCGGCTCCGCTCAGGCCGCCCGCGTAAACCGTCTTCATCGCTTTGAGCAGCTCCGCCGACGTTCTGTCTTTGGCGGCCCTGGCAAACATCGTCGGGTAGTCGCTGGCGAAACACGTGCTCGAGTTCCCGTTCGCTCGTCCCCAGAAGTGAATGTAGTTCGAGTATTGTCCGCCTCCGCACTGGCGATAATAAATGGCCTCGTTCATCGAGAAGAACTGGCTCCGGCCTCCTGCGCCAGCGCATTGATAGGCCGCGAGACGCAGGAACTTCAACGGGCTCACGACGTTGCCGAAGTAGTTGCGGTTGTCGGGACCGGCCGCAGGAAGGTGATCGTTCGCCCCGTCGCAACGTTTCGGGTCGGGCGGGGGCGCTTCCGGCCTCAGCGGCATACGCTCGACGACAGTGGCGACTTTCGCGTCCGCGACCCTGAGCGCGGCTTCGCGCAACACGTCCGACGTGACGTAGAGCGGCCCACCGCGCATGTCGACGGCATAGCAGGCGGTCGCTCCTTGCGCCTGCACGGCGAAAGAAAGTGCGGCGGCAAACGAACATGCGGCGATCC
This sequence comes from Burkholderia sp. MSMB1835, assembly GCF_001526365.1. Taxonomy (NCBI): domain Bacteria; kingdom Pseudomonadati; phylum Pseudomonadota; class Betaproteobacteria; order Burkholderiales; family Burkholderiaceae; genus Burkholderia; species Burkholderia sp. MSMB1835. Next base: position 303,741 of record NZ_LOYP01000015.1, read on the forward strand.
CCAAGGTGCCGCCGATACGGTGACGATCGATATCCATGAACGGGCTCCGGTGATTTCGTGGATGGGAAAGGGCCCGCGAATGGGCATGCGTTAACAGCAAGCCGGCGCATGCAGATGGTCTACGGGCCGACAGCGCTGCCCGACGTCGCGGGATGAAGGACACAGGAGGAAGGGACGCTCGGGACGAGCCGTTGTGAGCTGCCCGGGGAACTGAGGGATGCGGTGCGTTAGTCGCGCATCGGACTGGCCGGATGGATCAGGCCGTTCTTGGGAATGGGACAAGCAGTGACACACCGATTAGCCACGGCATTTTAATTTTACATAACGTGAATTATCGATAATTTGTGTTGTAGCAGCTAAGTTCAAATGTCCGCTTCCGGCTAAGTTCAGATGTCCGTTTTTCGACCCGTCGTAAGCTGACCGAC